>NZ_CP127409.1:2877071-3196746 GCF_030291135.1 Rhodanobacter thiooxydans | reverse complement strand
CAGCAGGTCGCGCTGGGCATCGCCGCTGCGAACAAGTACCCGCAGGTGCTGCGCGGGGTGATCGTGGGCAACGAGGTGCTGCTGCGTGGCGAGCTGTCGTCGGCGCAACTGGCCGGCTACCTGCAGCAGGTGCGCGCGGCGGTCCACGTGCCGGTGAGCTATGCCGACGTGTGGGAGTTCTGGCTGCGCCACCCCGAGCTGGCCGGCTCGGTGGACTACCTGACCATCCACATCCTGCCGTACTGGGAAGACCAGCCGGTACCGCCCGAGGGCGCGGTGCAGCACGTGGCGACGGTGTACGCGAAGGTGCAGCAGGCGTTTCCCGGCCGGCGCGTGATGATCGGCGAGACCGGCTGGCCCAGCGCCGGGCGACCGCGCCAGGCGGCCAGCGCCAGCGTGGTCAACGAGGCGCGCTACCTGCGCGAGTTCCTGCGCTACGCCGCCACCGTGCACATGCCGTACAACGTGATCGAGGCGTTCGACCAGCCGTGGAAGCGCGCGCAGGAAGGCACCGTGGGCGGCTACTGGGGCATCTTCGACGCGCAGGCGCGGCCGAAGTTCGCCATGCAGGGGCCGGTGACCGAGGAGCCGCGCTGGTGGGCCGGCTGGCTTGCCGGCGTCGCCGGCGCCGCGCTGTTCATGCTGGCCGGCGGCCGGCAGCGACGCCGGCGCGGTCATCTGGCGCTGGCACTGGCCGGCATGGCCAGCGGCTGCGCGCTGGCGTGGCAGTTCCGGCAGATGCTGTACGCCTGCCGCGATGGCTGGGAGTGGGCGCTGTCGCTTGCCGCCTGCGCACTGGCCCTGCTCACCGCGCTGCGGCTGGCACGCCGGATCGCCGCGCGGCTGGCCGGCACGAGCGCGTCGGCCGCGCCGCCGCACTGGCTGCGCGCCGGCTGGCTGTTCGTGCTGGCGTATTACGGACTGCTGCTGGCGGTCGACGGCCGCTACCGGGATTTCCCGCTGGGCCTGTTCTGGCTGCCGTGCCTGGGCTACGCGTTGCTCGGCTGGCTGGGCGAGCGGCACGCGGCGGCGATGCCGCTGCTGGAGGAGCGCTTCCTCGCGCCCTGGCTGCCGCTGCTGGCGGCAGCCGTGCTGGTGCAGGAGGCCGGGCTCACCGCGGTGGCATGGCTATGGCTGGGACTGAACCTGCTGCTGGCCGTGCCGGTGCTGCTCGAATGGCGCCGCGCGCGCGGCCTGCCGGTGCAGCAGGCACAGGCAGCCGGCCAGTAGCGCCAGCGCGCCGCTCTCGACGCAGTACAACTGCAGCGCGACGATGCCGAGCGCGGCGGCCAGCCAGGCCAGCCACGCGCGTTTCCGCAACAGTGCCAGCGCGGTCGCGGCCAGTGCCGCGATGCCGTAGACGTCGTGCAGGAAGCCCAGCACCAGCCACTGCCGCCAGCGGCACCACCAGGGGCCGCCGGCACTGCAGCGTTGGCCGATCGCGCTGGACTCGACCACGCCGTAGCGCAGCCATGTCACCAGCAGGGCCACCAGCAGCAGGGCCAGCCAGGGCCAGGCCCGTCGCCACGCTGCCGCGATCATCGCGCGCGCCTCGGCGAGGCCTTGCCGCCGACGTGCGCCGGCAACCGGATCTCCGCCGCCAGCGGCAGATGGTCGGAGAACGCCTGCGGCAGCGCCCAGGTCTTCTCCAGCTGGATCGACGGCGAGGTGAGGATGTGGTCCAGCGCGCGCCGCGGCTTCCAGCTGGGGAAGGTCGGCGTCGGTTGCGCCGGCGGCTGCAGGGTGGATTTGGCGAACAGCTGCTGCATCTCGGCACTGCCCGGTTCGGTGTTGAGGTCGCCCATCAGCACGGCGTGCGGGAAATCCTGCAGCAGCTCGGCGATGAAGCCGAGCTGGCGCGCGCGCGCCGGTGCGCTCAGCGACAGGTGCGCGATCATCACCGCCAGCGCGTTGTCGCCTTCGCCGAACTGGGCCAGCAGCGCGCCGCGGCCGGGGATCCGGCTGGGCAGCGGGTAGTCCAGCACGGTGTGCGGTTCCAGCCGGCTGATCAGCCCGTTCGCCGAGTGCGCCAGCCGGGCCATCGCGCGGTTCGGCTGGTGGCTCCAGAACGGCAGGCCGGCGGTCTCGGCGAGGTAGCGGGTCTGGTTGAGGAAACCCGAGCGCAGGCTGCCGGCATCGGCCTCCTGCAGGCCGATCACGTCGAACTGCGCCAGCACTTCGGCCAGGCGGTCGAGGTTGTCCATCTTGCTGCGCCCCGGCAGCACCGCGTTGAGGCTGCGGGTGACGTACTGGCGATAGCGCTGCACGCTGGCGCCGGCCAGGATGTTGCAGCTCAGCAGGCGCAGGCGGCGCTCGATGGGGGCGGCTTGGGGAGTGGCGGCGCGGGTCATTGCAACACACTGCACGGGAAGGGGATGCCGGCGCACACGCTCAGGCGCCGGGCACTGCCCCCAGCATGATCCACCGGATATGAACGGCGCGCCAGCCGCATCGCCCGGCGCGGTGGGCGATGCCTACTTGCCGGCCAGCTCGCGCTTGACCAGCCATTGCGTCACCGCAACCATCTCGTCGAACGAGTGCACGGTGGCCACGCGGTACTTGCCGTTGACCACGATGGTCGGGGTGCCGTCCACCTGCCACTTCTGGATCAGCGCCAGGTCATCCTTCATCTTCGCGGTGGCCTCGGGTGAGGTGGCCAAGCGCATGAACCCGGCGCGGTCGACGCCTTCGCGGGCGTAGAAGTCGGCCAGTTCGTCCAGCGAGTTGATCGGGTAATGCTCGGCGAACTTGGCCTCGAACAGTTTCAGGTGGGTGCGCTCGACCGCGCCAAGCTGCTTCGCCGCGTAGTACGCGCGCGCGTACGGCAGCCACTCGGCGTTGAACGGTGCCGGCATCAGCTCGAAGGCCACCCCGGCCGGCAATTGCTTGCGCAGCTTCTCGGCAGTCGGCGCGAATTGCGCGCAGTGGATGCAGCCGTAGGAGAACACCTCGACCACCTCCACCTTGCCCTCGCTGCTGTAGCGCTGGTACGGCGCGGGCAGGGTGACGTACTCGTTGCCTTCGGTGTACGGCGCGGTGCTGGATTGCGCGGTGCAGGCGCTGGCCAGCAGCAGGCCGGTGAGCAGGGTGAGTACACGCAGGGGGACGAATCGCTTGAACATGGGTCTCTCTTCGCGGGTTGGCGATGGGGCCGCCGTACGGGTCAGATTAACCGAACCGGCCTACTTGCCGGCGGCTTCCTTGGCCACCAGCCACTGGGTCAGCTCGATCGACTGCGCGTAGCCACCGGCGGAGCTCGCCGTGAAGCGGTACTTGCCGTTGACGATCATGGTCGGCGTGCTGTCCACCCCGTAGGCCTTCATCAGGTCGTCGGCACGTTTCATCTTGGTGTTGACGGTGAACGAGTTGGCGACGCCGACGAATTCCTTCGGGTCGACGCCGTACTTGGCGTAGAACTTCGCCGCGTCCTCGATGGTCGGCCACGCCTCGTGCGGCTTCAGCCCGCTGGACTTCAGGTTGTAGGTGGACAGCTCGCCGCTCTTCCACACCGCGTCGAACATCGCGTCGTGGGTCTTGCCGACCAGGTCCAGCGCCTGCGCCGCGTAGAACGCACGCTGGTACATCGGCCAGTTCTCGTCCGGGCGGAACGAGGCGGCCAGGTAGTTCATCACCGCATTCGGCGGCAGGCTCCTGGCGATCTGGTCGACGGTGGAGTGGAAGCCGTTGCAGGCCGGGCAACCGTAGGAGAACACCTCGGTCACCTCGATCTTGCCGGGGTGGCTGGTCGGCTGCGCCGGGTCGATCAGGAAGTAGTTCTTGCCCTCGACCCACTTGCCGTTGTCGACGAACGGCGCCGCGGCCACGGCCGGCGCGGGCGCGGCAGCGGTGGTTGCGGCGGTGGCCGTGCCGGTGGCGGCGGGTGCTGCAGTGCCGGCCGTGGCCGGTGCGGTGCTGCTGGTCGCGGTGCTGGCCGGCGCGGCTTCGGCGCTGCTGGTGGCCGCTGGCGCAGCCTGCGGAGCAGCGTTGCCGCTGTTGCTGTCATGGCTGCAGGCGGCGAGCGCGAGCAGGGCGGCACACAGGAACGGCAGACGCTTCAGCATGGCAGACCTCAAGAAGGCGGAACGCAAAACGACAGCGCCGACCCTTCGGTCGGCGTGGATTCGATCAGGGCGTGGCAACCGGCTTGCTGTCGGCGCTATGCAGGCCCTCGATGTAGCTGGCCAGGGCGGCGATGTCGTCGGCGCTCAGCTGCTTGGCGATCGTCGGCATGATCTGCGAATGGGCGTCGTCGCCCCAGGTGGTGCCGTCATGCCAGGCCTTCAGCGTGGCCTCGACGTACTGCGCGTGCTGGCTGGCCAGCTGCGGGTACAGCGCGCCCGGGTTGCCGCGGCCGTCGATGCTGTGGCACGCCATGCAGGCCGGGATGCCGCGCGTGGCGTCGCCCTGGCGGAACAGCGTCTGGCCGTGTTCCACCAGCGCCTGGTCGGCCACGCCGGGCAGCGGGGTCTTGCTGGCGAAGTAGGCGCCGAGGTCGTGCATGTCCTGCTCGGACAGCGGCGAGGCCATGCCCATCATGATCGGGTTCTGCCGCTTGGCGGCCTTGAAGCTGGTCAGCTGGCGCACGATGTACTGCTCGCTCTGGCCGGCCAGCTTCGGGTACTGCGCGTCGGCGGAATTGCCGTCCATGCCGTGGCAGGCGCCGCAGACCGCGGCCTTGGCCTGGCCGGCGGTGGCGTCACCGGGCTTCACCGCGGCGGTGGCAACGGCCGTGGCGGGCGCCGCGGCCGTTGCTGCACTGGCGGGTGCCGCCGCAGTGCTGGCGGCGGCTGGCGTGGCAGTCTCCGGCTTGGTGTCTTGTGCCATCACGGCGCTGGTGGACAGCGCCAGCACAAGGGCCAGGGCAGACCCGAGAACCGTGGGTCGAAAACCAGCGGACCGAAAACTCATACACTTGACTCCCGAGAGACTTGCGAACACTGCCAGCGATTGCGGCCATGCAGCCAGCAACAGGCAGAAACCTCAGAATTATCCCGTGCCACCCTACCTTGGTCAAACCATCCCCATGTCGAATCCCCTGCAGGGCGCGCAATTCGTGCTCGCCGCCCACCGCATCAGCCAGCTTCCCGCCGACCAGGGCGCCGAGGTGGCGTTTGCCGGACGCTCGAATGCCGGCAAGTCCAGCGCGCTGAATGCGCTGACCGGGCACAAGGGGCTGGCACGTACTTCCAAGACCCCCGGCCGCACCCAGCAGATGGTCGCGTTCAGCCTGCCGCCGCCGCGGGACGTGTCAGTGTCGCCGGCACGACCGTCCGCCATCGTCGACGGCCAGCAGGTATCCGACCTGCGGCTGATCGACCTGCCGGGCTACGGCTACGCCAAGGTGCCGCTGGAGATGCGCGAGCACTGGAAGCAGGAGATCGACGCCTACCTGCACCAGCGGCGCAGCTTGCGCGGCGTGGTGCTGATCGCCGACATCCGCCATCCGCTGAAGGAGTTCGACCGGATGATGCTGGACTTCTGCTTCGCCACCCAACTGCCCTGCCACCTGCTGCTGACCAAGGCCGACAAGCTTTCGCGCAACCAGGCGCTGCAGGCGCTGGCGGCGATGCGCAAGAGCTTTCCCGACGGCCTGCATGCCACCGCGCAGGTGTTCTCCTCCACCGCCGGCACCGGCGTGGACGAGGCGCGGCAGGCGGTGGCTACCCTGTTGCAGCAGCCGCGCGAGCGCTGAGGCGGCGCGTCGCGGCGGTCAGCCGTGCACCGACGCCATGAATACCGCGCACAGCGCCTCCATGCCGGCGCGGTCGTCCTCGTCGAAGCGGTCGGTGACCGGGCTGTCCACGTCCCACACGCCGAGCAGGCTGCCGTCGGCCTTCACCAGCGGCACCACGATCTCCGACTGCGAGGCGGCGTCGCAGGCGATGTGCCCGGCGAACGCGTTGACATCGCGCACCAGCTGGGTCTGCCGCGTCTGCGCGGCGGTGCCGCAGACGCCGCGACCGAGCGCGATGCGGATGCACGCCGGCTTGCCCTGGAACGGGCCGACCACCAGCTCGGTGCCGTCGTACAGGTAGAAACCGGCCCAGTTCACCTGCGCCAGGCTGTGGTAGACCAGCGCACTGAAATTTGCCGCGTTCGCGATCAGGTCGCGCTCGCCGGCGAGGATGCCGCGCGCCTGTTGCACCAGGTCCGCGTAGTGCTCGCGCTTGCTGGCGTAGGTATGGGCTTTCAGTTCGAACATGCGACGGATCCTGCAGCAAAGCCCGTATTATGCGCCGAGCGATCATGACGGAGATGCGGTGTGAGCCTGGCCGAACAGCGCGAAGACCTTCGCGGCGCCGCGGTGCCGAATCGTTTCGGCCGGCACGGAGCGCAGCCATGACGCCCGCGCTGTTCATCGCCGGCACCGACACCGGCATCGGCAAGACGCATGCGGCGTGCACGCTGCTGCATGCCTTGCGTGCGGCGGGCTACGGTGCCTGCGGCATGAAGCCGGTCGCCAGCGGCTGTGCGGAGACGCCCGATGGTCTGCGCAACGACGACGCGCTGGCGCTGCAGGCGGCGAGCAGCGACACGAACCTGCCGTATGCGCTGATCAACCCGGTGGCGCTGCGCGATCCGCTGTCGCCGCACCTGGCGGCGGCGCACGATGGCGTGGAAATTTCTCTCGCACCGCTGCACGCGGCCTTCGAACGGTTGAACACAAGCCATCAATGCGTGGTGGTGGAAGGCGTGGGCGGCTGGCTGGTGCCGCTGGCGCCGGGGCTGTTCGCCTCGGACATCGCCCGGCAGTGGCAGCTGCCGGTGATCCTGGTGGTCGGCCTGCGGCTGGGCTGCCTCAACCACGCCCAGCTCAGCGCGCGTGCGATCGTGGCCGACGGCTGCCGCCTGCTCGGCTGGATCGGCAATCGCGTCGACCCGGCGATGGACGCGCCGGAGGAAAACCTGGCCACGCTGCGCGAACTGCTGCCGGCGCCATGCCTGGGCGTGCTGCCGCACGGCGTGGCGCCGGCGCTGGCGGCTGGCTATCTGCGCGCTGCCGTGGCGGCGTTGGACTGAACTTCACGTGCCGCGTGCTGGGATGGAAGCCCAGCTCGCCTCCCGGAGACACCATGGCCCGCAACCACTACTACCTCTCGATCGCCGACCTGGCCCATGCGCGCGGTGGCGATCCGCGCTTTGCGTACGACGGCGCCGGCCCGGATGACTTCGCCGCGGCGCTGCAGCAGGCCTTGCGTGACGACGCCCTGTTCCAGCGCTGGCGCGCGGCGCAACCCGACCCGGATGCGGTCGACGCCAGCCTCGGCGCGACCGACCCGGCGGCGCAGGTGCAGGCGAAGGTCGCCGACCTGCGCACCGACGTGGACCTCATCACCGACCTGTCGATGAGCGTGGTGCGTCACCGGTTGTACCTGCTGATCGGCGCGGCGTGGCAACTGCGCGACCTGCGCGCGGCCTGAACGCGACTCCTCGCGCGGTTTGGAAAAGTGCCCGCGCTGCCGCTACAGTCGGCGACTACGACTTGCCGTACCCGCGTGCGGGTACATCTCAACCTGAGGAAACCGGATGCTTCGTCTGCGCACGATCATGATCGCCACCACCATGGCCCTGGCTGGCTGCTCGCAGCAGCCGCACGAAGCCGCCAACCCACCCGCGCCGGCCGCCTCCGTCGCCGCCGCCAGCAGCACCGCCACCGCCATGACCAGCAACCCGTTCTACAGCGCCAGCACGTTGCCGTTCCAGGCGCCGCCGTTCGACAGGATCCACGACGGTGACTACCAGCCGGCGATCGAGGAAGGCATGCGCCAGCAGCTGGCCGAGATCGAGAAGATCGCCAGCGACCCGGCGGCGCCCACGTTCGAGAACACCTACGTGGCGATGGAGAAATCCGGCGCCATGCTGCATCGGGTGATGGCGGCGTTCAGCGCCGTCACCGGTGCCAACACCAACGACACGCTGCAGAAGGTGCAGGAAGAGGAAGCGCCGAAGCTGGCCGCGCACGAGGACGCGATCCACCTCGACGGCAAGCTGTTCCAGCGCGTGCAGGCGGTTTACGACCAGCGCGACACGCTCAAGCTCGATCCGGAATCCGCCCGCCTGGTCGAGGTGGTCTACAAGAACTTCGTGCATGCCGGCGCCAAGCTTTCCGACGCCGACAAGGCGAAGCTGAAGGATCTCAACAAGGAAGCGTCCACGTTGAGCACCGCATTCACCAACAAGCTGCTGGCCGCCACCCGGGACGCCGCGCCGGTGATCGCCGACAAGACGAAGCTGGCCGGGCTGTCCGACGCCGAGCTGGCTGCCGCCGCGCAGGCCGGCAAGGAGCGCAAGCAGGACGGCAAGTACGTGCTGTCGCTGCAGAACACCACCCAGCAGCCGGAGCTGCAGGACCTCGCCGACCGCGCCACTCGCCAGGCGCTGTTCGAAGCCTCGTGGAATCGCGCCGAAAAGGGCGACGCGAACGACACCCGCAAGACCATCGAGCGGCTGGCGCAGATCCGCGCCGAGCAGGCGAAGCTGCTCGGCTTCCCGAACTACGCGGCGTGGAAGCTGGACGACCAGATGGCGAAGACGCCGGAAACGGCGTTGAAGTTCATGCAGGACCTGGTGCCCGCGGTCACCGCCCGCGCAAAGACCGAGGCGGGCGACATCCAGGCGCTGATCGACAAGCAGCACGGCAACTTCAAGCTTGAGCCGTGGGACTGGAACTTCTACGCCGAGCAGGTGCGCAAGGCGAAGTACGACCTCGACGAGAACCAGATCAAGCCGTACTTTGAGCTGGACGACGTACTGCAGAACGGCGTGTTCTACGCCGCCAACCAGCTGTACGGGCTGACCTTCAAGGAACGCCATGACATCCCGGTGTACCAGCCGGACATGCGCGTGTTCGAGGTATTCGACAAGGACGGCAGCTCGATGGCGCTGTTCTACACCGACTACTTCAAGCGCGACAACAAGAACGGCGGCGCCTGGATGGACAACCTGGTCACCCAGTCGAAACTGCTGGGCACCAAGCCGGTGATCTACAACGTCGCCAACTTCAGCAAGCCGGCGGCGGGCCAGCCGGCGCTGCTCTCGTTCGACGACGTGATCACCATGTTCCACGAGTTCGGCCATGCGCTGCACGGCATCTTCGCCGACGAGCAGTACCCGACCCTGTCCGGCACCAACACCGCGCGCGATTTCGTCGAATTCCCGTCGCAGTTCAACGAACACTGGGCCACTGACCCTAAGGTGTTCGCCCACTACGCGAAGCACTACCAGACCGGCGCGCCGATGCCGCAGGCGCTGGTCGACAAGATGAAGAAGGCCGGCAAGTTCAACAAGGGCTACGAGATGACCGAGCTGGTCGCCGCGGCGATGCTCGACATGAACTGGCACATGCTCGGCGCCGACGCCCCGCTGCAGGACGCCGACCAGTTCGAGGCCACCGCGCTGAAGAAGGATCACATTGACCTCAGCTACGTGCCGCCGCGCTACCGCTCCAGCTACTTCCAGCACATCTGGGGCAACGGCTACGCCGCCGGCTACTACGCCTACCTGTGGACGCAGATGCTGGCCGACGACGCCTTCATCGGATTCAAGGAACACGGCGGCCTGACCCGCGAGAACGGCGACCGCTTCCGCGCGATGGTGCTCTCGCGCGGCAACACCGAGGAACTGGCGAAGATGTACAAGGACTGGCGCGGCCACGATCCCGAGATCGAGCCGATGCTGGAGAACCGTGGCTTGAAGGACGCGCCGAAACACTAAGCGGCACGCTGCCCCCGCATGCAGACCGGGCTCGCCTCGTGCGGGCCCGGTCTTTTTCGGCAACCCGTCATGGAAACGATGCGGGTATGCCGTGCGGTCATCCAACGCGTGGAATAATCGGCCACCCCCGAACGGAGCCGCCAGCGCGTGGACAGCCATCATTTCCTGCAGACCGCGGTGGTGTTCCTGCTCGCCGCGGTGATCGCGGTGCCGCTGACCAAGCGCTTCCGGCTGGGCGCGGTGCTCGGCTACCTGATCGCCGGCGTGGTGATCGGGCCGCAGCTGCTGGGCCTGGTCCACGACACCGAAGGGGTGGCGACGATCTCCGAGTTCGGCGTCGAGCTGATGCTGTTCGTGATCGGCCTGGAACTGTCGCCGCAGCGCCTGTGGGTGATGCGCCGCTCGGTGTTCGGCACCGGCCTGCTGCAGGTGCTGGCGACCAGCGTGGCGATTGCGGCGGCGGGCTATTTCCTGTTCGGCCTCAGCGGCAAGGGCGCGGCGATCGTGGGCGGCAGCCTGGCGCTGTCGTCCACCGCGTTCGGCCTGCAGATCCTGGCCGAGCGCAAGGAGGCCGGCTCCGCCTACGGCCGCCAGGTGTTCTCGATCCTGCTGTTCCAGGACCTGGCAGCGATCCCGCTGATCGCCGCGGTGCCGCTGCTGGCTTCCTCCACCGCGCAGGATTTCAACCTGTTCGCGGTGCTGCGCACGATCGGGGTGATCGTGGCGGTGATCGTCGGCGGCCGCTACCTGTTGCGCCCGGTGTTTCGTTTCGTGGCGAAGGCCGACTCGGTGGAGGTGTTCACCGCCACCGCGCTGCTGGTGGTGATGGGTGTGGCGCTGCTGATGGAGATGGCCGGCGTCTCGGCCACCCTGGGCGCGTTCCTGGCCGGCATGCTGCTGGCCGATTCGGAGTACCGGCACGAGCTGGAATCGAACATCGAACCGTTCAAGGGCCTGCTGCTGGGGCTGTTCTTCATCAGCGTGGGCATGTCGATGGACCTGTCGCTGCTGCTGCACCGGCCGGTCTGGATGCTCGGCCTGGTGCTGGCGCTGCTGGCGCTGAAGAGCGTGCTGCTGTGGCCGCTGGGGCGGCTGCTGGGCGGGCTCAACCGTTCCGACACGCTGCGCCTGGTGGTGCTGCTGGCCTGCGGCGGCGAGTTTGCGTTCGTGGTGCTGCGCCAGGCGGCCGAGCAGCGGCTGATCGGCGTGGCCCAGCGCGACGCGCTGGTGCTGGCGATCACCTTGTCGATGGCACTGACCCCGCTGCTGGTGGTGCTGGCGGCGAAGGCGCTGAACGTGAGGCCGAACAAGCCGTCGCGCGAGTTCGACGCGATCGAGGCCGACACGCCGCGGGTGATCATCGCCGGCTTCGGCCGGGTCGGCCAGATCATCGCCCGCGTGCTGCGCGCGCAGAACATCCCGTTCGTGGCGCTGGAGCATTCGGCCGACCAGGTGGACCAGTCGCGCCGCTTCGGCAGCGTCAACCTGTTCTTCGGCGACCCGGCGCGGCCGGAACTGTTGCGTGCGGCGCGGGCCGACAAGGCCGAGGTGTTCGTGCTGGCCACCGACGATCCGGAGGCGAACCTGCGCACCGCGCGGCTGGTGCGGCGGCAGTACCCGCACCTGAAGATCATCGCCCGCGCGCGCAACCGCCAGCACGTGTTCCGGCTGATGGACATGGGCGTCGAGGAGCCGATCCGCGAGACCTTCCACTCCAGCCTCAAGATGACCCGCAAGACGCTGGAGGCGCTGGGCCTGCCGCACGAGCTGGCGGCCGACCGGGTCGAGCGCTTCCGCCGCTACGACGAGGATTTGCTGAAGAAGCAGGCGCTGGTCTACGACGACGAGACCAAGCTGATCCAGAGCACCCGCGAGGCGATGCTCGACCTGCAGCAGCTGTTCGAGGCGGATGCCGAGCGCAGCGCGGAACGCGAGCGCCAGCGCGAGGTCGATGACCCGCTCCGCAGTGAGGATTGACCCCGTCAGGCACGCGCTGGAAGGGTGTCATCGGCCGCCCGCACATAAAAAACAGGGGTGACGCGTCAACCGCGGGTGGTGTCCGGCGTTGCTCGCTGTCATGCCTGCGATTCCTGACTCCGCAGTACCCGGCCCGGTCGTGATCCGTTTCGGCCGACTCGGCGACACCATCCTGTTGCAGCCGCTGCTGCGCAAACTGCGATGGCGCTACGGCCGGCCGTGCCAGTTGCTGACGCTGGGCGACTGGTCGCCGGTGCTGTACTCGGCGCAGCCGGAGGTGGCCGGGTGCATTCCGCTGCGCTCGCAATACGGGCCGATCTGGATGCGACCGCGGCGGTGGCGGGCGGCGCTGGCGTTGCATCGCCTGCGCGCGGCGCCGTTCTACATCTGCGAGCCGCAGCTGCGCACGCGCACCAAGATCCGTCCGATGCTGACACTCGCCGGCGTGCCGGCCGAGCACTGCACCTTCATCGAAGACATGCCGTCGAAGGCGGACGAGCACTGGGTGGACTGGTTGCTGCGTTTCGGCGACGCAACGCCGGCCGCATTCCGCTCACTCGCCGGGCTGCCTGTGGCCCCTGCCTGTGCTGCACCGGAGCTGCAGGTCAGCGCGGCTGAGCGGGCCGAGTGCGATGCGTGGCCGCGCGCACAGGGCATGCTCGGGCGCCCGCTGGTGCTGTTGCAGCCGGCCAACAAACGCACGATGCGCTGGAACGGCATGCGTGCCGCCGAGGATGACGACAAATCCTGGCCGGCGGAACGCTGGGCTTCGCTGGTGCGCGCTATCAACTGCCGGTTGCCGCAGGCGCAGATATTGCTATGCGGATCGCCGGCCGAGACCGGCTATCTCCGTACCGTGATGGCGGTCACCGATAGGGGCGCGTCGCAGGTAGCCGCTGCCGCACTGCCGCTCGGCCGGCTGAAAGCATTGCTGGAAATCGCCCACAGCATGGTTTCGGTGGATACCGGGCCGGCGCACCTGGCCGCGGCGGTGGGCTGTCCGCTGGTGGTGCTGATGGGTGCCCGATCACCACACATGTGGATGCCGCGCAGTGCATCCGGCAGTGCGGTGCACCTGCTTGGCGGGCTACCGGTGATTAGGCGGGTGGACGAAATCGATACCGCACAGGTGGTGGCCGCGTGGCATGCATTGCGGCCACGCGGCGCGCTGGCCGCCGACCTGCATGGTGCTGAAGGCGCGGCTGCTCAGTCGGCCGGTTGTGCCGGCTGACGCAGGGTCTGCCGCACGCTGGGGATCGCCCCACTGCGCGCAGCCAGTTCGTGGGCGATGTCAACGTAGCCCAGCTGCCGCGCCACGTCGGCCGCGGTGCGCCCGAATGCATCGGCCGCGTTGCGGTCGGCGCCGCGCGACAGCAGCACGCGCGCCGGCGGCAGCAGCGCATGCATGGCGCAGGCGTGCAGCGCGGTCACCCCGCGCTGGTCGGCATGTTCGACCCGGGCACCGGCCTCCAGCAGCAGGGGCACCAGCGCGCCCAGGTGGGTGGCGTCGCAGGCGCTGCCCGGGCGCAGCTGCGCGCCGAGCAGCAGCAGCAGCGGCGTCTTGCCCTCGTGGTCGGCGTGGTTGATGTCGGCGCCGTGCTGGAGCAGGCGGTCGAACAGGCGCCTCGCGCGCAGGCTGTCGTTGTGCTCGAAACCGAATTGCGCCGCCGCATGCAGCGCGCTGCGGCCGGCGTCGTCGACCGCGTTGACCGCCGCGCCGGCGTCCAGTAGCTGTTCGACGATTTCCGGGTAGCCCATCGCGGCGGCCACCATCAGTGCGGTGGCCTGGTTCGGCAGGCGCTGGTCGACGGCGACCTGGTGCTGCAGCAGCAGCGCGACCAGCGCCTCGCGGCGCGCGGCCACCGCGGCGGCCAGCGGGGTGACGCCGCTGTGCGCGGGCAGTGTGGCGTCCGCGCCGGCGTCGAGCAGGCAGGCGGCGATGTCGCGATGGCCGGCACCGCAGGCGTGCAGCAGCGCAGTGGCGCCCTGCTCGTCGCGGGTGTCCACGGCGAAGCCCAGTTCCAGCAGGCGCTGCACGCTGGCCAGCGCGCCGGCCTTGGCGGCGGCAGGCAGGTCGTCGGCACGCAGCGCGCGGTTCGGCCGCGGCCAGTCGCGCCAGTCCAGCCAGCGCTCCACCGCCGGGTGCTCCAGCGCCAGCCCCAGCGGGGTTTCGCCGTTCGCGTCGGTGGCTTCGGGATCGGCGCCGTGGGCGATCAGCGCGCGCGCCAGCGGCAACGCCTGCGCACCGTGCTCCAGCGCGGCGAACAGCGGCGTGCGGCCGTCGCGGTCGCGCGTGTTCGGGTCGCTGCCGCGCGCCAGCAGGGCCTGCAGCAGCGGCAGCTGCGCATTGGTCGCGGCCAGTTGCAGCGGCGTGCGCTCGCGGGCGTCGGCGCCGAACGGGTCGGCGCCGCGTTCGAGCAGGTTCAGCGGCAGTGCGGCGCCTTGCGCGGCCCCGTTCAGATGCGCCAGCGCCTGTGCCAGCAGGCCGGCGCCGGCCGGGCTGGCGCCTGCCTGCAGCAGGTCGTCCAGTGCTTCGGTGGCGTCCGGCAGTTGTGGCAGCAAGGCGTCGAACAGGCGCTGGCCCAGCGGCGGCAGGCTCGGCGCGTCGGCGGTTTCAGCGTCGTCGATGCGCGGTGCCTCCAGCCGCGCCTCGGCGTCCAGGCCGTGGTCGAGCAACCAGCGGCGCGCCGTGCCAAGACCTGGCGCAGCCAGCTGCAGATACAGCCGGGCCAGCTCCGTCTGCGGCCAGTCGCGCACCCGCTCGACGAAGCCGGAGACGATCGCCCAGTGGCCGAAACGCAGCGCGTCGAGCAAATGCGCGGGCGTGTCGTTGCCTTCGCCCAGCACGTCCTGGCTGAGGCTGGCCGGCAGCGGCGTGTCGGGGTCGAGCAGGGCAACCAGATCCCAGCGTCCGGCGCCGGCGGCGTGATCGAGCGCGCTGCGCCCGTCGCTGCCGGCGGTCTTCGGCTCGGCACCCAGGGCCAGCAGCGCGCGTACCGTGTCGGCGTGCGCACGCGGCGACTGGCAGGCCAGGGTCAACGCATCGCGGCCGTGGCTGTCGCGCAGGCCGGCGTCGGCTTGCGCTTCGGCCAGCAGTTGCACGATGCCGCCGGCACCGGCGCGCGAGGCTTCCATCAGCGCGCTGCTGCCGTGGCGGTCGACCAGGTTCACGTCGGCGCCGGCGGCGCACAACACGCGGGCGACTTGCTCATGGCCTTCGGCGGCGGCGGCGAGCAGCGCATGCCGGTGCCGCGCGTCGACCGCATTGACCGCGGCGCGATGCTTGAGCAGCAGCTTCACGCCTTCGGCATCGTCGTCGGCGATGCCGGCGGCGGCTACCAGCGCCGGTTCGCCGTCGGCTGGGGCCGGCTTCGCGCCGCGTTCCAGCAGGAATTTTGCCAGCGGCCAGTTGGCGGCGCGGCAGGCGGTGGCGAGTGGACTGATGCCGGCCTTGTTCAATGCATTGATCGGTGCGGCCGCGTCCAGCAGCATCGCTGCCACGCCGGCGTCGCCGCTGAGCGCGGCACCGTGCAGCGGCGTGTTGCCCTCGGCATCGGTGACCAGCGGGCTGGCGCCGTTGGCGAGCAGGGTCAGCACCGCCTCGGCGCGGCCGTGCCAGCTGTCACGGGTGGCGGCCAGCAGCGGGGTGATGCCGCCGCTGGCGCGGTTCACGTCGGCACCCCTGGCGATCAGCGTGCGCAACAGGCGGGTATCCGGCAGTAGTGCGGCCAGCATCAGCACCGGCCGCTGGTCGCGGTCGTCGGTGCCCGGCGCGGTGTCCGGATCGGCACCGGCCTCGACCAGGGCCAGCGCGCGCTCGATGTCGCCATCGCGAGTGGCGGCCAGCAGCGCGGCGGCCTGTTCCGGCGTACCGGCGGTGCGCTCCTGCTCGCTCAGCACCGGACGCGGCGCGGGCGCGGCGCGGCCGTCGACATCGCTGCGCCGGCGCGGCTGGTGGCGTTCGCACAGCAGCGCACGCAGCGTGCGGTTGGCGATCACCAGGCAGCCCAGCGGCAGCAGCAGCACGCCATAGATCGCCAGCGCGGCGACGCGCGGCTCCGGCGACAGCACGCCGTACAGGCCGGTCAGCGCGATCGCGCCGAAGGCCAGCACCAGCAGCGCGAACGCGGCCGGCAGGAAGTGGCTGAAGAAACGCTCCTCGAGCGAAAGGTGGCGGCCGAACGCGATGCTGCGCAGGGTGGCGGTGAAGATCCACGAGCCGTCGCGCTGGCTTGGATAGGCGTCGTCCCACACGAACACCAGACCGAACGCCGGCCACAGCCGCCACAGCGCGACCAGCGCCAGCACCAGCGCCGCGGCCAGCACCAGCGCCGCGCTGAGGCTGGGCTGGTGGGTCAGTTGCAGCATTGGCCAGGCGACCAGCACGAACACCAGCACGGTGTAGCCGGTGAACATCACCAGGTGGGCGGCGCCACGGCGCAGCACGGTGCGGCCGAAGTGCGGCTCGGGATCGAAGCCGATCGCATGGCAGATCGCGGCCATGGTCAGCGCGTTCGCCAGCAGCAATGGAACCAGGGTCAGTGGATGGGTGACCAGGCCGGCGACGGCGACCGCGAGCAGGCCCGGAATGAACCAGGCCAGGGCGTGCAGGAGAGGAGGGCGGCGGCGCGATTTGGGCTGGGTCATGGGGGGCAGTATAGAAATCGTTGGCTGTGCAGGCGGTAACCAAGTGTTAACGCCGGCGACATGATGCGCGATTCACTCGCCCCGATCATCCCTCGGCGAATGCGTATAAGCGGGATGATTGGCGGTGGCCAGGGTTTCCTGCGGTGGCAGCTGCAGGTGCCAGCCCTGCGTGCGCAGGTGTTCGAGCACCTGCGCGGTATCCTCGACCGGCAGCTTGCGCTGCTCGTCCAGCTGCACCTCCATCACGAAACGCAGCTCGCCCAACAGCAGCAGCAGCGGCTCGGGCAGCGTGTCGAACGCATCTCGCTGCGCCAGCCACAGGTAGCTGTCGGCTTTGCGCAGGCTGGCATAGACGAAACATGGCATGGCGACACCGTGTCGGATCGGGGAGGGAGTGCAGGGTGAGCTGCCGGGCGACGAGGGTAGCAGTGCCCGTCGATGAACCGGGCATCGGCAGTTTGCGCCACCCGGCGGATATGCTGATGTTAGTAAATTGTTGCGAGCGCACTTGCAACGCCCTGTGCAAGAGGGCAGAGTCCAGCGCAGGAAGTTCAAACGCACGTATGAATTCATGTTTCTCGCCGGTTATGCCCCGGTTACTGTCCCGAGCTGCACCAACAACATGCAGGAGCTAGCGATGCACACGTCTTTCCGTTCCTTCTCGGGCGCTGCCCGTCCACTGGCCCTGGCTGCGCTGAGCGTTGCGGTGATGGGTGCCTTGTTTGCACCTGGCAATGCCGATGCCAGCGCGTTCCAGCTCAAGGAAAACAGCGCCAAGGGGCTGGGCCGGGCCTATGCCGGCTCCGCCACCGCTGGCGGCGACGCCTCGGTGGTGGCCAACAACCCCGCCGCCATGAGCGAGCTGGATGGCACCTATTTCCAGGCCGACGTCACGGCCATCAACTTCAGTGCCAAGTTCAGCGGCAGCGCGCATGACGTGCTGGGTCGCCCGATCAGCGGCGGCAACGGCGGCGACGCCGGTACCACGTTGCCGGTCCCGGCGTTTTTCCTCGCGTCCAAGGTGTCGGACAAGCTGCACCTCGGCTTCGGCTTCTCGGTGCCGTTCGGTTTCCAGACCGAGTACGACCGTGACTGGGTCGGCCGTTACAACGGCGTCAAGTCCAAGTTCCAGTCGCTCGATGCGACCTTCTCGGCCTCGTACGACCTGACCGACAGCTTCGCCCTGGGCGTCAGCGCGATCGCGCAGCGCACCTCGGCCGAGCTGAGCAGCGCCATCAACTTCAACGCCGTGGGCCTGGGCATCCAGCAGGGCATCGGCGCGCAGACCGCCGCTGGTGTTGCGCAGATCCAGGCAGCCATCGCGGCCGGCCAGCTCTCGCCGGCGCAGGGCACCGCGATGATCCAGGCGGCCGTGCAGCAAGGCCAGGCCGCCGCGGCCGGCGTGGCGGCGGTGACTCCGCCGGGCGTCGACGGCTTCGCCCGGATCAAGGGCGACGACTGGGGTTACGGCTACCAGGTTGGCGGCTTCTGGAAGCTGACCCCGAACGACAAGCTGGCGCTGAACTACCGTTCCAAGATCAGCCATCACCTGCAGGGTACCGGCAACTTCACCACCACCCCGGGCTACGACCTGCTGCTGAGCAATCCGGCACTCGCCAGCAGCATCCCGCCGTTCGCACATACCACCGGTACCGCCGACTTCACCACCCCGGCGGTGATCAGCGCCAGCTACTGGCACCAGGCGGAGAAGTTCGGCCTGGGCATCGACCTGGCCTACACCAAATGGGACGTGTTCAAGGAGCTGCGCGTCAAGTACGGCAACCCCGGCCAGCCGGATACGGCCGAGACGTTCAACTGGCGCAACACGGTTTACGCCTCGGTCGGCGGCGACTACTACCTCAACGACAAGATCACCCTGCGTGCCGGCATCGCGGTGGACACCTCGCCGAGCTACAACGCCGTGCGCGACGTGCGCGTGCCGGATTCCACCCGCAAGCTGGCGACCGTGGGCATCGGCTACAAGGCCAGCGAACACTTCGAGGTCAACGCCTCGTACGCGCATATCTTCGTGAACCAGGCGCATATCAACAGCACCAGCTCCACCGGCGACGTGGTCACCGGCAACTTCGACGACTACGGCAACCTGCTGAGCCTGTCGGCAACCTACAAGTTCTGAGCGCCGTCACGCGGCGTGCCGTGAAAAACCTCCCCGCTCGCGCGGGGAGGTTTTTTTATGTGCGGATGTTGCGCCTCAACCGCGGTTGAGCAGCAGCGCCAACATGCGGCGGAAGCGTGCGCCGTACGGTGGGTTGAGCAGGCCGGCGCCGTTCCAGCGGGCCTGGCGGAACACCGGTTTCAGGTGCGAGAACGTGCGGAAGCCGGCCTCGCCGTGGTAGCCACCCATGCCGGACGCACCCACGCCGCCGAACGGCAGGCCGTGCTGGGCGATGTGGTACAGCGTGTCGTTGACACTGACGCCGCCGGCGTGGGTGCGCGCCAGCACCCGGTCGATGCGGGCCTGGTCGTGTTCGAACAGGTACAGCGCCAGCGGATGCGGGCGGGCGGCGACATGGGCGATGGCGTCGTCCAGCGCGTCGTACGGCAGCAGTGGCAGCAGCGGGCCGAAGATCTCCTCGCGCATCACCGCCATGCTGTCGTCGACTTCGGTCAGCAACTGCGGCGGCAGCAATCGCCGCGCCGGATCTTCCGTCGCCTCGCCGAGCGGGTGCACGCGTGCGCCGGCCGCCAGCGCGCCATCGCGCAGCGCCGCGAGACGCTGGTACTGGCGGTCGGAGACGATGCTGGCGTACTGCGTGTTCCGCTCCAGTCGTGGGTACATCCGCGCCATCGCCTTGCCGGCGAGGTCGATGAATTCCGCCACCCGTGCGCGCGGCAGCAGCACGTAGTCCGGTGCGATGCAGGTCTGCCCGGCGTTGACCAGTTTGCCGAACACGATGCGCTCCACCGCGTGCTCGAAGCGCGCGCCGGGGCCGATGATCGCCGGCGACTTGCCGCCAAGCTCCAGCGTCACCGGAGTCAGGTTGGCCGCGGCCGTGCGCATCACGTGGTGGCCGACCGCGGTGGAGCCGGTGAACAACAGGTGGTCGAACGGCAGTGCGGAGAATGCCTGTGCCACGTCCGCGTCACCGTTCACCACGGCCACTTCGTCGGGCCGGAGATACTTCGCCACCTGCCCGGCGAACAGCGCCGAGAAGCGCGGCGTGTATTCGCTCATCTTCAGCATCACGCGGTTGCCGGCGGCCAGCGCGTCGACCAGCGGACCGATCGCCAGGTACAGCGGGTAGTTCCACGGCACGATGATGCCGACCACGCCCAGCGGTTGCGGGCGCAGCTCGGTGCGCGCAGGCAGGAACAGCAGGTCGGCCAGGCGCCGTCGTGGTTTCATCCAGCGACGGCCATGGCCGAGCGCGTGGCGGACCGCCGACAGGCTGGGGAAGATCTCCAGCAGGTCGGTCTCCTCGCGCGGGCGCTGGCCGAAGTCGGCGTCGATCGCCGTGGCGAATGCCTCGCGCTGTTCGAGCAGCATCGTCTCCAGTTGATGCAGGCGTTGCGCACGCAGTGGCCAGGCGGGCATCTGCTCGCGTGCCTGCGCCTCGCGCAGGCGCTGCAGCATGCTGGTGAGATCGGCGTCCGTCGCATCGCGCGTAGCGCTTCGCTCAGGATTCACGGCGGAATTCGTCAAAGAAGGCATGGTCGATCTCATATACCATTTTAGGCTTCACGCCGATGAGCTTGTCCTGGAACAGCTCGGTCAGTTGTTCGCCATCGATCAGCTCGATCGGCACTACGCCGTCGCGAGTGGCCTCGGCCTCAGCGTCCTGAGTGAAGCGGCCGGTGGTGATGAATACACCTTTCTCGGCGCGACCGAGCAGGGCATTGCGGAATTCGCCCACCGCGCTTCGTGCGACGACATCCTTGTAGCGCTTGGCCTGAAAGGCCACACGCAGGCTCACGAAGGCACTGAGGCGCAGCAGGCCGTAGCCATCGATGCCGCCATCGCGCGAACGCTGGGTGACTTCGACTTCCTCGAACCCGTGCTCGCGCAGCAGGCGGCCACAAATCAGCTCGAAACCATAGGGCGGCAGGGATTTCAGGACATCGAGCAGGCCAAGATCCTGCAGCTCCCCAGGTGATTCGGCATCGGCCGTTTTGGACTCGACGCGAGTTTCCGTGGTCGCGTGCTGTCTGCGTTCGGCCTGCTGGATCTTTACCCGGTCGAGGAAGAGGGTTCGCGCCGCGTCTTCGTCGAGACGAGTCTTCCAACCCAACGGGCTCAGGGTCCATGTGCCGCGCTTGCTGTCGTCCAGAAGGCCTTGCCACACCAGGTACTGGCGAGCCCACTGCACCTGGTTGTGGAAGCGATTGGCGCCGGACTTGAGGGTGGCTTCGGTGATCTCGGACGGGAGGCTCAGCTCGCGCGCGATCCAGCGAGACACTTCCTGTGGTTTGGCCGAACCGCCGAGTGCGCGCAGGGCATCCAGCAAAGGTCCCATCCAGCGAGCGAACTCGGCTTGCCCATTTCTCTGTTTCGTCATGCCAACGCTCCGTGCAATGGCATGCAACGTACTCGCTGCATCGGCATCGCGGCAATGTCGGAGAGCTCCCTCGCCACACCCTCTCCCCCAGGCGAACTTGAAGGAGAAAGGTGAAGGGCGCGGGGTTTCCCGAATTCCGCCGCTTACTCGCCGATGGTCAGCAGCGAGGCGTTGCCGCCGGCGGCGGTGGTGTTGATGGTGAGCGTGCGTTCGCCGGCGAAGCGCAAGAGGTAGTGCGGGCCGCCGGCCTTGGGGCCGGTGCCGGAGAGGCTTTCGCCGCCGAACGGCTGCACGCCGACCACCGCACCGATCTGGTTGCGGTTGACGTAGCAGTTGCCGACGCGGGCGTGGCTGCGGATGTATTCCACGGTGTCGTCGATGCGGCTGTGCACGCCCAGGGTGAGGCCGTAGCCGGTGGCGTTGATCTGCTCGACCACCTGGGCCAGCTCGCTGCCTTTCCAGCGCACGATGTGCAGCACCGGGCCGAACACTTCGCGGGTCAGCGTGGCGAGCGACGGAATCTCGTAGGCGCGCGGGGCGAAGAAGGTGCCGTTGGCGGTGGTCGCCGGATCAAGCGCGACTTCGCCGATCTTTTTTGCCTCGGCGTCCATGCGCGCGGCGTGGTCGACCAGGATCTTCTTCGCGTCCTCGTCGATCACCGGGCCGACGTCGGTGGAGAGCTGGCCGGGGTCGCCGACCTTCAGTTCGGCCATCGCGCCAGCGAGCATGTCGACCACCTTGTCGGCGATGTCCTCCTGCACGAACAGCACGCGCGCGGCCGAGCAGCGCTGGCCGGCGGACTGGAACGCGGAGGCGATCACGTCCTTGACGATCTGCTCGGGCAGGGCGGAGGAGTCGGCGATCATCGCGTTCTGGCCGCCGGTCTCGGCGACCAGCGCGGCGATCGGCGCGTTGCGCGCGGCCAAGCTCCGGTTGATCGCCCAGGCGGTTTCGGTGGAGCCGGTGAAGGCCACGCCGGCCACGCGCGGGTCTTTCGTGAGCGCGGCGCCGACGGTGGCGCCATCGCCGGGCAGGTACTGCAGCACATCGAGTGGCACGCCGGCCTCGTGCAGCAGCTTCACCGCGGCGTGGCCGATCAGCGAAGTCTGCTCGGCCGGCTTGGCGATCACGCTGTTGCCGGCGGCCAGTGCGGCGCTGACCTGGCCCAGGAAGATCGCCAGCGGGAAGTTCCACGGGCTGATGCAGACGAACACGCCGCGACCGTTGAGGAACAATTGATTGCTCTCGCCGGTGGGGCCGGGCAACTGCTCGGGCTGGCCGAACAGGCGGCGCGCCATGGTGGCGTAGTAGCGCAGGAAGTCGGCCGCCTCGCGAACTTCCGCGATCGCGTCGGGCAGGCTCTTGCCGGCCTCGCGCACGCACAAGGCGATGAATTCGGCGCGACGTGCTTCGAGCTGCTCCGCCGCATGCTCGAGGATCGCGGCTCGACTGGCGGCGGGCAGGCGATCCCAGCCGGGCTGGGCGGCGACGGCATTGGCCACTGCCTTGTCGACGGTGACACTGTCGGCGCTGACGTAGCTGCCCACGACCTGGCGGCGGTCGGCCGGGTTGGTCACCGACACGGTCGGGCCGACGGCCGTTGCGCCGGGCACCAGCGGGGCGGCGGTCCACGGACCGGCGTTCGCGTTGACCGCGTCGGCCATCGTCTTCAGTTCGTTGTCGTTGGAGAAGTTGATGCCCATGGAATTCTTCCGCAGTTCGCCATAGAGGTTGACCGGCAAGGGGATGCGCGGGTGGGGAATGGACGCGAAGCGGCGCACCGTCTCGCAGGGGTCGGCGACCAGTTCGCGCACCGGCAGGGTTTCATCCACCACGCGGTTGACGAAGCTGGTGTTGGCGCCGTTTTCCAGCAGGCGGCGCACCAGGTACGGCAGCAGGTCCTCGTGGGTGCCGACCGGCGCGTACACGCGGCACGGCACGTTGAGGTTCTGCAGGCCGATCACCTCGGCGTACAGGTCGGTGCCCATGCCGTGCAGGCGCTGGAACTCGAACGGGCGGCCGCGCGCGATGTGATGCACGGCGGCGATCGAGTGCGCGTTGTGGGTGGCGAACTGCGGGTAGATCAGCTCGACCCCGGCGTCGAACAGCTTGCGCGCGCAGGCCAGGTAGGACACGTCGGTATTCGGCTTGCGCGTGTACAGCGGATAGCCGGCCAGGCCCTGTTCCTGCGCGCGCTTGATCTCGGCGTCCCAGTAGGCGCCCTTGACCAGGCGCACGTACCAGCGACGGCCGGCGGCGCGTGCGGTCTCGACCAGCCAGTCGATCACGAACGGGGTGCGCTTGGAGTAGGCCTGTACCACGATGCCGAGGCCGTTCCAGCCTTCGAGCGACGGATGCGCGAACACGTCGCCGATGATATCCAGCGACAGCTCCAGGCGATCCGCTTCCTCGGCGTCTACCGAGAGCGCGATGCCCTGCTTCATCGCCAGCTGCGACAGTTCCAGTAGCTTGGCGGTGAGCAGGCGGCGTGCGTCTTCGCGCTTGGCCACTTCGTAGCGCGGATGCAGCGCAGATAGCTTCACCGAGATCGACGGCGCGTCGGTGTGGTTGGCGAACGGGCCGCGCGCGCCGATGCGGCCGATGGCGCGGCGGTAGTCCTCCTGGTAGCGCTCGGCCGTCTCGGCGGTGAGCGCGGACTCGCCCAGCATGTCGTAGGAGTAGCGGTAGACCGCGTATTCCTTCTTCGCGCAGCGGTCCAGCGCCTCGTCGATGGTCTGCCCCATCACGAACTGGTGGCCCATGATGCGCATCGCCTGGCGCACGGCGAGGCGGATCGCCGGCTCGCCGGCGCGACCGACCAGCCGCTTCAGCGCGCCGGTGAAATCGTGGCGGGTGTCCTCGGCCAGGTTCACCAGGTGGCCGGTCAGCATCAGGCCCCAGGTGGAGGCGTTGACGAACAGCGACTCGCTCTGGCCCAGGTGCTTCTTCCAGTCCGCCTCGCCGAGCTTGTCGCGGATCAGCTTGTCGGCGGTGGCCTTGTCCGGGATGCGCAGCAGGGCCTCGGCCACGCACATCAGCAGCACGCCTTCCTCGGAGGACAGGTCGTACTGGCGCATGAAGGACTCGACCGCGCTCTGGTCCTTCGCACGCGCACGCACGCGGGTAACCAGGCCGGCGGCGACGTCGATCACCTGCTCGCGCTCGGCCGGCGGCAGGGTGGCCTGGGCCAGCAGGTCGTTGACGGCTTCGGTCTCGTCGCGCAGCCAGGCGGCGGTGATGCGCGCGCGCGCTGGCGTGCCATCGGTGGGAAGTTCGGGGCGGAGAATGGCTTGGGTCACGGGCTGGTCGCTGGGGTTCGCGCAGGCGGAGGGGAACGCGCAATTGTACGCGTGCGGTGCAATCTGCGGGGATCGGGAGGCCATCGAAGCGCGCCCTGCCGGTGCAGCCTGATTCCCTGATCCAGGTCAAGCCGGTGCGACATTCTTGCCCGTTGCGCCGCCGCGGCCTATCATTCCGGCGTTCCAGGCACGCCGGATCCCCATGATCGTGCTTCGACCAGCTACCGCCGGCTTGCCCCGCGTGACGATGTGGCTCAAGCCCAATCGCACGCTCAGCCGGCGCGGTCTGCGTCGACTGATCGTGGTTCTGGTAGCGCTGGTGCTGATGACGGCTGGGCTGGGGGCGTGGCAGGGGAATGTGTTCGCTCCGCTGTTCGCCCTGGTGGAATCCGTCGCCGTGGCCATCGCCTTGAGCGTGGCCTGGCGGGCTGGTGACTGTAGTGAGCGCATCACCCTCGACGCCGTGTCGCTGGAGGTGCAATCCCTGCCGGGCCGGCGCCGCATGTGTTTCCAGTCGTACTGGGTGCGCGTGCTGCTGGAGTCGGGCAATGGGCGCCAGCGCCTGCTGCTGTCATCGCACGGACGCGAACTGGAGATCGGCGTTTTCCTGGCGGATCAGGAACGCGTCGAGCTGTCGAAGAAACTCATGGTGTTGCTGGCCGACTTCAACCAGCCACGCAAGCAGGTTCAACAAAGGTGCAAGACATGACATCTGGCGGCATCAGGCGATCATTCACGGCAGCGGCGGCTCTCGCCCTTGCATCGTTCGGCAGCGTGGCCCTGGCCGCCCCCGGCCCGTGGCAGCTGAACATGGAGCGCGGCGCGAGCACCTGGTCGCAGGTGCCGTACCACCTGAACAACATTTCGCTCGCCGTGTGCACGGTAATCGGCGTGCTGGTGTTCGGCGCGATGTTCGTCGCGATGTTCCGCTTCCGCAAATCGCGCGGCGCGGTGGCCGAGAAGTGGTCGCACAACACCACGGTGGAAGTGGTCTGGACCACCATCCCGGTACTGATCCTGATCACCCTGGCCTACCTGGCCACCGGCGGCCTCACCAGCTGGGCCGACACCACCGGTTCGCAGATGACCGTCAAGGTCACCGGCTACCAGTGGAAGTGGCGCTACGACTATGTCGATTACCTGGGCAAGTCGATCGACAAGGTCGGCTTCATGTCCAAGCTCGATTCGCAGAGCGACCAGACCCGCCAGCTCGGCTCGGGCATGGACCCGTTCGCGGTCAAGGTGGGCGACGAAAGCACCTACCTGCTGAACGTCGACAAGCCGCTGGTGGTGCCGGTCGACACCAAGATCCGCTTCGTGATCACCAGTGGCGACGTGATCCATTCCTGGTGGGTGCCGGCGACCGGCTGGAAGATCGACGCGATCCCCGGAATCATCAATGCGGCGTGGGCCAACTTCACCGCGCCGGGCACCTACCGCGGCCAGTGCGCCGAGTTGTGCGGCCAGGATCACGGCTTCATGCCGATCGTGGTGGTGGTGAAGTCCAAGGCGGACTTCGCCAAGTGGCTGGCCGAGCAGGAGGCGCAGTCCGCCGCGCCGGCGCCGGCACCGCAAACCGCGCAGGTCGCCGCTCCGGTTGCCGGCAAGCAGGGCTGATCCCTCGTCGCCCGCAGCCGCTCACGGCACACGTTTTTTCGCAGTCGCATTCAATATTCCAGGTTAGAGGTGCAAGGCCATGTCCTACGCAGCCACCCATGATCAGCACGACGATCACCACGGCGCGCCGAAAAGTTTTTTCCAGCGCTGGTGCATGTCCACCAACCACAAGGACATCGGCACGCTGTACCTGATCTTCGCGCTGACGATGTTCTTCATCGGCGGCAGCTTCGCGATGGCGATCCGTGCCGAGCTGTTCAAGCCCGGCCTGCAGCTGATGCAGCCGTACTTCTTCAACCAGCTGACCACCATGCATGCGCTGGTGATGATCTTCGGCGCGATCATGCCGGCCTTCGTCGGCCTCGGTAACTGGATGATCCCACTGATGGTCGGCGCGCCGGACATGGCGCTGCCGCGCATGAACAACCTGTCGTTCTGGATCCTGCCGTTTGCGTTCCTGCTGATGCTGTCGACGCTGTTCCTGCCGGGTGGCGGCCCGTCCGGCGGCTGGACGATGTATCCGCCGCTGGCGCTGCAGAGCGATTCGCTGGCCTACGTGGTGTTCGCGATCCATCTGATGGGCATCAGCTCGATCATGGGCGCGATCAACATCATCGCCACCATCTTGAACATGCGCGCGCCGGGCATGGACCTGCTGAAGATGCCGGTGTTCGTGTGGAGCTGGCTGATCACCGCGTTCCTGCTGATCGCCGTGATGCCGGTGCTGGCCGGTGCGGTGACCATGCTGCTCACCGACAAATACTTCGGCACCAACTTCTTCAACCCGGGCGGCGGCGGCGACCCCGTCCTGTACCAGCACATCTTCTGGTTCTTCGGCCATCCCGAGGTCTACATCATGATCCTGCCTGCATTCGGGATCATCTCGGAGATCGTGCCGACCTTCGCGCGCAAGCCGATCTTCGGCTACAAGGCGATGGTGTTCGCGATCGCCTGCATCGCGTTCCTGTCGTTCATCGTGTGGGCGCATCACATGTTCGCGGTGGGCCTGCCGCTGGGCGCCGAGATCTTCTTCATGTACGCCACCATGCTGATCTCGGTGCCGACTGGCGTGAAGGTGTTCAACTGGGTCGCCACCATGTGGGGCGGTTCGATGACCTTCGAGACGCCGATGCTGTTCGCGATCGCGTTCATCATCCTGTTCACCATCGGCGGCTTCTCCGGCCTGATGCTGGCGCTGGTGCCGGCCGACTTCCAGTACCACGACACCTACTTTGTGGTGGCGCATTTCCACTACGTGCTGGTGACCGGTGCGCTGTTCGCGATCATCGGCGCCACGTACTACTGGCTGCCGAAGTGGACCGGCAACATGTACAACGAGTTCTGGGGCAAGGTGCACTTCTGGAACAGCGTGATCTGGGTCAACGTGCTGTTCTTCCCGCAGCACTTCCTGGGCCTGGCCGGCATGCCGCGCCGCATCCCCGACTACAACGTGGCGTTCGCCAACTTCAACATGATCAGCTCGATCGGCGGCTTCCTGTTCGGTGCCACCCAGCTGATCTTCATCGGCGTGCTTATCCACTGCGCGTTCTTCTCCAAGAAGAAGGCCACCGACCGCGTGTGGGAAGGCGCCAAGGGTCTGGAGTGGACGGTGCCGTCGCCGGCCCCGCACCATACCTTCGAAGTGCCGCCGGTGATTCACGACGACGAACTGGCGCACGGCCACGTGAACGATTGATCATTGCCGCAGCGTCCCGGCCGAATGGCCGGGACACTGCACGAGACGAACCGAGATGACGCAGCAGACCACGAATCACCCGGCCACCGACGATGTCGACAACGATCGCCACAAGGGTGTGCGGCGCACCGTGACGGTGCTGGTGGCGATCGTGCTGTTCTTCTTCCTGATCTCGTTCGTGCAGATAGTGTTGATGAAATAGCAGCAGCGCAGTCGCTACATGTTTTTTCGACCGGTCGGCTTCGACGTCCGGCATGCAGTTCCCCGGGCGGCGTGACGGGGCAAAAGTCATCAAGAGAAATCCACGGGGTTACACCATGGGTCAGCAGCACGACGCTTACTTTGTTCCGGCCAAGAGCTATTGGCCGTTCGTGGCCGCAGTGGTCATGTTCACCACCGTGTTCGGTGCCGCGCACTGGCTGAACGCGGAGCCCGGTGAGGCCGGCTTCGGCAAGACCGTGTTGACCGTCGGCGTGATCGGCGTGCTGGCCATGTTCTTCGGCTGGTTCCGCTCGGTGATTCACGAATCACTGGCCGGCAGCTACAACCCGCAGGTCGACACCTCGTTCCGCATGGGCATGATGTGGTTCATCTTCTCCGAGGTGATGTTCTTCGGCGCGTTCTTCGGCGCGCTGTTCTACATCCGCATGTTCTCGGTGCCGTGGCTGGGCGGCGAAGGCCACGGCGTGCTGACCCACCAGTTCCTGTGGAGCGACTACGCGGCGTCGTGGGGTGCCAATGGCGGCAACGGCCCGGAGCAGGTCGGTGGCGCATTCCGCACCGTGCCGGCGTGGGGTCTGCCGCTGCTGAACACGCTGATCCTGCTCACCTCCAGCGTCACCGTGACGATCGCGCACCACGCGCTGCGCGCCGGCCATCGCGGCAAGATCCTGCTGTTCCTGGGCCTGACCGTGCTGCTGGGCGCCACCTTCCTGTACTTCCAGGCGCACGAGTACATGGAGGCGTACAAGGAGTTGAACCTGACCCTGCACAGCGGCGTCTACGGTTCCACCTTCTTCCTGCTGACCGGCTTCCATGGCCTGCACGTGACGCTGGGCACGATCATGCTGGCGGTGATCTGGCTGCGCGTGCTGAAGGGCCACTTCAACAAGGACCATCACTTCGGCTTCGAGGCGGTGGCTTGGTACTGGCACTTCGTCGACGTGGTCTGGCTCGGCCTGTTCATGTTCGTCTACATACTTTGACGCGAGGTCCTCTCGCGAAGAGCAAGACCGGCCGTCCGGGCCGGACTCTTCAGAAGGGCGACGCGACGTCCTGTCGTGGAGAGCGAAGATCAAAAACCGGCCATCCATGGCCGGACCCTTCATGAAGAGCATTGCTCCGAATCGGGTTCGGGCATGAAAAAGCCCGCCGGATGGCGGGCTTTTTCGTTTGACGGGAAACGGCTGCCGGGTGGCGGCTACAATCACTGGCCGACGTCGTGCGGGTGCAGCCAGCCCATCCAGATGCCGAACGCGACCATGGCGATGAACAGCAGCGACAGGCCGATGCGGCGGGTCAGCGCCCACACGGTGCGCTTGTCGTCGTCCTTGTCGGTCATCATGAAGTACAGCGCCTGGCCGAGGCTGAAGACGACCACCAGCAGTACTACCACCAGCGCAATTTTATAGATGGTTTCCACGTGATTGATCCGATCCAGTTCGACATGGCCAGTATAGCGGTCGCTGGCAGGCGTCCGGCGTGAACGGGTTTCGCCGTCCTTCGTGGTGGGCGCTGCTGCTGACGGTGGCCGGGGCCTTGCTGTTTATACGTCTGGGCGTGTGGCAGCTGCACCGTGCCGACTTCAAGGAAGCACTTCTGCGGCGGTATGCCGCATCGGCGGCCGCGCCGCTGCAGGACTTCGCCAGGGTGGCCGAAGCGCCGCCGGCCGACGGCTTCCCGCGGGTACGGGTGAGTGGCCGCTACCTTGCCGACCGCCTGTACCTGCTGGACAACCCGAAGCACGACGGCCTCGGCGGGGTGGAGGTGTTCGCGCCGCTGGCGCTGGAGGGCCATGCGCAACTGCTGCTGGTCGACCTGGGCTTCCTGCCCGGCAACGGCAATGGCAAGACGCCGCAGCTGCCGGCGCTGCCCGTTGGCGAGGTGAGCCTGCAGGGCTTGTACGTACCGCCGCCGCCGGTCGGTTTCGAGATGGGCGGGGATGCGCTGAAGCGACAGGCCCGGTGGCCGAAGAACAGCATCTTTCTGGACCCGGCGGAAGTCGCCAGCGACCTCGGTCGCCCGTTGTACCCGCGGTTGCTGGCGCTGGACCCCGACCCGGCCGCGATCTACGAGCGCGTGCACACCCTCGATTTTTCCTCGATGCCACCGGCGCGGCATCGTGCCTATGCATTCCAGTGGTTCACCTTTGCGCTCGCCGCGGTGGTCATCCTGCTGGTCGTGCATCGCAAGCGCAAACCGCGCAAATCCTGATTCCACCAAGGTCGATGAAGTCCGATGAAAGCTGCTGATCCCGCCGCCTTGCGCAAGAGCCGAATCTTCCTGCTGCTGATCGGGCTGGTGTTCGCCGCGCCGATGATCGTCGCCGGCCTGCTCAGCTGGAGCGGCTGGCAGCCCGGCACCAGGGGCAACGGCGAGCCGATCCTGCCGCAGCGCAATTTCGTCGACGAGCAGCTGCAGGTGCGCCTGGATGACGGCAGCTCGTGGCCGTGGCGCGACAGCAAGCCGCGCTTCACTTTGATCGCACTGGCCGGCCCGGATTGCGCGGCGCGCTGCTTCGATACGCTGACCGGCATCGCCAAGGCACGGGTCATGCTCAACCGCAATCAGTCGCGCCTGCGCCTGTTGTATGTCGGTGCGCCACCGGTCGACCCGGGCCGGCGCGTGGCGATGAGCACGTACTGGGCGTTCGGTCGTGATGTCGACGGCAAACTGGCAACCTACGTGCCGTCCACGCCAGACAGCGTCAGTGCCGTGCTGGTGGAGTCCAACGGCACCGCGTTGTCGCTGTACCCGGCCGGCTTCGATGGCCCCGGGCTGTTGCGGGACATGGTGAAGGTGATCAAGTGATGTCGGCACGCTCCCTGAAAATTCTCCGCTGGCTGGCGCTGTTCGCGGCGGTGTTCGCGTTCGGGCTGGTGATGTTTGGCGCGTTCGTGCGGCTGTCGAACGCCGGCCTGTCCTGCCCGGACTGGCCGACCTGCTACGGCCAGGTGACCTGGCCGCAGCACGCGCAGGCGGTGGCGCATGCCGACGCGGCGTTCCCGGATCGGCCGTACGAGGCGCACAAGGCCTGGCGCGAGCAGGTGCACCGCTTCTTCGCCGGCACGCTCGGCGTGCTGGTGCTGCTGCTGGCGCTGCTGGCGAGCGGGCGCCGGCGCGACACGCTGTTGGCAGTGCTCGCCGGCGCCGTATTCGCGGCGCTCGGCGTGGGCCTGTACATGCGCGGCGAGCACCTGTGGTCGTCGCTGCTGGCGGCCTGTGCGATCGCGCTGCCGCTGCTTGCCGCGATCCGGCTGCCGCGGCCTGGCGCCTGGAAGATCTGCGTGCTGGCGCTGGCGGTGATCATCTTCCAGGCGATGCTCGGCATGTGGACGGTGACCCTGCTGCTCAAGCCCGTCGTGGTGATGGGCCACCTGCTCGGCGGCATGACCACGTTCGCGCTGCTGGCGTATGCCGCGCTGCGTTTCGCCGGCGTGGCGGCGGTGGACGATCGTCTGGCCGATCTGCGTCGGCTGGTGGCGATCGGCCTGGTGTTGCTGCTGTGCCAGATCGCGCTGGGTGGCTGGACTTCGGCGAACTACGCGGCGCTGGCCTGCGGCTACGGTCCCGGCTCGTTCCCGCAGTGCCTCGGTCAGTGGGCGCCACCGACCGATTTCCGCGAAGGATTCGTGCTGTGGCGCGGGATCGGCGTGAACTACGAAGGCGGCGTGCTGGACATGGCCGCGCGCAGTGCGATCCAGATCGCGCACCGGCTCGGTGCGCTGGTGGTGTTCTGCTACCTCGGCTGGCTGGCGATCAAGGCCGCCCGGCGTGGGCTGCGCCTGTGCGGTCTGGCGATCGCGCTGGCGCTGGCGGGCCAGGTGCTGCTGGGCATCAGCAATGTGTACTTCGGCCTGCCGCTGGCGGTGGCGACCGCGCACAATGGCGTGGCGGCCTTGCTGCTGTTCACCTTGCTGGCCACGCTGGCACGCACGCAGCGGCAGCATGACGAATCGATGTTCCTGTCGTTGGGGCGACACTGAAGATGAGCGTTTTCCACGAGTACCTGTTGTTGACCAAGCCGCGCATCGTTGCGCTGCTGGTGTTCTGCGCGGTGATCGGCATGTTCCTTGCCGTGCCCGGCATGCCGCCGTGGCGCGCGCTGGTGTTCGGCACGCTGGGCATTTGGCTGGCCTCGTCCTCGGCTGCCGCATTCAACCAGTTGATCGACCAGCGCATCGACAAGGTGATGGTGCGCACGGCGCACCGGCCGCTGGCCACCGGGCACCTCAATCCGCGCCAGGTGTTCGTGTTCGCGCTGCTGCTGGGCATCGCCTCGATGCTGGTGCTGGTGCTGCTGGTAAACACGCTGACCGCGGTGCTGACCTTTGCCGGGCTGATCGGCTATGCGGTGATCTACACCGCGTTCCTCAAGCGCGCCTCGCCGCAGAACATCGTGATCGGCGGCCTCGCAGGAGCGATTCCGCCGGTGCTGGGCTGGACTGCGGTCACCGGTTCGCTGCACCCGTACGCGCTGCAGCTGTGCCTGATCATCTTCGTGTGGACGCCGCCGCATTTCTGGGCGCTGGCGATCTTCCGCCGCGACGACTACTCGCGCGCGCAGGTGCCGATGCTGCCGGTGACCCACGGCGTGGTGTTCACCCGCTGGCACATCCTGTTCTACACCGTGCTGCTGGTGCTGGTGACCCTGCTGCCGGCAATGACCGGGATGAGCGGGCTGGTCTACCTGGGCGGCGCCGCGGTGCTGGGCGGGGCGTTCCTGTATTACGCGGTGCGCCTGTTGAATCCGCCGGACGAGCTGTACGCGATGAAGGTGTTCAGCTACTCCATCGTCTACCTGATGGCGCTGTTCGCGTTCCTGCTGGTCGACCACTGGCTGGTATCGCCGCTGCTGCAGGCGGTCCCATCGGCGGTGCTGGGCTGAGCGGAACGGGACATGCTGGCCGCATGCGCAACAACTTTCATTCGTGTGGAGCGCTTGCCGGGATTGACACTGCGGCAACGCAGCACGACAATGCCCGCGCCCACCGGCGCGTCCGCGTCGGCGGGCCCCCTGTCCTGACTAACCAAGGCATATGGACGTTTACCCTAGTCGCAACGTCGACATCCGCGAGCATCGGATGCCGGCATTGCATAACAAGCTGATGATCTGCGGCGACCGCCTGCGGTCGGCTGGCGCTTTCCTCGACTAGGGAAGACCGGCCCACCTTCTCCGGCGCCGCGGGCGCCGTAACGAGGAGATGGGCCATGAAGCTCCTTCGCGATTCCGTTTTGCTGCGCATGCTGCGCCGGCTTCTGGCTGGCCGTCGCGAGGCCGTGCGCGTTACCTACACCATCACCGTGCCCGCCCCGCTGGACCGCTCGGCCGGCAGCAATGTGGTCGAACTGCACCGCCGCGCCGACGCCGGCGGCCATGCATCGGCGACAACCCGGGCCCGCGGCGACGCGCTGCCATCATCCGTCCATCTCGCGCTGGTATCCAGTCGCTGATGGCTGCCGTGACGTCATGCAAGGGATGGCCTCCGCCAGGCGCGGAACCGTTCCGGCCGCATGCGTGGCCAGGCGCAACAGCGTCGATGCGGTTGGCGGACTGATTCCGCGGACTCGCCCCGGCGGCAGGCATCAGCGAATTCACGGAAGCGGGTCATGATCAAGCAATCCATCCAGGGCGCCCTCTCAAGGACGGCCGAGAAGGGCGCGTCGGCGCCCTTGCACGTGGCGGTGGCGCAGGAGGCGTTCCGCGACAACGAGGCGCTGCTGGCCGCGCTGGATAGCACGCCGGCCGGCCTCGACGAGGCGCAGATCACCGAGCGGCTGCATCGCGACGGTGCCAACGAGGTTTCGCACGAGAAGCCGCCGCACTGGTCGCTGCAGCTGCTGCGCGCGTTCAAGAATCCTTTCATCATCGTGCTGCTGGTGCTGGCCGGCGTGCAGTTGTTCGCCGACGACAGCGACCTCACTGGGCCGATCATCATCGCGGCGATGGTGGGTATCAGCGTGGTGCTGACCTTCACCCAGGAGTACCGCTCCTCGCGCGCGGCCGAGGAGCTGAAGGCGATGGTGCGCAACACTGCCGCGGTGACGCGGCAGGCCTCCGACGGCCACAGCGAGCAGATCGAGGTGCCGGTGGGCGAGCTGGTGGCGGGCGACATCGTGCATCTGGGTGCGGGCGACATGGTGCCCGCCGACCTGCGCCTGCTCACGGCGAAGGACCTTTTCATCAGCCAGGCGATCCTCACCGGTGAATCGCTGCCAGTGGAGAAGGTGGCGCCGATCCATGCGCACGGCGTCGAATCGGTCGGCAATCCGCTGGATCTGCCCACCGTCTGCTACATGGGCACCAACGTGATCTCCGGCACCGCCAGCGCGGTGGTGGTGGCCACCGGTACGCGCAGTTACCTCGGCTCGCTGGCGCACAGCATGAGCGGCCAGCGCGTGCAGACCAGTTTCGACCGCGGCGTGAACTCGGTGAGCTGGCTGCTGATCCGCTTCATGGCGGTGATGGTGCCGGTGGTGCTGGGCATCCAGTGGTACAAGCAGGGTTTCTGGGAGGCGTTCCTGTTCGCGCTGTCGGTGGCGGTGGGCCTCACCCCGGAGATGCTGCCGCTGATCGTCACCGCGAACCTCGCCAAGGGCGCGATGGCGATGTCCAAGCGCAAGGTGGTGGTGAAGCGGCTCAACGCGATCCAGAACTTCGGCGCGATGGACGTGCTGTGCACCGACAAGACCGGCACGCTGACGCTGGACAAGATCGTGCTGGAGCGCCACCTCGACCTCGACGGCGAGGAGAGCGACGAGGCGTTGGAGTATGGCTACCTCAACAGCCGCTTCCAGACCGGCCTGAAGAACCTGATGGACAAGGCGGTGCTGGAGCACCGCGACCTGGAGCCGACCGCGGCGCGCTACCGCGTGGTGGACGAGATCCCGTTCGATTTCCAGCGCCGGCGCATGTCGGTCGTCGTGGCGAACGGCGGCAGCGAGCACCTGCTGATCTGCAAGGGCGCGGTCGAGGAGATGCTGGCGATCTGCGCATTCGCGCAGGTGGGTGGCAGGGTGGAGGCCATGACCGACGAGCGCCGCCGCGAGATCAAGGCGATGACGCACCGGCTCAACGAGGACGGCCTGCGCGTGCTGGTGGTGGCGGTGCGCCGCGAACCGGCGGCCGAGCGCGCCTGGAGCGTGGCCGACGAGAACGGGCTCACCGCGGTTGGTTGTCTCGCCTTCCTCGATCCGCCGAAGGACTCGGCCGCCACCGCGATCAACGCCCTGCACCAGCACGGAGTCGAGGTGAAGGTCATCACCGGCGACAACGAGGCGGTGACGCGCAAGATCTGCCGCGAGGTGGGGCTGGACGTCACCCACTCGGTGCAGGGCCGCGACATCGAATCGCTGGACGAGGCGGCGCTGGACGAACTGGTGAAGCGCACCACGGTGTTCGCCAAGATGTCGCCGCTGCAGAAGGCCGCGGTGGTGCGCTCGCTGCAGCGCCAGGGCCATACCGTGGGGTTCCTCGGCGACGGCATCAACGACGCGTCGGCGCTGCACGATGCCGATGTTGGCATCTCGGTGGACACCGCCACCGACATCGCCAAGGAGTCGGCCGACATCATCCTGCTGGAGAAGAACCTGATGGTGCTGGAGGAGGGCGTGCTGGAAGGCCGCATCACCTTCGGCAACATCATCAAGTACATCAAGATGACTGCCAGCTCGAACTTCGGCAACGTGCTGAGCATGCTGATTGCCAGCGTGTTCCTGCCATTCGTGCCGCTGTTGCCGCTGCAGATCCTGGTGCTGAACCTGCTGTACGACATCTCGCAGCTGTCGATCCCGTTCGACCGCATGGACGAGGAGTACCTGCGCGTGCCGCGAAAATGGGACGCCAGCGACATCGGCCGCTTCATGCTGCTGGTGGGGCCGTCCAGTTCGGTGTTCGACATCACCACCTTCGCGCTGTTGTGGTTCGTGTTCGGCGCGAACACGCCGGCGCACCAGTCGCTGTTCCAGTCCGGCTGGTTCATCGAGAGCCTGCTCACCCAGACCCTGGTGGTGCACATGATCCGCACGCGCCGCATCCCGTTCCTGCAGAGCAGCGCGGCCGCGCCGGTGCTGGGGCTGACCACCGCGATCATCGCGATCGGCATGCTGATCCCGTATACCGGGCTGGGCCACAAGCTCGGCATGCTGGAAATGCCGCCGGTGTACTACGCATGGCTGGCGGCCACCGTGCTGGCCTATTGCGCGCTGACCCAGCTGGTGAAGGTGATCTACATCCGCCGATACGGGCGCTGGCTGTAGCGGCGGGCCACGCCCGCGGGTCGCCTCAGTCGGCCTCGCGGCTGTCCTCGACGACGCGGTGGTGGCCCTGCATGGCGTAGCGCCGTGCCACCACCGCGCACACCATCAACTGCAGCTGGTGGAAGATCATCAGCGGCAGCACCAGCGCGCCGAGGCCGCCGAGCTGGCCGGCGAACAGGATCTTCGCCATCGGGATGCCGCTGGCCATGCTCTTCTTGGAACCGCAGAACACGATGGTGATCTCGTCCTCGCGCGAAAAGCCAAGCCGGCGCGCGGTCCAGGTCAGCGTGGGCATCACCAGCGCCAACAGCAATGCACACATCGCCAGGGTGGCGAGCAGGGCGGAGAGCGGCGTATCGCGCCACAAGCCGCCGACCACGGCGGCGCTAAACGCGGTGTAGACCACCAGCAGGATGGTGCCCTGGTCGGTATAGCCGAGCAGCGCCCTGTGGCGGTCGACGAAGCCGCCGATCCAGCGTCGCGCGGCATGCCCGAGCGCAAACGGCAGCAGCAGTTGCAGTATGATGTCCAGCACGCCGTGCCAGGAGGCGCCGCCGCCGTGGCTGGCCAGCAGCAGGCCGACCAGCAGCGGGGTCAGCACGATGCCGAGCAGGTTCGACATCGAGGCGCTGACCACCGCGGCGGAGACGTTGCCGCCGGCGATCGAGGTGAACGCGATCGACGATTGCACGGTGGACGGCAGCGTGCACACGAACAGCACGCCGAGGTAGAGCTGCGGCGTCAGCAGCGCGTGCCCGAGCGGCTGCAACGCCAGTCCCAGCAGCGGGAACAGCGCGAAGGTGCTGGCGAACACGGTCAGGTGCAGCCGCCAGTGAGTGAGCCCCTGCACGATTGCGGCCCGCGGCAGCTTGGCGCCGTGCAGGAAGAACAGCAGTGCGATCGCCGCGTCGGTGATCACGTCGAACGCCCGCGCGGTCCCGCCGCGGCACGGCAGCAGCGAGGCCAGCGCCACGGTGGCGAGCAGGGCGAGGGTGAAGTTGTCCGGACCGGCGCGACGCGACGACATGCCGGCGGCTCAGTCCAGCCCGCAGCGCGTGCGGCGTCGGTGCTTCCACCACAGCACCAGCAGGACCAGCGCGAGGATGCCGACCAGCACCCACAGGCTGCTCTGCCCACGGTGCATCCACTTCACCAGCCATTCGTGGTTGTCGGCGCCGAAGTAGCCGAGGTAGACCCAGAACGGCACGCTGATCAGCGCGGCCAGCGTGTCGATCAGCAGGAAGCGCAGGAACGACACCCGGTGGGTGGTGCCGGCGGTGAGGTAGACGGTGGTGCGCATGCCGGGCAGGAAGCGCGCGAAGAACAGCATGCGGTTGCCGTACTGGTCGAACTTCTCCTGCACCTTGGCGTAGCGCGAGGGCGTCAGCACGCGCGCCACGAAGCGCCACTGCAGGATGCGCGCGCCGTAGTGGTGGCCGAGCAGGAAGATCGCCGAGTCGCCCAGCAGCACGCCGGACATCGCCAGCGCGACCATCGCATGCACGTTGGCGTAGCCGAGCCCGGCGATCACGCCGCCGGCGACCAGAGTGATGTCTTCCGGCAGCGGCAAGCCCGCACCGCAGATCATCAGCGCGATGAACACGGCCACGTAGCCGTTCTCGGCGAAGATCGTCACCAGTTGCTGCAGCAGATCCATCAGTATCCTTGCGCGTCATGCGGAACCTGCCGGGCCGCAGCCGACCATGATCCCACAGTCGGATGGCCATCCATGGCCGGCGTGGCGGGTTGACGCAGGGCTGCTGTCGGCAGGCGGCAGGTCATCGCGATCAGGCCGGGGTGACCGGCGGCCGCACCCGGGCGGCCAGCAGCTCGCGCAACTCCGCCTTCTCGGCGGAGTCCAGCGTGCTCTCGCGGCTTTTCGCAGTGAGTGCGTCGCGGCGCTGGGTGACGGCCTGGTCTTCCATCCGCGCCAGCGCGTCGAAGAATTCGCCGCGCTGCGCCTCGGGCTCACCCACCGCCAGCGCCGCCATCAGTTTCTGCAGCGAGGGATACTCCGCCCGCTCGGCGAAGTGCTCCACCAGCATCGCCGAATTGATGCCGGGACGCGCGCGGGCGAGGTCCAGCAGTTCGGCCAGCAGTTCCACGCCGGGCTTGTCCAGGCGCAGGAAGCGGTACGGCCGCTCCACCTGGTCGGCCATACCCGGCTGCGCCAGCAGCAGCGAGATCGCGCTGCGCACCAGGCTGCGCTGTACCGCCGTCGGCCGCTGCACGGCGCGGCGCACGGCCGGATCGGCCTGCAGCATCGCGCGTGCGCCGCTGCGTTTCTCCAGCTCCTGCGCCATCAGGTCGCGGAACGCGCCGTCGGGCAGTTTCGCGATCAGCGGGCGGGCGCGCTCGGCCAGCCGGGCGCGGCCGTCGAGGCTGGCCATGTCGACGTCGTGCGACAGCTCGTTGAAGAAGTAGTCCGACAGCGGCATCGCTTCCTTGATGCGCTGCTCGAAGCCGGCCTTGCCTTCCTTGCGCACCAGCGAGTCCGGGTCCTCGCCGTCGGGCAGGAACAGGAAGTACGCCTGGCGGCCGTCGCGCAGCCGCGGCAGTGCGGATTCCAGCGCCTTCCACGCCGCGGCGCGGCCGGCACGGTCGCCGTCGAAGCAGAACACCACGTCCGGCGCGGCGCGGAACAGCACCTCGGTGTGCTCCGGCGTGGTCGCCGTGCCCAGCGTGGCCACCGCGATCGGCAGGCCCGCCTGGTGCAGCGCGATCACGTCCATGTAACCCTCGACCACCACGATCCGTGCCAGGTTCGCGTTGGCCTGCTTCACCTGCCACAGCGCGAACAGCTCGCGGCCCTTGTGGAACAGCGGGGTCTCGGGGGAATTGAGGTACTTGGGGGATTGCTCGGCGCTGAGCACTCTTCCGCCAAACGCAATCACCCGACCGCGGCGGTCGAGGATCGGGAACATCAGCCGCTCGCGGAAGCGATCGTACTTGCTGCCGCGCTCGCTGGAGGCGACCATGCCGGCCTCGTTCAGCAGCTCCATCCGCCGTGGCGTGTTGCCCAGCGCCTTGATCACGCCGTCGTAGCCGGCCGGGGCCCAGCCGAGGCGGAAGCGCTGGATCGTCTCCGCGTCGAGGCCGCGTTTCCTGCAGTAGGCCTGGGCGTCGGCACTGCGCGGCAGCTCGCCTTCGTACCAGGCCGCGGCGGCATCCAGCAGGGCGTACAGATCGGTCTTGTCCTCGCGTGGGCGCTCCTCGCGGCCACCCTCGCGCGGCACGGTCAGGCCCACTGTCTGCGCCAGTTCCTCCACCGCGTCGGGAAACTCCAGCCGCTCGTAGTCCATCAGGAACTTCACCGCGCTGCCGTGCGCGCCGCAGCCGAAGCAGTGGAAGAACTGCTTCGCGGGGCTGACGTAGAACGAGGGCGTGCGCTCGTTGTGGAACGGGCAGCAGGCGGTCCACTCGCGCCCGGCCTTCTTCAACGGCACGCGCCGCTCGATCACGTCGACGATGTCGACGCGGGCAAGCAGTTCGTCGATGAAGCTGTCGGGAATCAGGCCGCGCATAAGCCCGTTAGTCTAGTCGGTTGCCGGCGGGGAGGTTCGGACGGATGGCGCCGATGCGGGCGGACCGGCCGCGGCGTCGTCCTCAGCCGGCCAGGCGCGCCTTGATCTTGCCCGAGACCACGCCCATGTCGGCACGGCCGGCGGCTTTTTCCTTCACTGCGGCCACCACCTTGCCCATGTCGCGCGGCGAGCTGGCGCCGGTGTCGGCGATCGCGGCGGCGACCAGCGCGTCGATCTCGGCGTCGCTGAGCTTGCTCGGCAGGTAGGTTTCGATCACCACCATCTCGGCGCGCTCGATCGCCGAGAGGTCGTCGCGGCCCGCAGCGTCGAACTGGCTGACCGAATCCTTGCGCTGCTTCAGCATCTTCTCCAGCACGCTGAGCACCTGCACGTCGTCCAGCTCGATGCGCTCGTCCACCTCGCGCTGCTTGATCGCCGCCAGCATCAGCCGGATCACGCCCAGCCGGTGCTTGTCGCCGCCGCGCATGGCGGTCTTCATGTCTTCGGTGAGCTGCTGCTTGAGCGTCATGGCGGGGGCCTCGTGGTCAGGTGGTCATTCTACGGAAACGACAAAGCCGGCGTTGCCCTTGGGACAACACCGGCCAATGTCGAATCCGGAGTGCTGGCGGCGGCTGCGAGAACCCGCGCCGACCGTGTTTCCTGCATGCGCCGCGTGAAGACGCGGGCGGCCCACCGACAGGCGGTGAGCGGAAACTCAGTACAGGCGGACCTTGCGCGAGACGTCGCGCGACAGGCGGCGCAGGTGACGCTTCACCGCGGCGGCACGCTTGCGCTTGCGCTCCTGGGTCGGCTTTTCGTAGAACTCGCGCTTGCGCGTTTCAGCCAGAACGCCGGCCTTTTCGCAGGTACGCTTGAAACGACGCAGTGCGATCTCGAACGGCTCGTTCTCGCGAACTTTTACGTTGGGCATGGAAACTCCGAGTGGTAATCTGCCCCGGTGACGGGACTGTTGAACAGGGCGAGCCGCGAAGTATACCGTGGAAACTGACGAATTTTCAAAGCCCGTGCTGGGCATCGAGACCTCCTGCGACGAGACGGGCGTGGCCCTGCTGCGCTGGGAGCCGGACGCGCCGGGCCGCGGCCTGCTGGCGCACACCCTGTACAGCCAGATCAAGCTGCACGCCGATTACGGCGGGGTAGTGCCGGAACTGGCTAGTCGCGACCACGTGCGCAAGCTGCTGCCGCTGATCCGTGAGGCGCTGGCCCAGGCCGGGCTGACCGTGCAGGACCTGGGCGGGGTGGCCTATACCGCCGGTCCGGGCCTGGTCGGCGCCTTGCTGGTCGGGGCGTCCGCGGGGCGCGCGCTGGCCTGGGCGCTGGGCGTGCCGGCGATCGGGGTGCACCACATGGAGGGCCACCTGCTGGCGCCATTACTGGAGGCCGATCCACCGGAGCCGCCGTTCGTGGCCCTGCTGGTTTCCGGCGGCCATTCGATGCTGGTCGAGGTCAAGGCGATCGGCCAGTACACCATCCTGGGCGACACCCTGGACGACGCCGCCGGGGAGGCGTTCGACAAGACTGCCAAGCTGATGGGCCTGCCCTATCCCGGCGGTCCGGCGCTGGCCAGGCTGGCCCAGCAGGGTACGGCCGGCGTCTTCCGTTTCTCGCGGCCGATGACCGACCGGCCGGGGCTGGATTTCAGTTTTTCCGGCCTGAAGACCCAGGTGCTGCTGGCCTGGCAGAAGTCCGACCAGACCGACCAGACCCGCGCCGATATCGCCCGCGCGTTCGAGGAGGCGATCGTCGATACGCTGGTCATCAAGTGCCGGCGTGCGCTGGCGGCCACCGGCACGCAGCGGCTGGTGATCGCCGGCGGCGTGGGCGCGAACCGCCACCTGCGCAGCGAGCTGGCCAGGGTCGGCGAAAAGGACGGCTTCCGGGTGTATTTTCCGCGGCTGGACTTCTGCACCGACAACGGCGCGATGATCGCGCTGGCCGGCGCGATCCGCCTGGCCAGCGGTCAGCGGCAGGATGAAACGGTGCAGGTGCGCCCGCGCTGGGATCTGCAGACTTTGCCGGCGGCCTGACCGCGGGGTGTTCGTGGGGCGGGCACCGCCTGCCGTTTTTTCCCGGAACCGCAAGAGCCGGCGGGCAGTGCCCGCCCTACATCCGGCGTTCGCGGGGCGACGCGATCACCATTGCGTGCGGCCGGGCAGCAGGCCCTTCAGCTCGGCTTCGGTGAGGTTGCGCCACTGGCCGGGCTTGAGGTGGCCGAGCTTCACGTTGTCGATGCGCACACGGCGCAGCTGCGTGACGCGATAGCCGAACGCGGCAGCCATCAGCCGGATCTGCCGGTTCAGGCCCTGGGTCAGCACGATCGAGAAGCCGAATTTCGCGATGCGACGGGTGCGACAGGACTTGGTCATCTGCCCGTGCACGCGCACGCCGCGCGCCATGCCGGCCAGGAACTCGTCGGTGACCGCCTTGTTTACGCCGACCAGGTATTCCTTCTCGTGGTGGTTTTCCGCGCGCAGGATCTCGTTGACGATGTCGCCGTTGCTGGTGAGCAGGATCAGCCCTTCGGAATCCTTGTCCAGCCGCCCGATCGGGAAGATCCGCTGCGGATGGTCGACGAAATCCACGATGTTGCCGGACACGCTCTGGTCGGTGGTGCAGGTGATGCCGACCGGCTTGTTCAGCGCGATGTAGATGGCTTTCTTCGCCGCCGGCGTGGCGGCCAGCAGGCGCGCCTTGACGACTTCGCCGTCCACCCGCACCTCGTCGCCTTCCAGCGCCTTGGCCCCGGTGCCGACCACTTCACCGTTGATGCTGACGCGCCCGGCCGCGAGCCACTCGTCCGCCTCGCGGCGCGAGCACAGGCCGGCTTCGCTGATGTATTTGTTGACGCGCATGCCTTACGAGCGCAGGCCGACGCCGCGCTTGAGCAGCTGCAGCGCCACGACCGACAGCGCCGCCACGAAGCCGAGCATCACCACGAAGGCCCAGCCCACGTGTACGTCGCTGATGCCGAGCACGCCGTAGCGGAACGCGTTGACCATGTACAGGATCGGGTTGGCGCGTGAGATCGCCTGCCACGGCTCACCCAGCATGTTGATCGAATAGAACACGCCGCCCAGGTAGGTCAGCGGGGTGAGGATGAAGGTCGGCACCAGCGCGATGTCGTCGAACTTCTTCGCGTACACCGCGTTGACGAAGCCGGCCAGCGAGAAGATGGTGGCGCCCAGCAGCACCGAGGCGAACGTGATCAGCGGGTGCATCACGTGCAGGTCGGTGAAGAACAACGCGATCAGCAGCACCAGCACGCCGACCACCAGCCCGCGCACCACCGCGCCGGCGACGTAGCCGGTCAGGATCACCCAGTTCGGCATCGGCGACACCAGCATCTCCTCCACCGCGCGGCTGAACTTGGCGCCGAAGAACGAGCTGGAGATGTTGCCGTAGCTGTTGGTGATGATGCTCATCATCACCAGGCCCGGCACGATGTACTGCATGTAGGTGAAGCCGCCCTGGATGGTGCCGATGCGGCTGCCGATCAGCTTGCCGAAGATCACGAAGTACAGCGTCATGGTGATCGCCGGCGGGATCAGCGTCTGCGTCCAGATGCGCATGATGCGCACGATCTCGCGGCGCACGATGGTGTTGAGGGCGACCAGGTTGGCGGCGGCATTGCTGCTCATGCGGCGCGCTCCTGGCCCGGTGCGTGCCGGCCGTTCTCCACCAGCCGCACGAACAGCTCCTCCAGCCGGTTGGTCTTGTTGCGCATCGAGGTCACCATGATGCCGTGCGTGGACAGCGTCGCGAACAGCGAGTTGAGGTCATGCGAGCGGGCCATCTCGGCCTCCAGCGTGTGCTCGTCGCGGCGGCGCAGGGTGACGTTGGGGATGCTCGGCAGCGCGGCCGGCAGCGAAGCCACGTCGAGCACGAAGGTCTCCACGTCCAGCGTCGCCAGCAGGCGCTTCATGCTGGTGTTCTCGATGATCGTGCCGTGGTCGATGATCGCGATGTTGCGGCACAACGACTCGGCTTCCTCCAGGTAATGCGTGGTCAGGATCACCGTGGTGCCAGCCGCGTTGATGCCGCTGACGAAGTGCCACATCGAGCGGCGGATCTCGATGTCGACGCCGGCGGTGGGCTCGTCGAGGATCAGCAGCCTGGGCTCGTTCATCATCGCGCGGGCGATCATCAGCCGCCGCTTCATGCCGCCGGACAGCGTGCGCGCCTGCATCTGCGCCTTGTCCCACAGGCGCAGCTCCTTCAGGTATTTCTCCGCGCGCTCGGCGGCGATCTTCCGGGGGATGCCGTAGAAGCCCGCCTCGTTGACGCAGATGTCGAACGGCTTCTCGAACTGGTTGAAGTTGATCTCCTGCGGCACCAGGCCGATCAGCCGCATCGCCGCACTGCGATCCTTGTTGACCGACACGCCGAACACCTGTGCGTCGCCGGAAGTGGAGTTCACCAGCGAGGACAGGATGCCGATCAGGGTGGACTTGCCGGCGCCGTTCGGGCCAAGCAGGGCGAAGAAGTCGCCCGGCTGCACGGTGAGACTGATGCCCTTCAACGCCTCGACGCCATTGGCGTAGGTTTTGCGCAGGTTGTCGACGACGAGCGCCGGGGCCGTATCTTGGGACTGCGGGGACATGGGCTGCACCGAGGGGGTTAGCCCTTATTATAGCGGGCTACATCCCGTCGTCCGGCCCTGCCGGACGGCACACACCGTTTCCGGAAACCCTCCATGGCCGACCACTTCCAGCTCCGTCTCGTCGACAGCCGCATGCTCGCGCCCGCGGTGCGCCACCTGGTGTTGGAGCGCGTCGACGGCCGGCCGCTGGCGTTCCAGCCCGGCCAGTTCCTGCAGGTGCATTTCCACTACGACGACGGCACGGCCACCAAGCGCAGCTACTCGGTCGCCACCGTCGGCGACGGCAACTCGCCGGGCGCGCCCGTGGAAGTCGGGCGCATCGAGATCGCGGTGAGCTACGTCGACGGCGGCGCGGCGACGAAACTGCTTGGCGAACTGCCGGTCGGCGGCGTGATCGACGCCAGCGGCCCCTACGGCCGCTTCTGCCTGCAGGAGACCGACAGCCATCCGCGCTACCTGCTGCTCGCCACCGGCACCGGCGTCACCCCGTACCGCGCCATGCTGCCGCAGATCGAAAAACTGCTGGCGAGCGGCGACCGCGAAGTGGTGCTGCTGTATGGCGCCCGCAGCGAAGCCGAACTGCTGTATGGCGAGGAATTTGAAGCGTTCGCGCAAAGCCACCCCGGCTTCCTCTTCCACGGCTGCTTCAGCCGCGAAGCCCGCGCCACGCCGCGCCCCACCGACCGCAGCGGCCACGTGCAGAACGTGCTGGCCGAACTCGGACCGCGCGCCGACCGCGACATCGCCTACCTGTGCGGCAACCCCAACATGGTCGATGCCGCGTTCAACGCGCTGAAGGAGTTCGGCCTGCCGGTGCCGCAGATCCGGCGCGAGAAGTACATTTCGTCGCGCTGAGCGGGGGTTGCGGCGTGTTCCCGGAGCCGGGGGGCATGGCCGCGAACGTCCTCAGGTTTGTTAGCGCCGTGTCGATAAGTCTCCCGCGAGCGCAGCCGCGCCGTTCACTATCCCTTCGCCAGACTGCCTCCCCAGGAAACCGGTGGCGTCAAAAGCGTGACGTGGTTCGCATTTTCGGGACTGCGGTCACCGTGCGCCATAAAGCCTGCGCGGGCGGCGCCGAAAACACCTTCAGGCGCGCGTGGTTCCGTGCGCTGCGAGGGATGGCACATGCGCAATCAGCATCGTTGGTTGGTTGGTTCGCTCGTCGCGTTGGCGATGTCGGGAGCGTGGGCGCAAAGTGGGCGCATCAACTTTGCCGGTGCTGTAGTGGAGCCAACCTGCTCCACCGAGCAGCTTGCCCCGGCGATGTCCTCCGCTGCCACCGACCCGGCCGGGCAACGCCTGGGCTGCGGTCATCGCGCCGGCGCCGACGTCGGTCCCACCTTTACCCACGAAGTGGTTGACCTGACCACAGCCAATCGCGGTCACGACCGCCTGCTCGACTATTTCGCCAGCTATGCCCCGGTGGCCCCTGGCGGCAAGGTCATGGCCAGGCTCGTCACGCGCACCTACGATTGAGCGCGGAACCTACTGGTACGAGAGCGTGAAGGTCGCCGTGGCGCCAAGCAGGCCCGCGCTCACTGCACTTCCCGTCTGGTAGTAACGGGCGAAATAGTTCACCGAGAGTGCGCCGTTCGGCGTGGCGCCGATGGTCTGGGCGACGCCGAATTGCACGGGGGTCGTCCCCGATGAATCCAGCACCTGCACGCCAACGCCACCGGCGCTGCCGCTCGATGGCGCGATCACGCCCGGCTTGCCGGCGACCGGCGTGGCGGTGTCCAGGGTGATGCGGACGACCGCGCCGCTGGAGCAGGTCAGTCCGATCTGGAATGGAGTGGTGCCGGCGACCGAACCCGCGCCGCCGAAGGCCTGACTGGTGACCGTAGGCAGGTTCACGGTGATGTTGCTGGTGCTGACCTGGCAGGCGGGTGCGGTGAAGGTCAGGGAACCAGCCAGGTTGATCGTTGCGTAGGTAATGAAATTGGTGGCGCCTGCCCTGAGGGCGGCCAGCGGGCCCTGCAGGGAGCCGCCGTTGGCGATCGGGCCGGTTTTCACCAGCTCGATCGTGACCGAGCCGGACTCGGTGTATACGGCCTGGTTGTCCCGACTCTGGGCGTAGGGGTACGCGGTGATATAGACACCGTTTTCCAGTACCCGGTAGCCCACGCCGGTGATGTTGGTGGGGAACAGGTTCGTGTTGGTTGGCAGGAGGGCGCCGGAAGGCGCCACCAGTCCCCAGCCGTTGCCCTGGCCGTTGCAGTAGTAGGTGACCGGAGTGCTGATCGGGGTGGGGGCCGAGGTGTAGAGCACGGTGCCCGCGGCGATATTGGGGTCGTTGACGAGGGTCGACGGCACGGACACCGTGTAGGTAGCCGACGTGGTGCCCGTGCAGCCGGAGGCATGCGCCCATCCGGGCGCCAGTGCCAGCAACGCCACGGCCACGAGCACGGCGGCGCCGCGAGCGAGGCGTGCGCGGATCGAGTACAGCACAGGCGGCCGAGGTGGTCTATTCATGATGGCTCACCTCGGAGGCTGGCGTGGCGCCGGGTTCATGGCAGCTGGCGTCCTGTGTGGCGTAGCGGTCGGTGCCGGCCGTGGCGGGGGGCGCCCGGTAGGCGAACGCGCAGTGGTGCGCGCTGCCCGCCGCGTCCTCCCATTGCACGCCCAGGTGCCCCGTCTGCCGCGAGACGCGCGCCATGATGCGCCCGGCCTGGCCCACGGCGCCGACCACCTGGCCCTGCTCGTCCAGCACCTCCGCGCCGAACGGCAGGGTCTTGCCGTCGGCAAGGTGGGTCTGGATCAGCACGAAGCGCCCGCTCTCGCTCTTGAACTTCACCATCACCACGGCGCCGGCGCGCGGTGCCACCTGGGCGCTGGTGTTGTCCAGCTGCACGTCCAGCGGCAGGCCGGTGGGATCGATGTCGATCGTGTTGAGGACGTACGGGGTGACATAGGGCACCAGCGCGTAGCCGGCGTCGTCGATGCGCACGCCGGCCGCGTTGCCGACGCGTGCTCCAGCAGCGCCGGGCGCCTGCACGATGGCCACGGTGTCGCCCAGCGGCTGGCCGAAGGTGACGCCGCCCGGATGCGCGACGATGCCACCCGTCACGTTCAGCGATGCCTGCGAGTAGCCGCTGCCCATGCCGAAACCGGCGTTGAGCAGCGCGTGGGTACCGCGGTAGCCCGCGTTGATGCTGCCGGTACTGCCGGTGCTGCCGGTGGCGTTGCTGCTGTCGTGCGTCGCGGTGGCGCCGTAGTAGAAGCGGTTGTCGACCCCGGCGTTGCCGTTGAGCGTGGCCTGCTCCTGCATGCCGCCGTTGCCATCGCGGGCGAGGCTGCCGGTGAAGATGGGGGTATGCGAATCGTCGCCCAGCGGAATCGTGAGATTGACCATGTAGCGGTTGTCGCTGCGCCCGAACAGGTCGCGTTCGCGGGCGGCCGAGAGGTTGTAGCTGACCCGGCCGATCGCGTTGTTGTAGCCAACCTGGAACTGGGTGTCGGTGCCACCGCGGTTCCAGTAGTCGCGGGCCGAGCCGTTGACGTAGAGCGAGCCGCCGCGGCTGCCCAGCCGTTGGCTGAGGGTGAGGCTGAAGTTGTTGCGCTGGCGATCGACGCCGTTCGGCGTCAGGAAGTCGCGGTAGTCGACGCCCGCCAGCGCGGCCTGCTGTGCCGGCGTGAGCAGGTTGGAGAGCGGCACGCCGTTGATCGTCAGCGGCTGGGCCGGGCCGCTGGCGAATACCGGCAGACCGCGGCGGGCATAGTCGCGTGCCCGCACGGCATCGCCGAGGGAGAGGAAACCGCTGGTCGAGTAGCGGTAGGCCGCCACGGTCAGCGAGGTGCCGGTCTGTGCCAGGATCTTGCTGTAGCTCAGGCGCACACTCTGGCCGGACATCGCGTTCAGGCCCGGGATACGCGTGCGCGCGCCGGTGACGTCCGCGGCGAACGCGCCATAGCGCGTGTTCAGCGCGCCGCCCAGCAGCAGTGCCGCGTAGCCTTGCGAGCCAGCCGCGCCGGCATAGCCGGTCAGCAGGTTGGAGAAGCCGCGCTGCACGGTAGCCTGCACCACGTTCGGCTTGTGTTCGATCGACGTGTCGCGCAGCTGGCCAGCGGCCACGCTGAAGCGGGTGACGTCCGGGCGCAACAGCTGCGGCACCGACGCGTATGGCACCGAGAAGGTGTGCACGCGGCCGCTGGCCTCGGTCACGCTGACCTCGATGTCGCCGCCGTAGCCGGTGGCGTAGAGGTCGTCGATGACGAACGGGCCCGGTGCCACCGTGGTCTGGTAGATCATCATGCCGTTCTGGCGCACGGTCACCTTGGCATTGCTGTCGGCGATACCGCGCACGGTGGGCGCGTAGCCGCGCTGCGACTGCGGCAGCATGCGGTCGTCCGTGGCCACCTGCACGCCGCGCAGGCCGATGCTGTCGAAGATCTCACCGCTGGTCCAGGCATCGCCCAGCGTCAGCTGCGCGCGCATTCCCGGCAGGTCGCGCTGCGCGTAGGTGGCGATGTTCTGCCAGTGGTGGCCGGAACCCACGCCGCCGGTGCCGGATTGCCAGCCCAGCGAGGAAGTGTGGCGCAGGTGCCAGCGACCCAGGTTCAGGCCGGCGTTCAGGCCGAGATACGACGAGGTCTGCGACAGGCCGTGGCTGCTGGTGCGATAGCTGTTGAAGTTGTAGTTGAGCAGGCCGGCGTTGACCCCGGAGTCCCAGTATTTCGGGTCGACGTAGCCACGTGCCATCAGCCCCAGGGAGGCCTGCGGCACGCTGGTGTCCAGGCGCAGGTCGGACATCTCGAACGCCATGCTGGCGCCGGGAATTACGCGGGCCATGTCGACGCAGACCTTTTCGTCGGCCAGATCGGCGGTGGTCCGGGCTGACAGGTCGGTCGGGTGCAGGCCCAGCCTGTCGAGCAGGGGCTGGGTGACACAGGGCGTGGCGGCGGCATCGGCCGATGTCGCCGCAAAGCGCACGTTGCTGCGGCCGACGGGGCGGTCGTTGAGGTAGATGTCGACGCTGTAGGTGCCGGCTGGCACGAAGTCGCCGCGCTCGAAGCGGGACAAGTCGGTGGTGTTCTGCCCTGCGCCGGAAAGCATGCTGCGGTCGAAGCTGGCATCCATGGCGTCGACGGCCGGCGTGCTGGCGTCCGCGTTCGGGCCGGCGGCGGTCGTCGCGGCCACGGCGTGACCGCACCAGCCGCACAAGGCCAAGCCGATCAGCGCCGACAGCAGCTGGCGGCGCATCGCCGCCGGAGCGCTGGCGCGCGACCGGCTCACGGCGCGATCTTGCCCTGGTAGGACGCGGCGGCACCGAAGTCGTTGATGACGGTGTAGTCGACCGTGCTGCCCGCGGCCGGCGCATGGACGAGCCGCTTGACCGGCAGGCGCAGCGACGACAGTGGCGCCACCATGCCGCTGTCCGGCGCATACGCTACGCCGTCGACGCTCAGCGACAGCTTGCTGAAGGTGATGTGGTACGGCGTGGGGTTGCGGGCCTCCAGCGCGTAGCCACTGCCATCCGCGACCACGTGCCAGGTGACGTCGCGAGCTGCGGTGGAGGGATCGCCGGCCAGGTTGGCCGGGCGGAAAAAGAATTTGAGCCGCGAGCGCACGGCGAACTGCAGCGTGTTTTGTTCCTCGCCCGGTTTCGCCGTGGGCTTGGGCGGAATCTCCAGCACGTTCAGCCAGAACAGCGACTCGCGGTCAGCTGGCAGCGGCTGGCCGGTGTAGATGATGCGCAGGCTCTGGCCCTTGCCCGCGTTCATGCGCGCCAGCGGCGGCGTGATCAGAAAGGGCACCTTGGCGCTGTCGGGAGTGGAGTCGGAGTTGCCGCTGTCGATCCACGCCTCGATCAGGGCTGGCTGGTTGCCGGCGTTGCTCAGGCGCACGGTGACCTCGCCGTTGGCCGCCGGAAACACCACGCGGGTGCCGGCAATCACGACGCTGGCGTGGGCGGGGCCGATGGTGGCGCCAAGCGCGATCAAGGCTGCACCAATGGCGCAGAGCAGGCTTTTCATCAGGGTATCCGTGAAAATCGAAGACATCGCGGCGACGGCAGCAAGACCGCTGCAGCCACGTCGCCCTGGCTGCAGCGCGTCGGTGCCTGCTTACATATAGGTCATCGTGAAACCGACCGACGAGGTGACCAGGCCAGCCGTGGTTGCCGTGGCAGTCGAGATGTACTGCGCCGTGAGCGAAGCGGAACCCGCGCCGCCGGTGACGGTGATGACCGGGGCATTGGCCTGGGTCGACGTATTGATCGCAGCGCTGCCGTTCAACAGCTCGATCTCCACGTTCGAGCCGCCGGTGGTGGCGTTCTTCAGGTTGCCGGTGGTGCTGTCGATGCTGGTGCCGGCGGTGAACGCCATGTTGGCGCTCGCGGTATTCGTGTCGCAGTTGCTCAGGTCAACGGTGAAGTTGGTGGAGCCGGCCACGTTGCCCGCTGCCGAACCGAATGCCGCCGCCATGACGGTCGGCAGGGCGACGACGTTGCTCGCGCTGTTGTTGATCTTGATGACGCAGGTATCGGCGAGCACCGTGCCGGTGAAACTGATGGTGCCGCTGCTGGCGGCCTGGGCAGTCGGAGCAAGGGCGGCGGTGACGGCAACCAGGGCGGTGCAAAGCAGGGTCTTGTTCATGGGTCGATCATTCCTGTAGGTGCGTACGAGTGATGGTTTTGCATGGCAGCAGCGGGTAGCGTCGGACTGGCTGGCCGGAGATCCGACCGGCGTCTGTTGCAGTTTCGGGAGTCCCCCCGGACATCGAATGCCTGCCGTGGCTTCTGAGGCGGCTGACCGCTTAAAGCAAGCGGCGTGCCAGAATTTGCACGTAAACGGTTACTCAAAGCTGTCAGGCCGGTCGTGGGACTGGCAGAGTTGAAGAAGGGCAACGCTTTTCGCATGATTTGTCAGTTTCCCCTGACAAAAATTGGCACTTCAAACTGCGAACTATGTCACTTATCCCTCACACCGTCATCATGCCATCTTCATGCGTGGCGATCATGGGTTGGGGATCTGAAAGCCCTTTTGTAAAGTGACCTTGACACGAGCGAGGCAGCCTGCCTATCCTGTGCTTGTCAAGGTCGCTTGACATGGCCAGCGGGGTGCCACGCGTGTACGGCGCCGGCCGCCAGGCGAAACGCAGGAGGGGATGGGAGATGCCACGTTTTACGGAAAGGCGTTACCAGCGCCGGGTGGCGCTGGCGATGGTGCTGTATGTCGCCGTGCTGCTAATGGCGTGGCCGCTGGTGCGCGGCACGGCCAGTGTGCCGCTTAAGGTGGTGCTGGCGCTGCTGCCCACGCTGCCAGTGCTTTACGTGATCTGGCAGATGGCGCAGCGGGTGTGGCATGCCGACGAGCTGGAGCAGCGCACGCATCTCGTCGCACTGGGTGCATCCACCGCGCTCGTCGGCGTGGCCAGTCTGGTCGGCGGCTTCCTGGCGGCAGCGGGAGTCGTGGTGCTGGATGGCTCGATCCTGATCTGGGTGTTTCCGGTGCTGCTGATCGGTTATCAGGCGGCGCGGTGGTGGGTGGCGCGCCATTACGGTAGTGAGCTGACCTGCGCCGGCGCTGACGCCGGCATGCCGCTGCGCTGGCGCCTGCTGTTGGTCGCCGGGTTGATCGCCGTGGTGGGGTGGTTCGCCTTCCGTCGCCACGATGCCTTCGATGTCGGACTGTTCATGGGCATGGCGGCCGCGGCGGTGTTGTTCGTGCTGGTGCTGGGTGTCCTGCGCTGGCGCCGCCGCTCCTCGGCCGTGCCATCCGATGACGCCTGAGTCGCTGTCCATCACCATCACCGGAGCCTCCGATGCGCGCCGTCCATAAGCGCTACCTGCGTGAATTCCTCCCGGCCATGCTGGCCTATGTGGTGCTGATCGTGCTGTCGGGGCTGCTGCTGCCGAAGCTTGCCAGCCTGCCATGGCGGGTGGGGCTGGCATTGCTGCCGCTGCTGCCGATCGTGCTGGCGATCCGCGCGATGGTGCGGGTGCTGCGCGATCAGGACGAACTGGAGCGGCGCATCGACCTGGAATCGTTTGCGATAGCCGCCATGGCGACCGGTTTCGGCTTCTTCAGCTTCGGCCTGCTGCTGCTGGCGGATGTGGGCTGGCAGGTGCGCGGCGGAGCGGTGGCGATCTGGGTGATGCCGTGCCTGTTCGCGACGTTCGGTCTCGCCAAGCTGGTGGTCGTCTGGCGTTATCGCCGTCATGCATAACCACGTACGCGAATTGCGCGGCGAGCACGGCTGGTCACAGGCGGACCTGGCCGAGCGGCTGGACGTATCGCGGCAGACCGTCAATGCGATCGAGACCGGCAAGTACGATCCGAGCCTGCCGCTGGCGTTCAAGCTCGCGAAACTGTTTGGCCGTCCCATTGAATCGATTTTCGACCCGGGGAGCAGCACGTGAACAAGAAGTCCAGAGCACGCATGGGGGTAGTGGTCGCCATCGCGGTGGCGATCTTCGCCGCCAGCCATGGCGGCCATCGCCGCGGGCAGGACAAGGACCTGCCGCCCGCGGCCGCCGCCTCGCCGGCGCCTGCCGCGAAAGTGGCGCCGGCCAAACCGGCGACCTGGAAGCTCGGCGCCGTCACCTTGTCCGCCTGCGAACTGGCGCAGCCGAACAGCGGGCTCAGCACGGCGGCGTGGTGCACCGAGTTCCCGGTGCCGGAAAACCGCGCCGATCCGCACAGCCGCACGATCAGGCTGAAGCTGGCGGTGCTGCGCTCGCGGGCGCAGGTGGCAAGTCCCGACATGCTGGCCTTCCTCGCCGGCGGTCCCGGCCAGGCGGCGACCGACTCGGCGGGCCTGGTGGCGTCGGTGCTGCAACCGCTGCTGGCGCATCGCCACGTGCTGCTGCTGGACCAGCGCGGCACCGGTGGTTCGAATGCGCTCGACTGCAAGGCATCCTCCGCGGTCGCCACGCCGGGAGACGACAGCACGTTCGACGCCGACAAGCTGCGGGCGGCGGCGGCCACCTGCCTGAAGCAGCTGGCCGGCCACGCCGACCCGCGCTACTACACCACCACGATCACGGCGCAGGATCTGGAAGACGTGCGCAAGGCGCTCGGCGCGCCGCCGCTTGACCTGGTCGGCGTGTCGTACGGCACGCGGATGGCGCAGCAATACCTGATGCGCTTCCCGCAGGCGGTGCGTAGCGTGGTGCTGGACAGCGTGGTGCCGAACTCGCTGGCGCTGGGCGAGGATTTCGCGCGCAACCTGGACGATGCGCTGAAGGCGCAGTTCGCCCGCTGCACCGCCGAACCGGCTTGCAAAAAGCAGTTCGGCGATCCGGACCAGACCCTGTACCAGCTGCGCGACGCGCTGCGCGCGAACCCGCACCAGGTCAGCTTCCGCGATCCGCAGAGCTACCAGACCGTGAAGCGGATGCTGGACGAGGACTCGCTGGCCAGCGTGGTGCGCATGTTCGCCTACACACCGGCCACCGCCGCCTTGCTGCCGCTGTCGATCGACGCGGCCGCCCGTGGCGACGTCGGCCCGCTGCTGGGCCAGGCCAAGCTGCTGTCCGGCGAATTGTCCGAGTTGATGGGCAGCGGCATGCAGTACTCGGTGATCTGCAGCGAGGACGCCGACCTGCTCACGGCGCGCCCGCAGGACGCGCAGACGATCCTCGGCACGCGCATGGTCGACGCGCTGAAGGCGGTCTGCTCGGTGTGGCCGAAGGGCGTGCGCCCGGCCGACTTCCATCAGCCGCTGAAGAGCGACAAGCCGGTGCTGCTGCTGGCCGGCCAGTACGATCCGGTAACCCCGCCGCGCTATGCCGACGAGGTGGCCAAAGGCCTGCCGAACGCGCGCGTGCTGGTGCTCAAGGGCCAGGCGCACAGCGTGATGGCCACTGGTTGCACGCCGCAACTGATCGAGCACTTCGTCGAGAAACTCGACCCAAAGACGCTGGACGCGAGCTGCCTGGACCGGCTGCAGCCCACGCCGATCTTCATCGACTTCAATGGTTCAACCCCTTAAGGAGCCGCGCCATGATCGAGGTAAGGGATCTACACAAGGCGTTCGGCACGGTGAAGGCCGTCGACGGCGTCAGCTTCAGTGCCCGTGACGGCGAGATCACCGGCCTGCTCGGCCCCAACGGCGCCGGCAAGACGACCACCTTGCGCATGCTGTACACGCTGATGACGCCGGACCGTGGCCAGGTACTGGTCGACGGCATCGATGCGGCGGTCGACCCGCTCGGCGTGCGCCGCCGGCTCGGCGTGCTGCCGGATGCGCGCGGCCTGTACAAGCGGCTGACCGCGCGCGAGAACATCGACTACTTCGGGCGCCTGCACGGCCTGCCGGAGGAGCTGCTGGCGAGCCGGCGCGAGGCGCTGGTGAAGGCGCTGGAGATGGACGACATCGCCGACCGGCGCACCGAGGGTTTCTCGCAGGGCCAGCGGGTGAAGACGGCGATCGCCCGCGCGCTGGTGCACGACCCGCGCAACGTGATCCTCGACGAGCCGACCAACGGCCTCGACGTGATGGCCACCCGCGCGCTGCGCCAGTTCATGCGGCGGCTGAAGGACGAGGGCCGCTGCGTGCTGTTTTCCAGCCACATCATGCAGGAGGTCGCCGCGCTGTGCGACCGCATCGTGGTGATCGCGCACGGCCGCGTGGTGGCCGACGAATCACCGGACGCACTGCGCGCGCAGACCGGCGAATCCAACCTGGAAGACGCCTTCGTGAAGATCATCGGCAGCGAAGAGGGACTGGCGGCATGAACAAGGCAACCCCGAAAACCCGCGCCTTCCTCACCGTGTTCCTGAAAGAGGTGAAGGAGAACCTGCGCGATCGCCGCACCCTGATGAGCGCGTTCCTCACCGGCCCGCTGCTGGGGCCACTGCTGTTTGTGATGCTGATCAACTTCACCCTCAACCGCGAACTGGACAAGGCCGAGAAGCCGCTGCCGGTACCGGTGATCGGCGCCGAGTACGCGCCGAACCTGCTCGACGCGCTGAAGGCCGGCGGCGTGGTGCCGGGTGCGCCGGTGGCCGACCCCGCGCAGGCCGTGCGCCAGCAGGACGCCGACGTGGTGCTGCGCATCGCCGCCGGTTACGGCAAGGCCTGGCGCAAGGGCGAGCCGGTGCAGGTCGAGCTGTTCTACGACTCCTCGCAGCGCGACGCCAATACCTCGGTGGAGCGGGTGACCAAACTGGTCGAAGGCTATGCGCGGCAGCAGGGCGCGATGCGGCTGGTCGCGCGCGGCATGTCGCCGGGCACGGCGTGGCCGCTGCAGGTGGCCCGGCGCGACCAGGCCACGCCACAGTCGCGCGCGGTGCTGATGTTCGCGATGCTGCCGTACTTCTTCGTCATCACCATCTTCATGGGCGGCATGTACCTGGCGATCGACCTCACCGCCGGCGAGCGCGAGCGGCAATCGCTGGAGCCGCTGTTCGCCAACCCGGTGGCGCGCTGGAAGATCCTGTGCGGCAAGCTGGCGGCGATCTGCGCGTTCTCCACCGCCAGCCTGCTGATCACCCTGCTGGCGTTCGCCGTGGTGGGGCAGTTCATTCCCGCCGGCAAGATCGGCATGGAGCTGGATCTCGGCCTGCACTTCGCGACCTACGTGCTGCTGCTGATGCTGCCGCTGGTGCTGCTGCTGGCCGCGCTGCAGTCGATGGTGGCGGCGTTCGCCAAGAGCTATCGCGAGGCGCAGACCTACATCTCGCTGCTGATGCTGGTGCCGATCATTCCCAGCCTGCTGCTGTCGTTCATGCCGATCAAGGCGCAGGCGTGGATGTACGCGGTGCCGCTGCTGGGCCAGAACCTCGGCATCATGCAGCTGCTGCGCGGCGACGGTGTCAGCGCGGTGCAGCTCGTCCTGTGCCTGGCCGGCAGCCTTGCGGCAGCGTTGCTCGCGATGCTGGCGACGGTGCAGCTGTACCGCTCGGAGAAACTGGCGATCTCGGCCTGACAAGAAGCCAAGAGCAACCCCGCCCCGGCCCTCCCCTGCGTCGCAGGGGAGGGAGCGCTATTGCGGCGGCGCAGTCAGTTCGCGGGCGTCGAGGTAGCCGTCGTGATTGCGGTCGAGCTTGTGGAACTGGCGGCGCAGGTTGTCCCGATACTCCTGCAGCGTGATCGGCTGGCCGCGCCCGCCGGGCAGCTCGTCGCTGTCGATGATGCCGTTGCCGTTGCGGTCCATCGCCTGGAAGCCGCGGCTCATGTAGGCGACGTATTCGGCCTCGCTGACCCGGCCGTCCCCGTCGCGGTCGAACAACTGCAGGTATTGCGAGCGGGTTTCCTGCGCCGACGCGGCCGCCGTCGCCAGCAGCAGCGCCAGCGCGGCAGCCAGCCGCGCGTTCAGCGGTGGCCGCCGTGGATGCCGATGAACTGCAGGAACTCGGCGCGGGTGCGTGCGTCGTCGCGGAAAGTGCCGAGCATCTGGCTGGTCACCATCGACACGCCGCGCTTGTGCACACCGCGGGTGGTCATGCACTCGTGGCTGGCGTCGATCACCACCGCCACGCCGGCCGGCTGCAGGGTCTCCTGGATGCACTGGGCGATCTGCGCGGTGAGCTTCTCCTGCACCTGGAAACGGCGCGCGAAGCCGTCCACCACGCGCGCCAGCTTGCTGATGCCGACCACCCGGTTGGTCGGCAGGTAGCCGACGTGGGCGCGGCCGATGATCGGTGCCATGTGGTGCTCGCAGTGGCTCTCGAACTCGATGTCGCGCAGCACCACCATCTCGTCGTAGCCGTTCACCTCCCGGAAGGTGCGGCGCAGGTAGTCGCCCGGGTCGGAATCGTAGCCGGCGAACCAGTCGCGGTAGGCCTTGACCACCCGCTTGGGGGTGTCCAGCAAGCCTTCGCGCGAAGGGTCCTCGCCGGCCCAGCGCAGCAGCGTGCGCACGGCCTCCTCGGCCTGTTCCTGGCTGACGTCGTTGGGGTTGCGCTGCTCGCTCATGGGGAATCTCGGGTGGGCGGATGGGGCAGTCTAACGTCCGCGTCAAGCCGGCGCAGGTCCGGGCGGGCGGGAAAGTCAGGTCTCGGTGTCGTCGTCACTGTCGTCCGGCGTGGGCACGTCGTCCAGCAATTGGCGGGTGACGTCGCCTGGCGCGGTTTCCACGCCGCGCAGCCTGCGTTCGATGGCACGGGTACGCACGCCGGTCGCGTCGATCTGGTTGCTGGCCTGGTCGAGATTCTTCTTGACCTTGTCCAGCACCGCGCCGAACTTGCCGAATTCGGTCTTGACCGCGCCCAGCAGTTGCCATACCTCGCTGCTGCGCTTCTCGATCGCCAGCGTGCGGAAGCCGGCCTTGAGGCTGGTCAGGATCGCCGCCAGCGTGGTCGGCCCGGCGACCGTGATGTGATGGTCGCGCTGCAGCGACTCGAACAGGCCCGGCCGCCGCAGCACTTCGGCGAACAGGCCCTCGGTGGGCAGGAACAGGATGGCGAAATCCACCGTGTGCGGCGGCACCACGTATTTGCTGCGGATGCGCTTGGCTTCCTCGCGCACGCGTCGTTCCAGCGCATTGGCGGCGTCCGCGGCGGCGACGGCGTTGGCGTTTTCCTGGGCGTCCTGCAGGCGCTGGTAATCCTCGAGCGGGAACTTGGCGTCGATCGGCAGCCACAATGGGGCGCCGTCGACGCCGTTGGGCATGTGGATGGCGTATTCCACCCGCGCGTCGGTGTTGGGCACCACGGCCACGTTGGCGGCGTACTGGTCGGGCGTCAGCAGTTGTTCGAGCAGGGCGCCGAGCTGGGTTTCGCCCAGTACGCCGCGTGTCTTCACGTTGCCTAGCACGCGCTTCAGGTCGCCGACGCCGGTGGCCAGGCTCTGCATCTCGCCCAGCCCGCGCTGCACCGCTTCCAGTCGTTCGGACACCAGCTTGAAAGACTCGCCGAGGCGGGTTTCGAGCGTGGCGTGCAGCTTCTCGTCGACGGTGGCGCGCATCTGCTCGAGCTTGGCCGCGTTGTCCTGCTGGATCGCGCCGAGCTTGGCCTCCAGCGTGGCTCGCACTTCGCCCATGCGCTTCTCGTGCTCGGCGCCGAGCGCGGCCAGGCGCTGCTGCTGCTGCTCGCCGAAATGGTTGAGCGCAAGCGTGGTTTCCTCGCGGCTCTTGCGCGCGTCCTCGGCGAGGCGCTGTGCCAGTGCCTGCAGGCCGGTGTCGGTGCGTTCGGTGAGCAGGGTCAGGCGCTGGCCGAAACCCTCGATGCGCTCGCCCTGCTGCTGCGACATGCCGCCGAACTGCTCGCCGAGGTGGCCGCGGAAACGGTCGAAGCCCTGCTGCAGCTCCTCGCGCCCGGCGCGCTGCTCCTCGCGCAGGGTGCGTTCGACGCGCGCGCTGTCGTCCTTCAGCGCATCCAGCTTCGCGTCCAGGCCGGGGTCGCCGCGGCCGCGCAGCAGCAGTGCGAGCTGCAACAGCAGCACCAGTGCAGCGAGGATGACGAGGGCGATCAGCAGGATTTCATTGGGCGGCATGGAACGTTTTCCCGGGTCGATGCATCCAGTGTACGTCGAGCGGTCTCATCGGCTGCGCCTGGATTTCACGTTGCCGCTGCCAGGGCGGTGCATCATGGGTCGATCCATCGGCCCGGGAGACAGACATGGAACACATCCACGATTACCTGATCATCGGCGGCGGCATGACGGCCGACGCGGCCGCCAAGGCGATCCGCCAGGTCGATGCCGCGGCGAACGTCGGCATCGTTGGTGCCGAGGCGCAACCGCCGTACCAGCGGCCGCCGCTGTCCAAGGCGCTGTGGAAGGGCGACAAGTCGGTGGCCGACATCGACCTGGCCACCGCGCAGAGCGGCGCGACGCTGCATGCGGGCCGGCGCGTCGAGTCGCTGGACCGGGTGGCGCGCACTGCGCGCGACGACCACGGTGACAGCTACCGCTACCGTCGCCTGCTGCTGGCCACCGGCGCCACCCCGCGGCGGCTGCCGTTCGAGGGTGGGGAGCGGATCATCCATTTCCGCACGCTGGACGATTACCAGGCCTTGCGGCGCTACGCCAAGCCTGGCGCCTTCATCGCAGTGATCGGCGGCGGCTTCATCGGCTGCGAGCTGGCCGCATCGCTGTGCGCCCTCGGCTGCAAGGTGACCTTGCTGTTTCCCGGCGAGACGATCGGCGCGGGGCGCTACCCCGATAGGCTGGCGCGCTATCTCGACGCGTATTACCGCGATCGCGGAGTGGACGTGCGCAGCGGTGTGCGCGTGGAGGGCAGCAACCCCACCGATGGCGGTGTGGAGCTGGCGCTGTCCGACGGCAGCCTGCTGCGCGTGGAGGCGGCGGTGGCCGGCCTCGGCGTGACGCCGAATACCGCGCTGGCCGAACAGGCCGGGCTTGCCGTCGACAACGGCATCGTGGTCGACGCGCAGCTGCGCAGCAGCGATGCGGACATCTGGGCTGCCGGCGACGTGGCCAATTTCCACAACCCGGCGCTGGGCCGGCGCCTGCGCGTGGAGCACGAGGACGCGGCGGTTAGCATGGGCCGCCATGCCGGCCGCGCGATGGCTGGCGTGGCCGGGGAATACACCGTATTGCCGTTCTTCTATTCGGACCTGTTCGATCTCGGCTATGAGGCGGTCGGCCTGCTGGACACGCGGCTTGAGGTGGTCGAGGACTGGCGCGAGCCGAACCGCGAGGGCGTGGTGTACTACCTGGACGGCGGCCGCGTGCGCGGCGTGTTGCTGTGGAACACGTGGGACCAGGTGGATGCGGCGCGCGAACTGGTCGCGCAACCCGGGCCGTTCGACGCCGCCTCGCTGCGTGGGCGGCTGCCGCGAAAATCCTGACCCATGCCGCTCCTGCAAAAAAGCCGGGGCGGCTCAATCCACCCGGCAAAACACCGCCTTCAGGTAACGTCCCTCGGGCACGTCGGTGCGGAACGGGTGGTCGGCGCCGGCACCGCGCACTTCCAGCACCTGGATTTCGCGGCCGGCGTTGAGCGCCACCCGGCGCAACATCTCCAGGAACTCGCCTTCGCCGACCAGGCCGGTGCACGAGCAGGTCAGCAGCAGGCCGCCGGGCGGAATGATGTCCAGCGCCATGCGATTCATCGCAAAGTATTTCTTCAGCGCGTCCATCACCTTGCTGCGGTCGCGGGTGAGCTTGGCCGGGTCGAGGATCACCGCGTCGTAGCGCTCGCCGCGCGCCACCGCGGCGCGCACCCAATCGAAGATGTCGGACTGCTCGAACGTCACCGCGACGTTGTTGGCGGCGGCGTTGGCGCGGGCGACTTCCAGGATGCCCGCGTCCAGATCCACGCCGACCGCCTCGCGTGCGCCAGCCGCCATCGCGTGCACCGCGAAGCCGCCGGCGTTGCAGCACAGGTCGAGCACGCGGCGGCCCTTCGCCAGTTCGGCGAAGCGTTTGCGGTTGTCGCGCTGGTCGGCGAAGAAGCCGGTCTTGTGGCCCGAACCGGGCGCGGCGTGGAAGCGCAGGCCGTGCTCGTGCACCTCGAACGCGGCGGGCACCTCGGGGCTGCGGCAGTCGAACGATTCCTGCTTCTGCACGTGTGATTCGGCGAACCAGTACAGTTGCGCATCGGGGAAGTGCGTGAGCAGCGCGGCGTGGATCGCTTCGCGGAACTTCCACATGCCGGCGGCGAAATATTCGATGACGAGGACGTCGGCGTAGCGGTCGACGATCAGGCCGGAAAGATCGTCGCCCTCGCTGTGCACCACGCGCCAGGCGTCGCTGACGGCATCGAGCTGCAGCCAGTCGCGGCGCAGCTGCACCGCGCGGGCGATGCGCGCGGCAATCCAGTCGGCGTCGATCGTGGCGTCCGGATGCGTGTCGAGCAGGCGCAACGCGATGCGCGCGTGACCGTTCCAGAACGCACGGCCGACGAAGCGGCCCTTCGCATCCTGCACCTCGACCACGCTGCCGGGCGGCAGTTTCGATTCCGGCTTGTAGATCTGCGCCGACCACACCCACGGGTGGCCGGGGCTGCGGTCGGATTTCAGGCGGATGACGGGCAGCGAGGTAGGCGTATTCATCCGTGCATGATAGCTGCTGCTCTGCTTCCTCCCCTGCTTGCAGGGGAGGCTAGGAGGGGTTGCTCGGGTTGGCAGGGAAGATCAAAAGCGCCCCACCCCGGCCCTCCCCCTGCTTCGCAGGGGAGGGAGCAAGAGCGTCAGCGCAGGCGCAGGATCAGCCAGGAGAGCAGGGCGAGCAGGTTGATGCCCAGGCGCGACACGGACGGACCGGCGGCGGCGAGCACGAAACCCTGGGTGCCGAAGTGCCAGTCCAGGGCCAGCCGCGGCGTGGCCTGTAGCGTGACGAACACGTTGACGAAGGCGCCGCAGTGCAGGCCGTAGCTGAACACCGGAAGCGCGATCAACGGCAATTGCAGCAACTGCGCCCAGCGCGACAGGCGCACGCCGTGTTCGCTACCGGCAACCAGCTGGACCCCGGCCGCCAGTACGAAGCCGTACAACGCCAGGCCGAGCAGGGCGAGCACACTGTCGTGCGCGCCGAACGGCAACAGCCGGTGCAGCATCGCCGCCACGCCGTAGAAGCCACCGGCGATTTCGAGGACGCCGATCAGGCGGAACAGGAGGGTGCGCATGCGGGGCCTTGTGCGGAAAAAGACGCAAGCTTAGGCGATCAGCACGCCGCGCGCTTCCTCGACGATCGCATGCGGCACGAAGCGGGCGCTGTCCTGGGTGACCAGCGAGCGGTCCTCGCGGATACCGATGCCGCAGGCGCGGTCGCCGACCACCCAGCTTCCGATCAGTGGGTGGTGGCCGTCGAAGCCGGTCAGCGGATGGCAGGCCTGGCGGATGCACGGGCCGTCGTAGGGGCCGTCGGTGCGCAGTTCGCGGCCGTCGTCCAGGTGCATCGCGATGTTGGCGCCCTCGCGCGAATGCAGCGGCTTGCGCACCCAGCCGCGCGGCAACTCATCGCCGCCGTCGAACTCGGCCGGCAGCAGGTTCGGATGGCCGCGATGCGCGTCCCACAGCAGCGGCAGGATGCCCTTGTTGCTGAGCAGCGCCTTCCACGGCGGTTCGATCAGCTGCAGGCCCGAGCGCGGCAGGTATGCACCGAACGATTCGCGGAACAGGTCTTCCAGCGGGTACAGCTTGAACAGGCAGCCGATCACGTGGTCGTCGAGGTCGGTGAAGCGGCCGTCGGCGGAGATGCCGATGTCTTCGATCGCCAGCGCGCCGCAGTCGATGCCGGCCTGCAGCGCACAGTCGCGCAGGTAGGCGACGGTGCCCTGGTCTTCCGCCGAATCGCGCACGGCGGCGAAATGGAACGGCCGCGCGATGCGTCGCGCGATCGTGCCGAACGCTTCCACCAGGGATTCGTAGATCGAGTTGAACTGGTCGCTGCCGGCCGGCAGTTGGCCGCGTGCAAGCTGGTCTTCCAGCCATTGCCACTGGAAGAACGCGGCTTCGAACAGCGAGGTCGGCGTGTCGTAGTTCAACTCGTACAGCTTGGCCGGGCCATGGCCGTCGCAGGCGAAATCCATGCGCCCGTACAGGTGCGGCTGGCGCTCGCGCCAGCTCTGCGCGATCCAGTCGCGGTACGGTTCCGGGATCGCCAGCTGCTGCATGTGCTGCTCGCTGCCGACGACGCGTTCGACCATGTCCAGCGCCATCGCGTGCAGCTCTTCGCTGGGCGCCTCGATGTCGTTCTCGATCTCGCGCAGGCTGAAGGCGTAATACGCCGACTCGTCCCAGTACGGCGCGTCGTCGATGGTGTGGAAACCGAAACCGCACGCGGCGGCCTTGGCGCGCCAGTCGGGGCGCTCGGCCGTGGCGACCCGGCGCATCAGCCGCCGATGCCGCGGCTGCTGCCGGACGTGCCGAAGCCGGAACGGCTGACCGTGACCGCGCGGTTCGGCGTGGCGTTGACCGGCACCATCGCGGTGCCGGCACCGCCGCGGTAGACGCCGCCGGCGCCGGTGGCGGGGCGCTGCCAGCCACCGCTGTTGTCGCGGAACGCCGGCGCGCTGTTGAAACCATTCGCGGCCACGCCGTTGCGCGACATCATCTGCGACAGGAAGAAGCCGGTCATCAGCGGGCCGAAGAACGAATGGCTGGCGCCATCGCTGCGTTCGGCGCACTGCTCCTTGCCGTAGCTGGCCTCGCAGGCCTCGCGATTGGCGAAGCGCGGCGCGGTGGTCGCCGCGTCCTGCTGCGCCTTGGCGAACGCCTGCTGGCAGGTGTCGCGGTCGTTGGTCTGCGCCACGCAGGCCTCGACTGAGGTGTACAGGCCTTCACGCGACGCGCTCTCGCTGCGGTCGCAGGCGGTCAGCAACAACGGGGCCGTGCTCATCAGCAGCAGGGCGGCGGTGCGGGATCGTTTCATGGACACACTCGGCAAGGTATCCGGCCAAGCATGCCTGCTTGCGCGTGCGGATGAAAGTTCTTGCGATCGAATGCCGCAGCGGACCCTCATCCCAGCGCGTCGGCCAGCTCGTGCAGGTCGGCGATGTGCTGTTCCCACCAGCGCGATTCGGCGGCGAACGGGAATGCCGCGGGGAAGGCCGGGTCGTGCCAGCGCGCGGCGATCCAGCCGGCGTAGTGCAGCTGGCGCATCGCGCGCAATGCGGGGACCAGCGCCAGTTCGGCGTGGTCGAAGTCGCGGAACTGCTGGTAGCCCTCAAGCACGGCATCCATCGCGCGTTCGTCGTTCGCCAGCATCCACAGATCCTGCACGGCGGGGCCAGTGCGGGCGTCGTCGAAGTCGACGAAGTGAGGGCCGGCGTCGGTCCACAGCACGTTGCCGGGGTGGCAGTCGCCGTGCAGGCGCAGCTGGCGCAGCGGGCCGATGGCCTCCAGGCGCGCGGCGATCGCCGCATCCAGCCGCGTCGCCGCCGCGCGGTAGTTCGTCTGCAGCGAGACCGGCAGCAGCGACGAGCCGAGCACCGCCTGCATCGGCTGCTGCACCATCGTGTCGCGGTCGAGCTTGCCGCGATGCACGAACGGCGCGCGGGCGCCGATCAGGTGCAGGCGCGCGATCAGCCGACCCAGCCATTGCAGCTGGTCGATGGTTTCCAGCTCCGGCGCGCGACCGCCGCGGCGCGGCGTCAGCGCGTAGTGGAAGCCGGCGTGATGCAGCAGGGTGCGGCCGCCGAACGCGAGCGGCGCCACCACCGGCAGTTCGGCGTCGGCCAGCTCCTGCGTGAACGCGTGTTCCTCGATGATCGCCGCATCGCTCCAGCGGCCGGGTCGGTAGAACTTCGCTATCACCGGCGCGGACGGTTCCAATCCATCGTGCTCCAGCCCTACCTGCCATACCCGGTTCTCGTAGCTGTTCAGCGCCAGCAGGCGGCCGTCCGGCCACAGGCCGCAGGCGCTCACCGCGTCGAGCACCAGGTCGGGGGTGAGGCTGGCGTACGGGGCGTCGTTCAACGCACGCCCATGCCGCGCGCGGGGATCACCGCCATGGTGATGCGCGAGATGCACACCAGTGCGCCGTCTTCGGTCTCGATGCGGATCTCCCACACCTGGGTGGTGCGGCCGAGGTGCAGCGCCTTCGCGGTGCCGGTCACCGTGCCGCTGCGCACGCCGCGGACGTGGTTCGCGTTGATGTCCAGGCCCACCGCCAGCTCCTTCTCGGGGTCCAGCGTGAGCATCGCCGCGGTGCTGCCCAGCGTTTCGGCCAGCGCCACCGAGGCGCCGCCGTGCAGCAGGCCGTAGGGCTGGTGGGTGCGCTGATCGACCGGCATGGTGCCCTGCAGCCAGTCGTCGCCGACCGCGGTAATGCGGATACCCAGCGCCTCCATCATGGTGTTGGCGCTCCAGCCGTTGAGGCGGGCCAGGTCGGCGGGTTGTTTCCAGAGGCTCATCGTTGATTCCCGTGATGCGAACCCGCATTGTTGTCTGCCGTGTTCGCCGCGACAATGCACCCGGTGCCCATCGTTACCCTTAAATCCTCCGGCCGCCAGTTCCCGGTGGCCATCGGCGAGACTGTGCTGGAAGCGGCGCAGCGCGCGGGCGTGGCGCTGCCGTATTCCTGCCGCGCCGGTGTCTGCGGCAGCTGCAAGGCGACCCTGCTGGAAGGGCGCTGCGAGTATCCGCGCAATCCGCCGCTGGCGCTGGATGCCGGCGCGCTCGCGCAGCACGCGGTGCTGCCGTGCCAGGCCGTGCCGTGCGGCGACCTGCTGCTGGAGGCGCGCGAGGTGGCCTCGGTGGAGGACATCGCGCGGCGCCGGCTCGGCGTGGTGGTGGCCGACAAGTGGCGGCTGGCAGCGGACGTGATCGGCCTGCGGCTGCAGCCCGATCGCGGCGAGCGCCGGCTGCGGCGGCTGCCGGGCCAGTACCTGGACGTGCTGCTGGAGGACGGCCGGCGCCGGCCATTCTCCATTGCCAATGGTCCGCAGCGGGACGGTTCGATCGAACTGCACGTGCGCCATGTTGCCGGCGGCGGCTTCACCTCGTGGGTCGACGACGTGCTCGAGGTCGGCGACCGCCTGCACGTCGAGGGGCCGCTGGGCACCTTCGTGCCGCGCGAGGATTCCGAGCGGCCGATGATCTTCATGGCCGGTGGCACCGGTTTCGCCCCGGTCAAGGCGATCGTCGAGCACTTCATCGCACTGGGCACGCGCCGGAACATGCAGTTGTACTGGGGCGCGCGCAGCGCGGCAGACCTGTACCTGCGCGCGCTGGCCGAGCAATGGGCGCGCGAGGTGCCGAACCTGGCGTTCCACGCCGTGGTCTCCCACCCCGACCTGGCCGATGGCTTGCGCACGGGGCTGGTGCACGAGGCGGTGCTGGCCGACCAGCCCGATCTCTCCGGCCATGACCTGTACATGAGCGGCCCGCCGGCGATGATCGACGCCGCGCACCCGCTGTTCCTCGCCGCCGGCCTGCCGGAAGAGCGGCTGTACTACGACTCGTTCGAATACGCGCCGGACGTGCTGGCGGCGATCATTGCCGGGCGCGCCGGTATCCACGACCGCGCTCTGTAGGAGCCCGCTTGCGGGCGATGCCTATGGCGCTGGATTCGGGATTCCGAAGAGCATTGCCCGCGAACGGGCTGCCGCCATCAGGCTGGCAGCCTATTTGTTGCCCTTGGCGACCGGCAGTTGCGCCGCGTGCCAGGCCAGCACGCCGCCGCCCAGCGTGTAGACCTTGCCGAAGCCGGCCTTGACCAGCCGCTGCGAAGCCTTCAGCGAGTTGCCGCGGCCGTCCTTGTCCATCACCACCACCGGCAGTTCCTTCGCCTTGGCGAGGTCCTTGTGTTCGGGGTCGAACTGGCTCATCGCCACGTGGCGGGCGCCGGGCACGTGCATCTTCTCGAACTCGGCGATCGCCGACAGGTCGATCAGCAGCGGGCTCTCGCGGTTGATCAGCTGGGTCAGCCCGGCCGGGCTGAGCTCCTTGATCTTGCTGAACAGCGTGCTGACCTGCATGACGATCAACGCCACCAGCAGGATCATGAACAGGGCCGACAAGGCCACATGGTTGCCGATAAATTCGGGCAGCTTGTGCAGGAAATCGTTCATCGTCAGTCCACTGTGCCCTGATGGCATCGGCTCGGGTAAACCGGCGATTATACGGGTATGCCGTGATCGGCGCGGGCATCCGCCGATCCGGGGCAACCGCTCAGTCCTGGGTGATGTCCGGCAAGCCGCTGGTCAGCCACCAGTGCTTGGTCGCCTCGTCGTAGTGCCAGGTCTGGTGATCGACGATGCTGCGCTCGGACTGGGTATGGATGTTGACCAGGCTGATCATGGCGGTCTGCTGCACGTCGAAGTCGCCGGTCGGCACCGGGCCGGCACCGTCGTCGTACTCGCTCACGCGTACCTGCCGGTAGCGTGCCAGTTCCAGCGGGCTCAGCGGGTGGGCGGCGCGTACCTTCGGGTCGATGAATTGCGCGGCGCTCTGGAAATCGCCCCAGCGCACCGTGCTGCCGTAGGCCTTGAGCGTGGTGGTCAGCGCGTCGCTGCGGGTCTTGGTGGCGCAGCCGGCCAGCAGCAGTACGGACAGCACGACGAGAATGCTCAGGATGCGGCGCATGGGTGACTCCTCCCCGGTGGATGCCCGCCCATTCTGCCTCAAGCGGGCGCACGCCACTTCAGCCGCGGCGCTTGGCGACGAAGCGCGCGCTCAGGGTGCAGGCCGGCTGGCCGTGTTCGCCGGGCACCACGCAGTCGACGCCGATACGCGCCTTGCCGCGAGCCTCGAGTGTGTTGAAGAACGTGGTCCAGTCGGCCTCGGCGGCCAGCCGCGCCTCGCTGTGGAAGTCCTGCCACAGCGGCGCCAGGTAGCGCACGCTGGATTCGGCGACGAACACGTCGCAGTCGTGGCCGCGCCGGCGCAGCGCCAGTTCCACCAGCGCCCAGCCGCTCAGGGTCATCAGGCTGACCAGGCTGCCGCCGAACGCGCAGCCCTTGTCGTTGACGTTCGGCGCCAGCGGCGCACGCAGGCTCAGACGGTCGTCGTCGCAGTCGGCCAGTTGCAGGTCCATCGCGTGGGCCAGCGGGATTTCGTCGCGGATGAACTGGATCAATTGCTGCGCGTGCGATGTGGCGTCGTCGGTCGTGCTCACGTGGTTGGGGTCCGCGGGGAGGGGAAGACCGCCCAGTGTAGGGCCACCGTTACACTGGGGCCATGACAGTGGCCGGACGCGGTGCGCGGATGCAGCGACAATCCTCTCGGGACACGCAGGACCTGCACGGCCGGACCGTGGTGATCACCCGCCCGGCCGGCACCGCGTCGGCGTTGGCGCGCCGGGTGCGCGCGCTCGGTGGCGTGCCGCTGCTGCTGCCGGGCCTGGCCCTGCACAGCGTGGTGGATGTCGCGGACGCGCGCAGCGGCCTGCATGCGGCGCTGGCAGCCGAACTGGTCGTCTTCACCAGCCCGGCCGCCGTGCGTTACGCCGCGGCGCTGTTGCCGCTGCGGACCACGGCGACGGTACTGGCAGTGGGTCAGGGCACGGCGCGGGCCTTGCGCCGGCATGGCATCGCCGCGCCGCTGGCACCACGCCGGCAGGACAGCGAAGGCCTGCTCGAGCATCCCGCGTTGCATGACCTGCGCGGCCATCGGGTGGCGCTGGTCGGCGCGCCCGGCGGCCGCGGCGTGCTGCGCGAACAACTCGCCGCACGCGGCGCGCAACTGCATGAACTGCACGTCTATCGGCGGGCGCCACCGCGACTGGGCCGCCGTCATGTGGATGCGCTGCTGCAATTGCCGGCCTCGGCGCAGGTGCTGCTGTCCAGCGCCGAAGCGCTGCACAACCTGCAGCAGTTGCTGCCGGCGAAGGCGTGGACACGGCTGTGCGCGGCGACCGCGGTGGCGAGCAGCGAACGGTTGGCCGCCGCCGCGCGTGCGGCGGGTTTCCAGCGCATCGTCACGGCCGCCTCGGCGTTGTCGGCGGACCTGCTGGCCGCGGCCATGCCGGCGCACTGAGCGCTCTTCACGTCCGCTTGCTACGAACGCGGCCGTATGGGCTGCTAGCATGCGTGCATGAGCAACGTAGACAAGCCGAACGCGCCTGAGGGCGTCCGTCCCGATCCCGCTGCACCCGATGCGGTACTTGTCGAACCGTCCGTGCGTGCGACCCGTTCCGCAGCGCCGCGTCCCGCGCCGCGTCCGCGCGGCGGCGGCAGTCTGGCGCTGGCGGTGCTGCTGGCGCTGGTCGCGGTGGGCGCTTCCGGTTACATCGGCTGGCGCCAGTGGCAACAGGAGCAGGGCAGCGCCGCGGACAACCAGAGTGTTGCCAGCCTGCAGCAGCGCGTGGCCACGCTGGAAACCACGCTGACCGCGCTGGGCGACCAGCGCAGCAGCCTGAACCAGCGGCTGGACGATGCGGCCCAGGTCAACCGTTCGCTGCGCGAGGAACTACTCGGCCAGGCCGAGCGCACACGCCATCTCGAAGACGCGGTGGCCAAGCTCGCCGAGAAGAGCCTGAGCGGCCGCGACGGCATGTTGCTGGACGAGACCGAATCGCTGCTGCGCATGGCCGGCGAACGCTACACGCTGTTCCATGACGCGCAGGGCGCGGCTGCCGCGTACGCACTGGCCGACAAGACCCTGGCCGCGGTCAACGACGGCGCCTTCAGCGGCCTGCGCCAGAGCATCAACGCCGAGCACGAAGCGCTGGTGAAGAGCCAGCCAGCCAGCCAGGCCGGCGCGTTGCAGCAGCTGGTGGCGCTGCGCGGCGAGCTGGCCGGCCTGCCGCTGAAGCCACTCGACAGCAGTACCGCCGAGGCTACCGATGCGTGGTCGCGCATCCGCCGCGCGCTGGCCAGCGTGGTCAGCGTGCAGCGCGATGACGGTGCGCCGCTGGCCGTCGCCGATGCACGTTTCGCGCGCGAGCTGGCTGCGCTCGACCTGGCCCAGGCGCAGGCGGCGTTGCTGGCCCATGACAGCAAGGGCTATGCGGCCGCGCTGCAGCGGGTGGATACCGCGCTGACCAGCCAGTTCGACGGCAGCGCGCCGGCGGTGCAGCAGGCGCGCGAGACCTTGAAACAACTCGCCAGCCAGTTGCCGGCGGACGCGCCGGTGCAGCTGGGCGCCGCGCTGAGCGAACTGCGCAACCTGCGCGCGGTGCATGCGCTCAGTCCCGCTGCAGCCGGTTCCGCGGCGTCGGGCGGGGCCCGGCCATGAGGCTTTGGTATTGGCTTCTGTTGCTGGTGGTCGTCGCCGCGCTGGCCGCGTTCGGCTGGCACTGGGTGGCCGAAGATCCCGGCTATGTGCTGCTGCGCCTGCGCGGCTGGAAGGTGGAAACCACGGTGGTCGCGGCGCTGGTCATCCTGCTGCTGGCGTGGGCGCTGCTCACCGCGCTGTGGCGGCTGGCGCGCTGGCCGTTCGGCGCGTTCTCGCGACGACACCGGCGGCTCAGCCAGCAGCGTCTTGGCGACGGTCTGATCGCCCTGATGGAAGGCCGCCACGGTGACGCCGAGCGCGACCTCAACCGCGCCTCGCGGCTGGACAGTCTGCGCGGTCCGGCCCTGCTGGCCTCGGCCGAGGCGGCCTCGCGCCGCGGCGAACACGGCCGCGCGCTGGAAGCGCTGGATCAGGCCGCGCAATCCGCGCCGCAGGCGGCCCGCGTGCTGCGCGCCCGCGTACTGCGCCGCGAAGGCAAGCCGGCCGAAGCGCTGGCGCTGCTGGTGCCCGAAGCCGACAAGGGCACGCTGACCCCGGGTGGTTGGCGCGAGCTGGTGCTGGCCGCGCTGGCGAGCGGTGACATCCGACGCGCCCGCGAAGCCCTGGCGCCGTTGCAGAAGAGCGGCGCATTGGGCAACCGCGCCTATGCCGCGCTGGAAGCGCAGGTGCTGGCCGCCACCATCCATGCCGCCGCGGACGGTGCCAGCCTCAACGCGCTATGGTCGCAACTGCCGAAGACGCAACGCCGCGTACCCGCGGTGATCGACGTCTACGCCCGCCGCGCGGCCGCGTTCGGACTGACCCTGCCGGCGATGGACGAGGTGGAATCCGCGCTGCGTCGCGAGTGGTCGCCGCTGTTGATCGAAACCTACGGCAGCCTGGCCGGCGACGACGTCGAGGCGCGCCTGCGCCGCGCCGAAGGCTGGCTCGACGCGCATCCGAACGATGCCAACCTGCTGCTCACGCTCGGCCGCATGTGCGTGCGGCTGAAGCTGTGGGGCAAGGCACGGCAGTACCTGCAGCGCTCGCTGGCGCTGGTGCCGGGCAGCGCCGCCTGGGAAGCTCTGGGCGACGCGTTCGCCGGCCAGGGCGATACGGAGCAGGCGCAGCGCTGCTATCGCAACGCGCTGGCATCCGCCCGCGGCGACGCGGTCACCCCGCTGGCGCAAACCGCCAACCCCGGTCAGCCCGACACGCAGCCGATTGCGATCGAGGAGCGCGACGAGCATGGGGTGCCGCGGTTGCGGGGGTAATGGCAGTGGAATGTCACGTTGTTACTAGGTGCCGAGTTCGTTCAACTGCTTGAGCAATCCGGAGCGAATCTCGTCTCGCGACGACTGAAGACCTTTCCGTATTTAGTGTTGCAATTGTGGCATCCAGAGTTTGTGCCAGACCGGCTTGTTGGGCGAGAACCACCTGTTTAAATAAATCAGCCGGGATGCCGGTGGATTTGATACTCAGGGTTGGTGTTATTTCTGTTTCTGACTCGACCTTGGTGTTCCACTCGGGCAGGGCCATCAGCTGTTTTCCGTTTTGTCGGACACAAACAAGCCTTGGATTGTTGTACACGCCCTCACGAACATTTTTCGCGATTGTTGTTAAAAGTAAACTTTAGGATGAGTAGTGCCAAGTTGCCGAGCACCCGACTGCTCAAATAGGGGCAGCAGGCGGCCAGCTCAGGCTCACTCGACGCGACATATCAGGCGGCGATCCGCTCGATGCGTTTCACCGCCCTGCCCAGCGCCCGATGCGCTTCCTCCAGGTCATAGTCGGCCTGCAGACCCAACCAGAAGCGCTCGCTGGTGCCGAGTGCGGCCGCGAGCCGCACTGCAGTATCGGCGGTGACGCCACGCTTGCCGAGCACGATTTCGTTGATGCGGCGCGGCGGGACGCCAGCGGCGCGAGCGAGGGCATTCTGGCTGATGTTCAGCGGCAGCAGGAACTCTTCGAGGAGCACTTCGCCGGGATGGATGTTGGGCAGGGTCTTCATGGCCGACTCCGGTGTTCAGTGGTAATCGACGATTTCCACGTCGAGGGCATCGCCGTCCTTCCAGTGGAAGCAGATGCGCCATTGGTCGTTGATGCGGATGCTGTGCCAGCCCTTGCGGTCACCCTTCAACGCTTCGAGGCGGTTGGCCGGAGGAACACACAAATCGTCCAGCGTCGAGGCGTTGTTGAGCATGCGCAATTTGCGGCGCGCGACCGGCTGGATGTCCATGGGCAAACGCCGAGATGGCGTACCACCCCAGATCTTCTCCGCCTCCTTGTCCGCGAAGCTCCATATCATGCGGTGACCATAACGCTTTCCGTCATATAACGCAATGCGTTATGGCAAGACGGGCACGGTCGGGACAGTTACAGCGGCGTGAGGTTGGCGTACGCCGCCACCAGCCACTTGCTGCCGGCGCCTTCGAAGTTCACCTGCAGCCGGGTATGCGCGCCGCTGCCTTCGGCGCTGATCACCACGCCATCGCCGAAGCTCGGGTGGCTGACGCGCTGGCCGAGTTTCACCGGCAGCGATTCCTCCAGCGACGGCGAGATCTCGTGAGGGCGGCCGGTGTACAGCGGGCGGGTGACGTGCACGCGCGGGCGCACCTCGTCGATCAGTTCGGCGGGCATCTCGCCGAGGAAGCGCGAGGGTCGCGCCAGCATTTCGGTGCCGTGCATGCGACGCGATTCGGCGTGGGTGACGACGAGTTTCTCGCGGGCGCGGGTGATGCCGACGTAGGCGAGCCGGCGCTCCTCCTCCAGCCGCCCTTCGTCGTCGACCGAGCGCTGGCTGGGGAACAGGCCTTCCTCCATGCCGACCAGGAAGACCAGCGGGAACTCCAGTCCCTTGGCCGAGTGCAGGGTCATCAGCTGCACGCAGTCGTCCCACGCCTCGCCCTGGTTCTCGCCCGCTTCCAGGGTGGCATGCGACAGGAACGCGGAGAGCTCGCTCAGGCCGGCGTCGATGTCCTCGGCGGTGCGCTCGAAGCGGCTGGCCACGTTGACCAGTTCGTCCAGGTTTTCCACCCGCGACTCGGCGTTGCCGCGCGAGTCCTTCTCGTAAAAATCGCGCAAGCCGGTATGGGTGATCGCGTGGTCGATCTGTTCGGCCAGGGTGAGCGCGTCCTTTTCGCCATCAGACGTCGGCGGCTGAAAAGCGCGCGCCATCGCGTCGATCATGCCGAGGAACGCCTTCACCGCGTTCTTCGCACGGCCGGCCAGCTCGCTGCCGCCGCTCAGTTCGGACAGTGCAGCTTCCCACATCGACGTGTTCTCGCCGCGGGCACGGCGGCGCAGCGCGTCCAGCGTGCGCTCGCCGATGCCGCGCGGCGGGGTGTTCACCGCGCGCTCGAACGCGGCGTCGTCATGCCGGTTCGCGGTGAGCCGCAGATAGGCCAGCGCATCCTTGACCTCGGCGCGCTCGAAGAAGCGCTGGCCGCCGTAGACGCGGTAGCCGATGTTGCGCTGGGCCAGCTGTTCCTCGAAGTTGCGCGACTGCGCGTTGGAGCGGTACAGGATCGCGCAGTCCTTCGCCGAACCCTGCTCGTCGATGTATTCGCGGATGCGCTCGATCACGAAGCGCGCCTCGTCCTGCTCGTTGTAGGCGGCGTACAGCGCGATGCGCTCGCCGTCATCTCCGGCGGTCCACAGCTGCTTGCCGAGGCGGCTGCCGTTGCGCTGGATGACGCTGTTGGCGGCCTTCAGGATGGTCGAGGTGGAGCGGTAATTCTGTTCCAGCTTGATCGTGCGCGCGCCGGGGAAGTCGCGCAGGAACTGCGCCATGTTCTCCACCTTGGCGCCGCGCCAGCCGTAGATCGACTGGTCGTCGTCGCCAACCGCGAAGACCTTGCCGGTGGTGCCGGCGAGCACACGGATCCACGCGTACTGCAGCGTGTTGGTGTCCTGGAATTCGTCGATCAGCAGATGCCGCCAGCGCTGCTGGTAATGCTCCAGCACGGCCGGGTTCTTCAGCCACAGCTCGTGCGCGCGCAGCAGCAGTTCGGCGAAGTCGACCAGCCCGGCGCGGCGGCAGGCGTCCTCGTAGGCCTTGTAGATGTTCACGAACGTATGCGTGACCGGATGGTCGCGATGCTCGATGCCGTCCGGCCGCTTGCCCTCGTCCTTCCACTGGTTGATCTGCCAGCAGGCCTGGCGCGGCGGATATTTCGCATCGTCCAGGCCCAGCCCGGCGATGACGCGCTTGACCAGCCGCAGCTGGTCGTCGGCGTCGAGGATCTGGAACGCTTCCGGCAGGCCTGCCTCGCGCCAGTGCCGGCGCAGCAGGCGATGCGCGATGCCGTGGAAGGTGCCGACGGTGAGCCCCTGGGTGCCGCCGGGAATCAGCGCTTCCAGCCGCGCGCGCATCTCGCCGGCGGCCTTGTTGGTGAAGGTGACGGCGAGGATGGCCCACGGCGGCACCCGCTCGGCCTGGGTCAGCCAGCCGATGCGGTGGGTCAGCACGCGGGTCTTGCCGGAGCCGGCGCCTGCCAATACGAGATAGTGGCCGGGTGGGGCGCAGACGGCTTCGCGCTGCGCTTCGTTGAGCGGGTCGATCAGGTACGAGACATCCATCGCGCCCATTGTAGTGGGCGCAGACGGAAACCGCCGCTGCGGCGGTTTCCGGAGCAGCCAGGGCGTGGTTCAGCGCTTCTGCAGGAAGCCACCGACCGCCAGCAGCGCGCCGACCACGATGCCGGCGATGCCGATCCATTGCGGTACGCCCTGGTCGTGGGTGGCGGTGATCTTGGCCGAGCCCACCTGCAGCAAGGTGTCGGTGGTCTGGTAGGAGGCATGGCCCGCCACCACCCAGATGCCGGCGGCGACGAGGATGATGCCAACGATGATCAGGCCTGCGCGCATGGTGTATCCCGTGGTGAATGTGGGGGCGAGTATGCCTGCTGCCGCCGTGCATGGGGTGTACAGAGGGCACGAATCGCGGGCAAAAAAAGCCCCGGAGGCTAGGGGGAGCCTCCGGGGCGGGGGCAGACGCGAAGACCCAGGGGAGAGGTTCGCGCCTGTGGCGGCCCAGGGAGGTGAGCGCGCCGCGGATGCCGTTGCGTGCATCCGAAGTGTTAGTGCGTGATTTGCGGAGAAAGTTGCACGGTTTCCGAAGAAATTTAAAAACGATTCATCCTCATGAAAAGTTAACCATCAAGTCGTTGTTGCGCGAGGCATTCCCTGGCCGCGCTCAATGCGCCTCGTCCCAGTTGGCGCCCACGCCCACGTCGACCAGCAGCGGCACCGCCAGTGCCGCCGCGCCGGACATCCGCTCGACCACCGCGGCACGCACCGCGTCGACCGCGTCGGCGCGCACCTCGAACACCAGTTCGTCGTGTACCTGCATCAGCATGTGGGCGTCGTCGCGACTTTTCAGCCACGCCGCCAAGGCGATCATCGCGCGCTTGATGATGTCCGCCGCGCTGCCCTGCATCGGCGCATTCACCGCGGCGCGCTCGGCGCCCTGGCGCAGGCCGGCGTTGCGTGAGGTGAGGTTTTCCAGGTACAGGCGGCGGCCGAAGATGGTTTCCACGTAGCCGTCGCGGTGCGCACGTTCGCGGGTGGCCTCCATGAATGCGTGCACGCCGGGGTAGCGGGCGAAGTAGCGCTCCATGTAATCGCTGGCTTCGCCGCGGTCCACGCCGAGCTGGCGCGCCAGGCCGAACGCGCTCATGCCGTACATCAGGCCGAAGTTGATCGCCTTGGCGGCGCGGCGCTGGTTGGCGCTGACCTCCTCGGGCTTCAGACCGAACACCTCGGCGGCGGTGGCGCGGTGCACGTCGCCGCCCTCGCGGAAGGCCTTGAGCAGGCCCTCGTCGCCGGACAGGTGCGCCATGATGCGCAGCTCGATCTGCGAATAGTCTGCTGCCATCACCTGCCAGCCCGGCGGCGCGATGAAGGCCTGGCGGATGCGCCGGCCTTCCTCGGTGCGCACCGGGATGTTCTGCAGGTTCGGATCGGACGAGGAGATCCGCCCGGTCGCCACCGAGCCCTGGTGGTAGCTGGTGTGCACGCGGCCGGTGCGCGGATTGACGATGCCGGACAGCTTGTCGGTGTAGGTGCTGCGCAGCTTGGCCAGGCCACGGTAGTCGAGGATCAGCCGCGGCAGTTCGTGGGTGTCGGCGATCGCCTCCAGCGCTTCCTCGTTGGTGGACGGCTGGCCGGTCGGCGTCTTCAGTTTTGCTTCGAGGTGCAGCTCGTCGAACAGCACCGCCTGCAACTGCTTTGGCGAGTCGAGGTTGAACTCGCGTCCGGCCAACGTGTACGACTGTTGCTGCAGTTCCAGCATGCGCTTGCCCAGCTGCTGGCTCTGCCGGCGCAGCTCGTCGCCGTCGATCAGCACGCCGCGGCGTTCCATCTCGGCCAGCACCGGCACCAGCGGGATCTCGATCTCCTCGTACACGCGGCGCAGCGCCGGCACGCTCTCCAGCTTCGGCCACAGCGCGTGGTGCAGGCGCAGGGTGACATCGGCGTCCTCGGCGGCGTAGCGGCAGGCGGTGTCCAGGTCCACCTGCGAGAACGAGATCTGCTTCGCGCCCTTGCCGGCGACCTGCTCGTACTTCACCGTGTCGTAGCCGAGGTACTTCTTCGCCAGCGAATCCATGTCGTGGCGCGTGGCGGTGGCATTCCACACGTAGGATTCCAGCATCGAGTCGTGCTTGAGGCCCTGCACGGCGATGCCGTAGTGCGACAGGATGTTGATGTCGTACTTCGCGTGCTGGCCCAGTTTGGGCCGCGCCGGATCCTCGAAGACGGGCTTCAAGGCGGCGAGCACGCTGTCGCGATCAAGCTGCTTCGGCGCGCCGGGGTAGTCGTGGCCGAGCGGGATGTAGCAGGCCTTGCCCGGCTCCACCGCGAGGCTGAGGCCGACGATGTCCGCGCGCATCGCATCGATGCTGGTGGTCTCGGTGTCGAAGGCGATCAGTTCGGCGTCGCGCAGCTTTTCGATCCACGCATCGAGCTGCGCTGGCGTGGTGACCAGCTCGTAGTCGCCCGCGAACGAAAGGTCGGCCGCCGCTGCAGCAGTGGCTTCAGTCGCGACGCCTTTTGTCGTGATCTCGACAGAAGTGTCGTCGCCTCCCTCGCTGACCGGTGCCGCGTTGTCCAGTTCCTTCAGCGCCGCCTTGAACTCGTAGCGCGTGTACAGCTCGCGCAGCAGCGTGGTGTCGGCCTCGCGCCGGGTCAGCTCGGTGGGGCCGAACTCCAGCGGCACGTCGGTCTTGATCGTCGCCAGCTCGCGTGACAGCGGCAGCTGCGGCAGCGTGGCGCGCAGGCTTTCGCCGATCTTGCCGCCGATGCGGTCGGCATGGGCGATCACGCCATCCAGCGTGGCGTATTCGGCCAGCCACTTGGCGGCGGTCTTCGGGCCGCACTTGGGTACGCCGGGGATGTTGTCGATGGCGTCGCCGGTGAGCGCGAGGAAGTCGATGATCTGCTCCGGCATCACGCCGAATTTTTCCATCACGCCATCGCGGTCCATCACCGTGTTGCTCATGGTGTTGACCAGGGCGACGTGGGAACCGACCAGCTGGGCCATGTCCTTGTCGCTGGTGGAGACCTCCACCTCGATGCCGAGCGCCTGCGCTTGCAGGGCGAGCGTACCGATCACGTCGTCGGCCTCGACCCCGGGCACGCGCAGGATCGGGAAGCCCAGCGCGCCCACGATCGCCAGCATCGGCTCGACCTGCGAGCGCAGGTCGTCCGGCATCGGCGGGCGGTTCGCCTTGTACTGGGCGTATAGCGCGTCGCGGAAGGTCGGGCCGGGCGCATCGCTGACGAAGGCCAGGTAATCGGGGTTCGCCTTCAGGGTGGCGCGCAGCATGTTGACCACGCCGAACAGCGCGCCGGTGGGCTCGCCGCGGGCGTTGGAGAGCGGCGGCAACGCGTGGAAGGCGCGGTACAGGTAGGAGGAGCCGTCGATCAGGATGAGTTTGGGCATGCCTCATTCTCGCATGCACGGCGCGCATGCACGGCGAAACGTCGCGCTTCACGAAAGCCCGGCGGAGGCGCTGTTATGCTGCGCTCCCCGAACGAGGTTGCCGCCATGAAAACCGCTGCCTTGCTGGTTGCCGCCAGCGTCCTGTTCACATCGAGTGTATGGGCGCAGTACGTCCCATCGACGAATGTGCCACCACCGCCCGGGATCAACGACCCGGGCGTGAAAGCGGTGGAGTCGGCGGCCAAGCCGGCCGCCAAGCCGGCGGCTAGGCAGCGCTCGGCCCACGCCGCGTCGTCCTCGTCCGCGCAGTCGCTGGACCTGAAGCCGCAGGCGCTGCCGGCGATGCGCGACGAAGGCAGCGCGCAGGCCGCCCGCGACCAGCCGCCGGAAGTGCGGATACACCAGGAAGGCGACAACAGCATCCAGGAATACAGCCGCAACGGCCGCGTCTACATGGTGGTGATCACCCCCAGGAGCGGCATCGCGCAGACCTACATGGTCGATCCGCAGGGCCGGCTGGTCGACGAGCACGGCCAGAAGCCGGTGGGGCCGGTGATGTACAAGGTGCTGGAATGGGGCAAGAGCCGGCCGCCCGCCGAGGGTTCGACCGAGCCGGCGCCGGCGGACGGCGGCCACTGAGCCACACGCTGAACCGCGTCGTCGGCGCTGGACATGCCGACGACGCCAGTCCGGTATCCCGGCGGAGGGTGGCGCGATGCAACTGCGTGAAAGCTGGCTGCTGTTTGCGTTGGGTTCGGCGCTGTTCGCGGCGCTGACCGCGTTGTTCGGCAAGCTCGGCGTGGTCGGCATCAATTCCAACCTCGCCACCTTCATCCGCACCATCGTGATCCTGCTGGTCACCGCCGGCATCCTCAGCCTGCGCCAGGAATGGGCCAGGCCCACCGGGCTGCCGCTGCACAGCTGGCTGTTCCTGGTGTTGTCCGGCATCGCCACGGGGTTGTCGTGGCTGTGCTACTACCGCGCGCTGCAACTGGGGCCGGTGAGCAAGGTGGCGCCGATCGACAAGCTCAGCGTGGCGTTGGCGATCGTGCTGGGGCTGGTGTTCCTGGGCGAGCGGCCGAGCTGGCCGTTGCTGATCGGCGGCGTGCTGATCGTGGCCGGCGCGATGGTGATCGCGCTGTTCTGAGCGGGCTTACGCCGGGTCGTCCAGTTCCGGGTAGTGGCGGAAGATGCCGCTCTCGTTGAACGGAAGCCGCCGCGCCGACGCCAGGTAGGCGGCGATGCGCGGTCGTTGCGCCACCCGCTGCTTCAACGCATGCAGCAGCGGCAGCCCGTGCCCGAGGCGCCGCATGGCGCGCGGAAATGCGTACTCCAGCCCGCTCATCAGCTGGAACAGCGAAAGATCGACGTAGGAGTGCTCGTGCAGGGCATGCTGGCCGCCGCCGCGTTCCAGCACCTGCTCGAAATAGTCCAGATACTTCGGCAGCCGCGTCTCGCGCAGATCGGCCGCACGGCGCAATGCCTCGACGCGCTGGTCCTCGTAGTACAGGCTGCCGGCGATCGGGTGGTGGGAGTCGTGCACTTCGGCAACGAGGTCGCTGATGGTCAGCTGCAACTGGTGCGCGTAGCGCCGCCGGCTTTCGCTGTCCGGCACCAGGCCGAGCGGCGGTCCGAGATATTGCAGGATGTTCGCGGTCTGCGCGATCAGCAGCCGGCCGGCCTTGAGGAACGGCGGCGCGAACGGCAGCGCGCCTTCGTGCACGCCGTCGAGGTAACGCACGATGGCGTCGTCGCCCTGTATGCGCGCCACGTCGTCGTAGCTGGCGCCGGCGTCTTCCAGCGCCAGCCGCACGAACTCGCCGCGGCCCTGGATGCCGGCCCAGTAATACAGCTCGTAATGCATGGCAGCCTCCGGATCGAAGGATGGATGCCGAGCGTGCGCCTCCGCAGGCCGGGACTCAATGCCGGAAATGGCGCATCCCGGTGAATACCATCGCCATGTCGTGCTCGTCGGCAGCGGCGATCACCTCGGCGTCACGCATCGAGCCGCCGGGCTGGATCACCGCACTGATGCCCGCCGCGGCGGCGGCATCGATGCCGTCGCGGAACGGGAAGAACGCGTCGCTGGCCATCACCGAGCCGCGCACTTCGAGCTTCTCGTCGGCGGCCTTGATGCCGGCGATCCTCGCGCTGTAGACGCGGCTCATCTGGCCGGCGCCGATGCCGATGGTCTGGCGATCCTTGGCGTAGACGATGGCGTTGGACTTGACGAACTTGGCCACCTTCCAGGCGAAGATCAGGTCGTGGATCTGCGCCTCGGTGGGCGCCTTGCGGGTGACCACTTTCAGGTCCGCCGCGGTGATCATGCCGGTGTCGGCGCTCTGCAGCAGCAGGCCGGAACCGACCCGCTTGGAATTCATGCCGGGGTGCGCGGCACGCAAGTCGCCGCCAGCAGGCGTCGGGATCACCAGCACGCGCACGTTGCCCTTTTTGTGGAATGCCTTCAGCGCGTCATCCGCATAAGCGGGTGCCAGCACCACCTCGACGAACTGGCGTTCGACGATCGCGCGCGCGGTGGCGCCGTCGACCTCGCGGTTGAACGCGATGATGCCGCCGAACGCCGAGGTGGGATCAGTCTGGAAGGCCAGGTCGTACGCCTTGCTGATGCCGTCCAGGCTCACCGCCACGCCGCACGGGTTGGCGTGCTTGACGATCACGCAGGCCGGCTTGACGAAGCTGCGCACGCATTCCCATGCCGCGTCGGCGTCGGCGATGTTGTTGAACGACAGCTCCTTGCCCTGCAGCTGCTTGAACGTGGCCAGCGTGCCCGGCGCCGGGTACAGGTCGCGGTAGAACGCGGCCTGCTGGTGCGGGTTCTCGCCGTAGCGCAGGTCCATCAACTTCACGAAGCGGCCATTGACCTGGCCCGGGAAGCTGGCGTGGCCGGTGATCGCGTCCTGCGCATCGTTGAGTTCCAGGCCGGACAGGTAGTCGCTGATCGCGCCGTCGTAACTGGACACGTTGTTGAACGCGGCCACCGCGAGCTTGAAGCGGGTGCCGCGGGTGAGGCCGCCGTGCTGCTCGATCTCGGCCAGCGCGTCGGCGTATTGGTCCGGCGAAGTGAGTACGCCGACGTCGCTCCAGTTCTTCGCCGCCGAGCGCAGCATCGCCGGACCGCCGATGTCGATGTTCTCGATCGCCTGTTCCAGCGTGCAGCCGGGTTTCGCCACGGTGGCTTCGAACGGGTACAGGTTCAGCACCAGCAGGTCGATCGGCGCGATGCCGAGTTCGGCCATCACCGCGTCATCGGTGCCGCGCCGGCCAAGCAGGCCGCCATGCACTTTCGGGTGCAGCGTCTTCACGCGGCCGTCCATGATCTCGGGGAAACCGGTGAGGTCGCTGACCTCGGTAACCGCGATGCCGGCCTCGCGCAGCGCCTTCGCGCTGCCGCCAGTGGAGAGCAGCTCGATGCCCCTGGCGGCGAGGCGCCGGCCCAGGTCGATCAGGCCGGCCTTGTCGGAGACGCTGAGCAGGGCGCGACGGACCGGGACGAGCTGGGGAGCGGACATGAGCGGGTTTCCAGAAGGGGAAAGCCGCTCATTATAGCCGCCCGGATGGTGGGCGGCTTTTGGGGGATACGCGGGATGGGTTACAGCAAGCCGTGCGCGGCCAGCTTCTTGCGCAAGGTGGCACGGTTGATGCCCAGCGCGCTGGCGGCGCGGCTCTGGTTGCCGTCATGGAAGGCCAGCACTTCGCGCAGCAGTGGCACCTCGACCTCGCGCAGTACCAGCGCGTGCAGGCCTTCGGCACATTCGGTGTCGCCGATGTCGGCAAGGTAGCGACGCACCGTGCGGGTGACACATTCGCTCAGTGCGCTCTGGCCCTGAAGGCTGGCGCCGGTCGAGCCTGTGCCTTGCGACGAGGTCTGTTTCGCGGCCTCGGCAGCAGGCAGTCTTACGGCATTCACGGACATCTCCCCTCACATACGAAGCGACGACTGCATAGGCCGCTGCTCATGGTTATGACTGATCTTGCGTGTCGCGGCGTATATCGCATGCCGTCCGGCATGTCGGGCGCGAGGGGTCGAGTCTACCCGCGCGGGCCGATAATTTTAAGTACCGCAGACGCATTATTCGAAACCGATCTCGAACGCCACCGCCTTGTCGCCCGGGTCTTCCACTTCCAGCAGCAGCACCGCGCTGCCGCCAGGCGCCAGGCCATGACGCAGGATCGCGACGTCGTCCAGGTACTCGGCCGGCTGCAGGCGGCGCATCGCGATGCGCTGGCCCTGGGCGTTCGACATGGTGATCGTCAGCACCGGCCAGGGCTGGGCGAAACTGGCGTCGTTGCGCACGCTGGCGCTGATCATTAGCGCGCCGGCGACGCTGGGATGGGCCTGCACGTTGCTGGCCAGCAGGCGCAGCTGTTGCGGCGCGGCGACCAGCGGCAGCTCGCAGCCGAGCACGGCACAGCTGCCGCGCAGCCAGTCGCCCACGGTGGGGTTGCGGATCAGCTCGTCGCGCTTGGCCCAGGCCAGCTGAACGGCGAGCAGCAGCGCGAGCAACAGGCACGCCACGATCCACGGCCAGCGCCGTTCGCCGGACGAACGCAGGTGCCGCCGCTCGCGCCGGGCCGCGCGTTCATGCGGTTGCGGCTCGTGGGCGAAACGCGGCGCGAAGACCAGTTGCGAAAAGTCCTCGACGGCGGGCCTGGGTGTGGCCGTGGTGACCATCTCGTCGGCGACGACCACCGCCGGCGGGCGGGGTCGTGGCCGATAGACCACCAGATCGAGCAGGGGCGGCTCAAACGCGGGCTCGTTGACCGGCAGCTCGGCGAACGGTTCCGGCGGCAACTGCTCGGCGAGCGTGGCGATGCTGTCGAAGCTGGCCTCGCAATGTCCGCACACGACGTGGCCGTGCGCTTTCGCCAGCGTCTGCGCATCCAGCGAAAACACGGACAGGCATTCGGGACATTGTGTATACATGCAGGCCGCTTTGAATCGGTATCCGGCAAGCTTAGCAGGGTGATCGCGCGGGCAAGCCGGCGATCCGACGGCTCAGCCGCGGCGACGACCGCTGATGCGCACCCAGTCTTCGCGCGTGTCCACGCGCAACGCGTCGAACCATTCGGCGTAGCGCTGCAGCAGTTCGTCCTGCTGGCCGGCGAGGATGCCGGAGATCGCGAACGGCGCGCCGGGTTTCGCCGCGGCGGCGAAGGTGGGTGCGAGTTCGCCGAGCGGGCCGGCGAGGATGTTGGCGATGAAGACGTCGGCAGGTTCAGCATCAACGTCTTGCGGCAGGAACAGCGCGAAGCGATCGGCCACGCCGTTGCGTTCGGCGTTGTCGGCCGAGGCGGTGAGTGCCTGCGGATCGTTGTCGACGCCGACCGCGCTGGCCGCGCCAAGCTTCAGCGCGGCGATCGCCAGGATGCCCGAGCCGCAGCCGTAGTCGGTGATCGTCTTGCCGGCAAGCTCCAGCCCGTCCAGCCATTCCAGGCACAGTGCCGTGGTCGGGTGGGTGCCGCTGCCGAAGGCGAGGCCGGGGTCGAGGCGCACCACCACGAGATCGTCATCGGCGGGTGGCTCGATGTTCCACGGATAGATCCACAGTCGGCGGCCGAACGGCATCGGCTTGAACTGGTCCATCCACGCGCGCTCCCAGTCCTGGTCGGCGACCTCGTGGAATGTCAGCTGATCCGGCTCCAGCCATGGCAGCAATTCGCCCAGCGCGGCACTGAGGCCGCGCCGGTCGGTGTGTTCGTCGAACAGCGCGTTGATCGTGATCGTGGGCCACAGCGGCAGCTCGCCCACGCCCGGCTCGAAGATCGCCTGCTCGTCAGGCGTCTGGGCATCGGCGTCCTGCAGCGTGATCGACAGCGCGCCGAGATCGTCCAGCGCCTCTTCCGCGCGGGGCTGCTGCTCGGTGCGGACGACCAGGGAGAGTTCAAGGAATGGCATGGGCGAGGAACGAATGATCGGGGAGTGAGCGGGGTGGGTGGCGATGCGCCTGCGTGCTTCTCACGGCTCCCCGTTCGTTGCCGCATTCTTTTCCTTCTGCTCGGCCATCCGCTTCTCGAGGTAGTGGATGTTCTGGCCGCCGTGCTGGAAGCCGACGTCGGCCATGATCCGCTGTTGCAGCGGGATGTTGCACTTCACGCCCTCGATCACCGTCTCGGCCAGCGCCAGGCGCATGCGTGCGATCGCGGTCTCGCGGTCGGGGCCGTGCACGATCAGCTTGCCGATCATCGAGTCGTAGTTCGGCGGAATGCGGTAGCCATCGTAGAGGTGGGTGTCCACGCGCACGCCGGGGCCGCCGGGTGCCTCGAAGCGCTTCACCGTGCCGGGGCTGGGCATGAACGTGTCCGGGTCCTCGGCGTTGATGCGGCACTCGATCGCGTGACCGGTGATCTTGATGTCCTCCTGGCGGATCGACAGCTTCTCGCCGCCGGCGATCAGCAGCTGCTCGCGCACCAGGTCGACGCCGGTGATGAATTCGGTCACCGGGTGCTCGACCTGGATGCGCGTGTTCATCTCGATGAAGTAGAAGCGGCCGTTCTCGAACAGGAACTCGAAGGTGCCGGCACCGCGGTAGTTGATGCGCAGGCAGGCGTCGACGCAGACCTTGCCGATCGCCGCGCGCTGCTCCGGCGTGATGCCCGGCGCCGGCGCTTCCTCGACCACTTTCTGGTGGCGGCGCTGCATCGAGCAGTCGCGCTCGCCCAGGTGGATCGCGTGGCCCTGGCCGTCGGCCAGTACCTGGATTTCCACGTGGCGCGGATTCTCCAGGAACTTCTCCATGTACACCTGTTCGTTGCCGAACGCGGCCTTGGCTTCGGCCTTGGTCATGGTGATCGCATTGCCCAGGTGCGCCTCGGTGCGCACCACGCGCATGCCGCGGCCGCCGCCGCCGCCGGCGGCCTTGATGATCACCGGGTAGCCGATCTCGCGGGCGATCTTGATGTTGGTGTCGACGTCCTCGCCGAGCGGACCGCCGGAGCCGGGCACGCACGGCACGCCGGCCGCCTTCATCGCGCGGATCGCCTCGACCTTGTCGCCCATCAGGCGGATCACGTCGGCGGTCGGGCCGATGAAGACGAAGCCGGACTGCTCGACTTGTTCGGCGAAATCGGCGCGTTCGGACAGGAAGCCGTAGCCGGGGTGGATCGCCTGGGCGTCGGTGATTTCCGCCGCCGCGATGATCCGCGGAATGTTGAGATAGCTGTCGACCGACGGCCCGGGGCCGATGCAGATCGACTCGTCGGCGAGGCCGACGTGCTTCAGGTTGCGGTCCACGGTGGAGTGCACCGCCACGGTCTTGATGCCAAGGCTGTGGCAGGCGCGCAATACGCGCAGCGCGATTTCGCCGCGATTGGCGATGACGACCTTCTCGAGCATCCGGGCGGCCTCAGGCAATCACGAACATGGGTTCGTCGAATTCCACCGGCTGGCCGTTCTCGACCAGGATCGCCTGCACGGTGCCGGCCACGTCGGCCTCGATCTGGTTGAACATCTTCATCGCCTCGATGATGCCCAGCGTCTCGCCGGCCTTGACCTGCTGGCCGACCTTGACGAAGGCCGGTGTGCCGGGGGTGGCCGAGGCGTAGAAGGTGCCGACCATCGGGGCCTTCACCACGTGGCCTGCCGGCAGCGCATTCGCGGCGGGCGCCTCGACGGCGACCGCCGGCGAGGCCGCGACCGGTGCAGCGGCCACGGCGACCGGGGCCGCCGGTGCGGCGGCTATTGGCGCGGCGTTCTTCGGCACGCGCGACAGGCGGACGACTTCCTCGCCCTCCTTGATCTCCAGTTCGGCGAGGTTGGATTCCTCGAGCAAGTCGATCAGCTTCTTGATTTTGCGCAAATCCATCGGATCAGCCTTTGGTCAGTCATGCCACCGCTTGGGTGGCCGGGGGTGAATGGAGAGGCCGCGCGGCCGGTGCGTCAGGGTGCGGCGCTTGCCTGCAACCGTTGCAGCGCCGCGTCCAGCGCCAGCCGGTAACTGTCGCCGCCGAATCCGCAGATCACGCCGAGCGCGATGTCGGACAGGTAGGAGTGGTGGCGGAACGACTCGCGGGCGAACACGTTCGACAGGTGTACCTCGATGAACGGGATCGCCGTCGCGGCGAACGCGTCACGCAACGCGATGCTGGTGTGGGTGAATGCGCCGGCATTGCACAGGATCATCGCGGTGCGGTCGTCGCGGCCCTGATGGATGCGCCCGACCAGTTCGTGCTCGGCGTTGGACTGGAACCAGACCAGCTCGTGCCCGGCCGCCTGCGCCCGCTCGGCCAGTTGCCGGTTGATGTCGGCCAGCGTCTCGCGGCCGTAGATCTGTGGCTCGCGGGCACCCAGCAAATTGAGGTTGGGTCCATGCAGGACCAGGATCTTCGCCACGAAACCGTCCAGCCAGCGTCCGGAGGTCCCGGAACCCGGCGCAGTGTGCGCGCAGTCGGGAATCTTGTCCAGTTCGCTGCAGATCGGCGATGTTTGACGGAGAAGCGTCGGGTTTCCGTGCGTCGGCGTATGTCGACGCTGGCTTAGCGTTGCGCTTGCCCTGGCGCCAGCCACTGTTCCAGCTGCACCGCCGACAACGGGCCGGCATGTGTCGCCAAGATGCGCCCATCGGCACCGATCAGCACGCTATAGGGGAGCACCTGACGGATATTGCCCAGTTGCAACGAAGTACTTGGCGGGCCCATCTGGCCGATCAAGATCGGGTAATTCACCGGATGTGCGGCCAAAAAGGTCCGAACGTGAACGGGTTCATCCATTGCAATACCGACCACGATCGGTGCGTTTTCGCCGAACTTTCCCTGCGCCAGTGCCAGTGCCGGCATTTCGGCCAGGCAGGGCACGCACCAGCTGGCCCAGAAATTCAGCAATACCCGGCGGCCGCGATAATCACTCAGCAGATGCAGCTTGCCGTCGAGGTCGGGCAGGCTGATCGCCGGCAGCGGCTGGCCGATCGCAGCCGTATCTGTTGGCGCCGGCTGCTGGCGGCGGTGTTGCGCATAGCCGCCGAGCGCGGCGGCCAGTACCGCCAGGCCGAGGATCAGCCAGTTGCTGCGACTCAACATCAGCGCGCCGCTTCCGTCAGCGCCTGCTCGACGATCGAGCGGGTCAGCACGGTGGACAACTGCTTGCCGGGACCGCCGTTTTTCGGGAACACCACGTACAGCGGCACGCCGGGCGAATGGTATTGCTGCAGGAACGCGCTGATGGTCGGGTTGACGTCGGTCCAGTCGCCCTTCATGTAGACCGCGCCGGTGCGCTGCAGCAGGTCGCGGAACGCCTGCGTGCCCAGCACCGCGTGCTCGTTCGCCTTGCAGGTGACGCACCAGTCGGCGGTCATGTCGACAAAAACGGGCGTGCCGGCCGCGCGCAGTTCGGCGAGCTTCTGCGGGCTGTAGGCGACCACGCCTTGCTCGGCCGTGGTGGCCGCCGACGGTGGCGGCACGTGGGCGAGCAGGTACATCGGCACCAGTGTGGCGAGCGCCAGCACCGCCACCGCAATCTTGCTGGGCATGCCGCGCGAGCGGCTGCGCTCGAACCACCACAGCGTCATCGCCAGCAGCACCATCGCCACCAGCACCAGGCCGACCGCATCAGCGCCGCGCTGGTTCGCCAGCACCCACACCAGCCAGGCGGCGGTGAGATACATCGGGAAGGCCAGCACCTGCTTCAGCGTTTCCATCCAGCGCCCCGGCTTCGGCAGCAGGCGCGCCAGCGCGGGCACGAAACCGATCGCCAGGAACGGCAGCGCCAGCCCCACGCCCAGCGCCAGGAACACCCCCAGCGCGGACAGCATCGGCGCGGCGAACGCATACGCCAGCGCGCTGCCCATGAATGGCGCGGTGCACGGGCTGGCCACCACCACCGCCAGCACGCCGGTGAAGAAGTCGCCGGCCGGGCCGGAACGGTTGGCCAGATTCGCGCCGGTATTGCCCAGCGAGGCGCCGAACTGCACCACGCCGGACATCGACAGGCCCACCGCCAGCATCACGCAGGCCAGTGCGCCGACCAGCAGCGGCTGCTGCAGCTGCGAACCCCAGCCCAGCGCATGACCGGCTGCGCGCAGCGCAAGGATGCCCAGCCCCAGCGCGGCGAAGCTGCACAACACGCCGGCGGTATAGAACAGGGCATGCCGGCGCGCGGTGGCTTGGCTGTCGCCGCTTTCCAGCACGCTGACCGCCTTGATCGACAGCACCGGCAGCACGCACGGCATCAGGTTCAGCACCAGGCCACCACCCAGCGCCAGCAGCAGCGCGGCGAGCAGGCTGACCTGCAGCGGGCCGCCGGCGAGATCGGCTGGTGGCAGCTCCGGCGCCGGCGTGCCGGATGTTGCCGCACCGCTGTTCAGGTCGATCTCCACCGCGCGCGTCATCAGCGGATAGCACAGGCCGCCGTCCTGGCAGCCCTGGAAGCTCGCCTGCAGGGTGAGCTGCTTGCGCCCGGCCAGGTCGCCTTCCAGTGTCACCGGTAGTTCGACCTGGTCGAAGTACACGGTGACGTCACCGTAGTGTTCGTCGTGGTGCGCGGTACCGGCCGGCCATGCGGGATGCAGCGTGAGACCGGCGGCATCCTTGAGCTTCAGCGTGGTCTGGTCACGGTACAGGTAGTAGCCCTTTGGCATCGTCCAGCGCAGCAGCAATTGCCCCGGTCCCTGCGCCAGCGCCTCGAAGCGGAACGCCTGCTCGGCCGGCAGCGGCGCACCGGTCGTGGCGACGCCTGCGTTGCTGCCGAGCCGGTTCAGCGCCGCGCCCAGTGCGCTGCCGGTCGCTGGCGTCGTCGCGACGCCGGCATTGGCCGGCAGCGGTAGGTCCAGCTTCTCGGTATGCGGCGGGTAGCAGATCTTCGGGTCGACCTCGTGGCAGCCCTGGTACTGCACGCTCAACTGCAGCCGCGTGGTGCCGGCGGCGATGGTGTACGGAATGCTGGCGTCGACGCCGTGGTGGTAGGTCTCCACGTCGCCGAGGTATTCGTCGTGGTGTTTCTCGCCGTCAGGCAGCTGCGCTTCGCCGAGGGTGACGCCGTCGCCACCCTTGAACTTCATGCGGCCGCGGTAGAGGTAGTAGTCCGGCGCGATTGTCCAGTGCAGCTTCAGCACGCCGGGCGTGGCGGTGTCGGTGCTCAGCTTGTACGCCTCGGTGACTGGCAGCAGGCTTTCCGTGTCCTGTGCCGACGCGGGCACGGCGCACAGCAGGCCGAGCAGCAGCAGGACCAGTGCGGGCAGGCGGGCGGCCAGGCGGCCGGTGATCAGGCGCATCGCGATTCCAGTGGCACAACGGCAGGACAGCCATTATGGACCATGCCGATCGCGCTTCCGTTCCTTGCGGCCTTATGCCTCCTCAATCGCCAGTGAGGGCACCACGTGGCGCCTGCGCACCAGTCCGGTGGTGAGCGCGGTGCCCAGCAGGATCACCGCGCAGCCGCCGAGCATACGGGTGCTCACCGGCTCGCCGAGCAGCAGCGCGCCCCACAGCACGCCGAACGCCGGGATCAGGTAGGGAATCACCATGATGCGCGTCGCGCCGACCCGCGCCAGCACCCAGAAGAACATCACATAGGCCAGCGCCGTGCACAGCACGGCCAGCCCCGCGGCGGCCAGCCATGCCTGCAGCGGCGGTGCCTGTGCCGGCCACGCCAGCAGCGTCGTCGGCAACAGCAGCCCCGCGGCGACCATATGGCTGCCGACCGTCACCACCAGCGGTGTCACCCCCGCCAGCCGCAGGTGGGTGTAATGCACCGCATAGCCGTACAGCACGGTGGCGGCCACGCAGGCTAGCAGCGCCACGCCCGCGCCCGGCCCCAACGCGAGGCTGCCCTCGGCTAGCCAGATGACGCCGGCGAAGCCGATCGCCAGCCCGGCGCCGCGCCAGGCATCCAGCCGCTGGCCCAGCCACAGCCAGCCGATCAGCGCGGCGAACATCGGCGTCATGCCGTCGATGATCGAGGCCAGGCCCGCCGGCAGGCTGCGCGTGGCGAAGGTGAACAGCACGAACGGCAGCGCCGAGTTGGTCAGCCCGACCACGGCGATCGGTCGCCAGTGCGCCCGCCATTCGGCGAGCCGCGCGCGCGAGGCCAGCAGCGGCAGGAAGCACAGCGCCGCGCCGATCGCGCGTAACCCGGCCAGCGGCAGCGCGCCGAAGGCGCCGGCACCCAGCCGCATGAACAGGAACGAGCCGCCCCACAGAGCGCCCAGCGACAGCAGCACGGCGTAGTCGGTCTTCTTCATTTCAGGGAGGGCGAAGTGGGGAGGGCACAGTCTGACGCCCTGCCACTGACAAGGGCTGTCAGCAGTCTTGCGTCGTCCCGCCGGTCGCCGCGCGCACCCAGTCCAGGTAGGCCGTGTGGCCGCGCTGCACCGGCACCGCGATCAATTCGGGCAGTTCGTACGGGTGCAGTTCGAGCAGGCGGGTTTTCAGCGCGTCGAAGCGCCCGGCGGTGGTCTTGATCAGCAGCAGCTCCTCGCTGTCGCATGTCACGACGCCCTGCCAGCGATAGGTGGAATGGACGGCGGGCAGGCGGTTGACGCAGGCGGCCAGCCGCTCGCCGACCAGCGCCTCGGCGATGGCCTGGGCGCTGGCGGCGTCCGGGCAGCTGCAATGGCAAAGCAGGACGGTGGCAGGGTCGGTCGGGGTCATGGTCGAAGCGTACCCGGGTCGCGCCGGCTGCGCTGGCTGCAGGCGATTTTGCGGCGCGCCCTTGAAACGCCGGCTGGTTCGCCCAATTAGCTGTTGCATCCCCCGTACAAAGATCTCTTGCAGCGGGGTCACATACCCGTAAAATTGGCACTCATTTACTTCGAGTGCTAACAGGATCGCCGGTCCGGGTCTTGAAAGCCTTGTTCATCAACAACCTAAGTCAGCTGGAGTCGTCCATGAGCACACTGCGTCCGTTGCATGATCGCGTCATCGTCAAGCGTCTAGAAGAAGAGCGCGTTTCCGCCGGCGGCATCGTCATCCCCGACAGCGCCACCGAGAAGCCGACCCGCGGCAAGGTCGTCGCCGCCGGCACCGGCCTGATCATGAGCGACGGCAAGGTGCGCCCGATGTCGCTGAAGGCCGGCGACGTGGTGCTGTTCGGCAAGTACGCCGGCCAGGAAATCAAGATCGACGGCGAAGAGCTGGTCTTCCTGAAGGAAGACGACATCGTGGCGGTGATCGAGGGCTGATGGGGGGCCTGATTGTCTGAGCGCGAGTGAAATTCAAAACCGCGCACGCCAGTCGCCTTTGGCTCCTTCCTGTAGCTCTTTCGTGACGTTTCCCATTACTTATTAAAAATTTTTCAAGGAAAAATTTTATGTCCGCTAAAGAAGTCCGTTTCGGCGAAGACGCCCGTTCGCGCATCCTCAAGGGCGTGAACACGCTCGCCAATGCCGTCAAGGTCACGCTGGGCCCGAAGGGCCGCAACGTCGTGCTCGAGAAGAGCTTCGGCGCCCCCACGATCACCAAGGACGGCGTGTCCGTCGCCAAGGAGATCGAGCTGGCCGACAAGTACGAGAACCTCGGCGCGCAGATCGTCAAGGAAGCCGCCTCCAAGACCTCCGACGTCGCCGGTGATGGCACCACCACCGCCACCGTGCTGGCGCAGGCGTTCATCCAGGAAGGCCTGAAGGCCGTCGCCGCGGGCATCAACCCGATGGACCTGAAGCGCGGCATCGACAAGGCGGTGATCGCCGCCGTGGGCGAGCTGAAGAAGCTGTCCAACCCCACCGCGAACGACAAGGAAATCGCCCAGGTCGGCACCATCTCGGCCAACTCCGATACCAACATCGGCGACATCATCGCCACCGCGATGAAGAAGGTCGGCAAGGAAGGCGTGATCACGGTCGAGGAAGGCTCGGGCCTGGACAATGAACTCGACGTGGTCGAGGGCATGCAGTTCGACCGCGGCTACCTGTCGCCGTACTTCATCAACAACCAGCAGAGCCAGCAGGTCGAGCTGGACGACCCGTACATCCTGATCCATGACAAGAAAGTGTCGAACGTGCGCGAGCTGCTGCCGGTGCTGGAAGCCGTCGCCAAGGCCGGCAAGCCGCTGCTGATCGTCGCCGAGGAAGTCGAGGGCGAGGCGCTGGCCACCCTGGTGGTCAACACCATCCGCGGCATCGTCAAGGTCGCCGCCGTCAAGGCGCCGGGCTTCGGCGACCGTCGCAAGGCGATCCTGGAAGACATCGCGATCCTCACCAATGGCCAGGTCGTGTCCGAGGAAGTCGGTCTGTCACTGGAGAAGACCACCATCGGTGACCTGGGCCGCGCCAAGCGCGTGGTGATCACCAAGGAAAACACCACCATCATCGACGGCGCCGGCGAAGCCGAGCGCATCCAGTCGCGCATCGGCCAGATCAAGGCGCAGATCGAGGAGACCTCCTCCGACTACGACCGCGAGAAGCTGCAGGAGCGCGTGGCCAAGCTGGCCGGCGGCGTGGCCGTGATCAAGGTCGGCGCCGCGACGGAAGTCGAGATGAAGGAAAAGAAGGCCCGCGTCGAAGACGCCCTGCACGCGACCCGTGCGGCCGTCGAAGAAGGCGTGGTGCCGGGCGGCGGCGTCGCGCTGATCCGCGCGCTGAAGGCGGTCGAAGGCCTGAAGGGCGACAACACCGACCAGGACCTGGGCATCGCGATCACCCGTCGCGCGCTGGAAGCGCCGCTGCGCGCGATCGTCGCCAACGCCGGCGAAGAGCCGTCCGTGATCCTCAACAAGGTCAAGGAAGGCAAGGGCAACTTCGGCTACAACGCCGCCAGCGGCGAGTTCGGCGACATGGTCGAGATGGGTATCCTGGACCCGACCAAGGTGACCCGCACGGCCCTGCAGCACGCCGCGTCGGTCGCCGGCCTGGCGATCACCACCGAGGCGATCGTCGCCGAGCTGCCGAAGAAGGACGAAGGCCACAGCCACGGCGGTGGCGGCATGGGCGGCGGCATGGGTGGCATGGGCGGCATGGATTTCTAAGCCCGTATCCAGGGCACGACCAAAGAAAACCCCGCCTAGGCGGGGTTTTCTTTTTTGTGTTGCCGGTCCGGACGACAGGCCCGGACGGTGCTGGCCGGCTCAGTGGCCGTGGGCGTTCGCGCTGCCACTGACGCCGGCGTTGCCGCTGGCGTTGATACCCTTCACCGCATCGCCGACCGAGCCAGCCGCGCGGTCGCTGGACTGGATCGCCGAGTGGGCGGCGTCGCGCACCTCGCCGCCCACGCCCTGGCCCATGTCGCCGGCCTTGCCGGCGGTGGCGGCGGTGTCGAGGCCGGCACCGCTGTCGACATTGGCGTTGGCGTCGGCGTGCGAGTCGCCGGCGTCGGCGCCGATGGTGCCATTGGCATTCACGTTGGCGTGGCTATTGGCGTTGTCATTGACGGTTGAGCGGGTCTTGTCGACGGCCTTGCGGGCATGGTGCTTCACGTGGGAACTGCTGCGATGCAGGGTCCGTTCGGTCTGGGTGGTGGCCTGGTCGGCGGCGTGCATGGCACCGGGTGCGGCGACGCCGGCATGGACGCCGGCATCGACCCGGGCGGCGCCGCCGAGGTTGGCCTGGGCGAAGGCGGACGCGGTGAATACGCTGGCACCGAGGACGAGGGCGGAAAGCATGGTCTTGCGCATGGTATTGACCTCCACGATTGGGGAATGCCGCGAGGCGCGCTGTGCGCTGTCCCACGGACACGTCGAAACTAGAAGTTGCTTCCCGACTGTCGTCTGAATTCGGCGCCGCGGCCTTCAGTTGCCGGACAGTTCGCTGAACGGCACCCCGGCGCGAGGGCCGGAGCTGTCCGCTCATCGCGTGGCGGATGCGGGCAGCGGTACCGGCGATGCGTCGTGCTGGGCGATATGACCGGGTGACGCCGCCGCTGGCTGCGGCAACAGCTTGTCCAGCTTGCCGTTCATGCGCAGCTGGTCGATGCTGGCCATGGCGTGGTCGAGTTGCTGCTGGGCGTCGTCTTCAGGCAACGGTGGGGCGCCGGGGGCTTCGGTGAGCGCGGCCAGTGGCGGGCCGACCAGTGCGGTCAGCGCGAAGTACGGGTCATCGTGGATGCCGACGTGCGCCAGCAGTTTGCCGGGCAGCAGCCAGGAGGCGGTGTCGACGATGCTGCGCTTGCCCGGGTGCTTCGGGTCGACCAGCAGCCACACACCGGCCTGACCCAGCATGTCACCGCCGTCGACGAAGCCGGTGGTCTGGTAGCTGTTGCTCAGCGCCGGCAGGTGGTCGCCGTAGAACAGCACCACGCTGGGGCGCTGGCGCTGGGCCAGCAGCTTCACCAGCCGGCCGAGCTCGGCGTCGGCGTGCTGGAGGTGGTAGAGGTAGGTCTGCAGTTCCCGCTTGTCGCGGCCATCAATGCCGGCGGGCACCGGGATCGCGTCGCGTTCGGCGATGTGGGCCGGCTCGACGTCGTACGGGCCGTGCGCCTCGATGCTGATGGCGAAGATGAACTGCGGCGGGCCATCGTCCTTCAGCTGGGTCAGGATCTCGTCGGTCATCGCGCTGTCGGCCATGTACTTGCCGTCGTTTGCCGCGCCGGGCGGGAACGACGCCTGCGACACGAAGCGGTCGAAGCCGATCGCCTTGAACGCGGTGGTGCGGTTCCAGAACGCCGGGTCGTTGCCGTGCAGTGCCAGCGTGGCGTAGCCGTGCCGGCTGAGCGTGCGCACCAGCCCCGGCAGTGCCTTGTGGCTCATCTGCAGGTAGGGGAATTGCAGGTTGTCGAAATAGCGCAGCGACAGGCCGGTGAGGAATTCGAACTCGGTGCGGATGGTGCCGCCGCCGAAGGTCGGCACATGCAGCTTGCCGCTGGTGCCGTGCGCGGCGAGCCGGCGCAGGTTCGGCGTGAAGCTGCTGTGCTCGTAGCCGCGCATGATGGCGGGGTCGAAGAACGACTCGCTCTGCACCACCACGATGTCCGGCAGTTCGCCGGCGGCGGTCGGCGCCTGCATCGACTGCAGCAGGGCCGGCGCGGACTGCTCGATCAGCTTCATGGCCGCGGCGCGATCCGGCTTGCGCTGGCCCTGGCCGTAGTGCAGGTGGAACAGCATCAGCGAGCTGACCAGGCCGGAATGGGTGGTGGTGGAAATCGCCGACCACGGTTCCAGCCACAGCGTCTTCGCGTTGTAGACCTTCGCCCAGGCGGGCAGGCCGGTCAGCATGCTGGCCAGCGCCAGCACCAGCAGGCTGCCGCCGAGCAGGCGTGCGCCGCGTGTGCGGCGCGCAAACAGCGGCGGTTCCAGCCGCCATGCCGCGACAATCAGCGCCACCGCGGCGAACAGGCCCAGGTATGGCCACGGGCTGTGCGGCAGGTAGCCGGACAGGATGTGCATGCCGCCCTTGCGCAACTGGCCGACGATGCGGAAATCGTCCGGCAGCAGCGGCGTGCCGAGGTTCGCCACCTTCAGCACGTTCACCGCGTACAGCAGCCCCTGCAGCAGGAACGCCAGCGCGAACGACAGCAGCGCGCGCCGGCTGATCGCCAGCAGCACGCCGGCCAGCAGCAGGCCCGGCCAGGCGTTGGCCAGCGGGTAGCGGGCCTGGTCGAACAGGCGCAGCGGGGTCACCCCGACGCCGCCATCCAGCAGCCCGGTCAGCAGCACGAAGACCAGCGCCAGCAACAGCAGCAGCACGACGCGGGGGACGATGACGCGCCAGCGTGTGGACGGGTTGGCGGAATTCAGGGGCATGGCAGTTCCGTGGTTACTGTCATGGGTTGGACTTGTCAATGTAATGACATCGAGATGAACCGCGGATAGGCGTGGCCGGCGAGTTTCGGGCTTGCACGCGGCTTGTTCAAGCTGGCGTCACGGGTTGCCGGCCGGCTGCCGGCAACCGCTCTCCGTGCGGCACAATGGCTGGATGACCCACCCGGAATCCACCGCGCTGCGCGCGCTGATCGACGACCGCTACGGCGAACTGGCCGCCCGCTGCCGTGCTGCCGGCGTGCCGCTGCACGACGACGCCGGCGTGGCCGAGCGGATCCGCCGCACCCTGCTGGCCAGCGACTTCGCCTTCGACGTGTGGTGCCGCCAGCCGCAGCTGCTGGCGCCGGCCGGGCTGGAACGGCTGCGCTCGGGCAGCGACGCCAGCGCGCGCATCGACGCGCTGAAGCTGCCGGACGACGAGGCCGCCTGCATGGCGGCGTTGCGCCGCTTCCGCCATGCCGAGGCGCTGCGGCTGGTGTTCCGCGACGTCAACGCCCTGGACGAACTGCCGGAAACGCTGTCCGCCACCAGCGTGCTGTACGAGGCGCTGCTGGAGGCCGCGCTGGGCTGGTCCGAACGCGCGCTGGCCTCGCGCTATGGCCACGGCCGCGCTGCCGATGGCGCGCTGCAGCGGTTGCTGGTGATCGGCTTCGGCAAGCTCGGCGGCAGCGAGCTGAACTTCTCCTCCGACATCGACCTGGTGTTCGCCTATCCGCAGGGTGGCCAGACCGACGGCGCGCGCCCGCTCGACAACAGCGAGTACTTCGTGCGGCTCGGCCGCCAGCTGGTGCGCCTGCTGAACGAGCCGACCATGGACGGCATCTGCGCGCGGGTCGACCTGCGCCTGCGCCCGTTCGGCAACGCCGGCCGGCTGGCGCTGTCGTTCGCCGCGATGGAGCAGTACTACCAGAGCGAGGGCCGCGACTGGGAACGCTACGCGTGGATCAAGGCGCGCCCGGTCGCCGGCGACCGCGCCGCCGGCAAGCAGCTGCAGGAGCTGCTGCGCCCGTTCGTCTACCGCAAGTACCTCGACTACACCGCGTTCGCCGGGCTGCGCGAGATGAAGGCGCTGATCGACGCGGAAGTGGCGCGCAAGGATCTCGCCGACAACCTCAAGCTTGGCCCCGGCGGCATCCGCGAGATCGAGTTCATCGTGCAGCTGACCCAGCTGATCCGCGGCGGCCGCGAACCGTCCCTGCGCGTGCGCGGCCTGCTGGGTGCGTTGACCGCCTGCGAGGCGCGCGGCCACATCGGCGCGGCGCGCGCGCGCATGCTGCGCGAGGCCTACGTGCTGCTGCGCCGGGTCGAGAACCGCGTGCAGATGCTGCGCGACGCACAAACCCACGACATCCCCGCCGATACACTGAGCCGCGAGCGCATCGCGCTGAGCCTCGACCATCCCGATTGGGACAGCCTGCAGGCGGCCCTGGCGAAACAGCGCGCGGTGGTCAGCGAGGAATTCGCCGCCGTGCTGATGCCGCAGGGCGGCCGCGCGGCCCGCGTGCCGGCCGCCGACAAACTGCTGTGGCAGCGCGCCTGCGACGAATCGCTGGACGCCGCCACGCTGGAAGCCTCCGGCTTCGCGCCCGGCGCCGAGCTGGCCGATGCCTTGCTGAAATTGCCGCAAGCCGCGGCGGTGCGCGCCATGTCGCCGCGCTCGCGCGAGCGGCTCGACCACCTGATGCCGCAACTGTTCGACGTCGCCCGCGCCACCGCGGCGCCGGTGGCCAGCCTGCTGCGCCTGTGCCGGTTGATGCAGGCGGTGGCGCGGCGTTCGTCCTATCTGGCCCTGCTGGAAGAGCAGCCGGCGGCGCGACGGCGGCTGGTGCGGCTGTTCGCCGACAGCGCGTTCCTGGCCGAGCGCGTCATTGCGCAGCCGCTGCTGCTGGATGACGTGCTCGACCCGCGCATCGACCAATTGCCGTTCAGGCGCGCCGACATCACCGCCGAGATCGCCCGCGTACTGGGCACGCTGGAGGAGCGCGAGGCCGAAGCGGAGCTGGAGCGGATCAACGAGTTCAAGGCCTCCACCGCGTTCCGGCTGGGCCTGGCGTTCAACGACGGCCGCGCCGACGCAGTGGCCACCGCGCGCCGGCTGGCCGCGCTGGCCGAGTCGGTGGTCGCGGCGGTGCTGGCGCTGGCCGAGCGCGAGCTGGTGGCGCAACACGGTCGTTTGCCCGGTGCCGGTTCGGGTTTTTCGGTACTGGGTTACGGCAGCCTCGGCGGCGAGGAGCTCGGCTTCGCCTCCGACCTCGATCTGGTGTTCGTCTACGACGGCCGCCGCGCACAGGCGATGAGCGACGGTGCGCGGCCGCTCGAGGGCTCGCGCTGGTACCAGCGCCTGGCCCAACGGGTGATGAACTGGCTCACCGTGCTGACCCGCGGCGGCCGCCTGTACGAAGTCGATACGCGCCTGCGCCCGGACGGTTCCAAGGGCCTGCTGGTCGGCAGCCTGGACGCCTTCGTGGCCTACCAGCAGGGCCGGGCGTGGACCTGGGAACACCAGGCGCTGCTGCGTGCACGGCCGGTGGCCGGCGATGGAGCGCTGAACGCCGAACTGGCCGGGGTCCGCCGCGCGATCCTGGCGGTGCCGCGCGAGCGCGCCACCGTACTGGCCGAGGTCGGCAGCATGCGCCAGCGCTGGCGCGCCGAGCGCGACCGCTCCGACGAGCTCCGCTTCGACCTCAAGCAAGGCCATGGCGGCCTGCTCGACATCGAGTTCGCACTGCAGGGGCTGGTGCTGGCGCACGCGGCCGGGCAGCCGGCCCTGCTCGGCGTCACCGCGAACGCCGGCCTGATCGAGGCCTGCCGCGCCGCCGGTCTGCTCGACAGCAACCAGGCGGCCATTCTCGCCGTGGCCCACGCCGACCTGCTGCAGCGCGCACTGGCCTGCACGCTCGACCTGCGTTCGCGCGTCGCGCCGCGCGATGCGGAACTGGAGCAGCTGTGCGGCAGCGTGCGCGAGATCACCGCTGCGCTGGGGTTCGCGTTCGATGCATCCGGCGACTCCGGGGCGGGGTCGGCGGCGTGAGCGGCGTGGCCGGCGATGGCCACGGATCAGTCCCGGCCTTGGTGCCGTCGGCCAGCGGGTCCAGCCGGGCGTCGATCGGCCGGTATCGCCGGCGCGCTTTCTGATACCTTGCCAGCTAGCGAAGCCGGGGCGGTCTGCAAGTCCGGGCAACCAGCGGAAGGCTGACGTCAGGGCAAGGGGGAGCATGGCACGGGGACGTTACACGATCCTGCTCATGATCACGGTCTGCATGTCCGGGGTACGACCGGCGGCGGCGATGGATCCGCACACACCGTTCCACACGTTCGTCGTCGATCACTGGAGCGTCGAGCAGGGCCTGCCGCAGATCACCGTGCTGGGCATGGCGGAGGACCGGGCTGGTTTCCTGTGGCTCAGCACGCAGGCCGCCGTGGCGCGTTTCGACGGCACGCATTTCACCACGTTCGACCGGGCCAGCACCGGTGTCGACACCAGCATGCTCTCCGCGGCATGGGCCGACCCGCAGGGGCAGGTCTGGTTTGGCGGCGCCCGCGGCCTGTTGCGCGAACGCGACGGCCACTTCACGGCCTGGGATGGTGACGCGGTCAATGCGATCACGGATGCCGGTGACGGCACGCCGCTGCTGGCCACCTCGCACGGCCTGGCGCAGCTGCACAACGACAGGATCACCCCGCTGGCCGGCTATGCCGGAGCGGCCTTCAGCTTGTTGCGCGATGGCAAGGTGCTGTGGGTCGGCGGGTCCGGCCACCTGTGCCGTCTCGATCCCGCAATCGATCCGCCGGCGATGACGTGCATGCAGCCGACTCGCGCCGACCACCGGCCCGTGCTCATCAACCACATGGCACTGGTCCGTGGCAGCGTATGGCTGGGCACGCAGGTCGGACTGATGCGTGTGGACGGAGATCGCATCGTTCCGGCCGGATTGAGCCCCGAACTCGATACCGCGTCGATCGAAAGCCTGCTGACCGATCGCGACGGGACCTTGTGGATCAGTACCGTGCAGGCTCTTTATCGACGGTTGCCCGACGCGACGCTGGAACGGGTGGCCGACAGCGACATCGCGCGCCACCCGTGGGTCCGGGCACTGCACGAGGATCGCGCCGGCAACCTGTGGATGGGTACCCAGATCGGCGGCTTGTACCGGGCCTGGAATGGCTGGACGCGAAGCGTGTCGACCCGCGACGGCGTGCTCGATTCCCTGGTGTGGAGCATCGTGCGGGCGCCGGACGGGAAGATCGTGTTCGGCACCAATTCGGACGTGGAGACTTTCGACGGCAAGCGCGCGCAGCCGTTGATCCCCGGCAGCGCGCTGCCGAATCCTTCGGCCTATGAGCTGTACTACGACCGCCGGGGCCGGCTATGGGTCGGCACGCGCGCGGGTGTCGCCGTCTACGAGCGGGGCAGGAATGTCACCCCGCCGGCCCTGTCCGCCCTGGACGGCCGGCAGATCAACGACATCCGCGAGGTGGCCGACGACGACTTCTGGATCGGCACTTCCGGCGGCCTGTACCGCTTGCAGCAGGGCAGCTTGAGCCGGGCCGATCCGGCTGCCACGGCTGCCGCCTCGATCATCCGCTGGATCCTGCCGCTGGCGGCGGATCATCTGTACCTGGGCACCGAGGATGGCGTGCGCGAACTGCGCCATGGCCGGGTGGAGGATCCGGCGTGGGCGGCGCCGCTGCGTGGCCACTTCGTCACCCGCGTGGTCATGCTGAAACCAGGCATGCTCGGCATTGCCACCACGGATGCCGGCATCGGCGTGATGCAGGACGGGCGATTGCGCATGACCGGCCAGCGGGATGGCCTGCCCAGTGACAACGCCTGGACGCTCGATGTCCTCGATGGCGACCTCTACGTCGGTTCGATCGCCGGTGCCTGGCGGCTGCCGCTGGCGCAACTGCCGTTGCCGGGTTCGCCGCCACGCCGGGTGATGCCGCAGCTGCTGGCCGGCGAAGAACGCGCCACCGCCCTGCACAATACGCGCTGCTGCAACGGTGGTGCCGGTTCGCGCAGCCTGATCGATGGTGATGCGATCTGGTACAGCACGACGGATGGCGCGCTCAGGCTGGACACGCGTGCGCTCGACAAGCAGCCGAAGCCGCCGCAGGCGATGATCGAGTCCATCGAGCATGGCGACCGGCAGTTTCCGGGCCAGCCATTCGACCTGCGCCAGGGCGCACGCGACCTGGCGGTTTATTACACCGCGCCCTACCTGCGCGTGGGTGCGCTGCGGTTCCGCTACAAGCTGGAAGGCTACGACGCGGACTGGCAGGACGCCGGCGCCCGGCGCGTCGTGTACTACACGCACCTGCCGCCGGGCCACTACCGTTTCCGTGTCGCCGCCGCACTTCCCAGCGCCCCCGACTTCGGTCCCGAGGCGGATCTGGCGATCCAGGTCCGGCCGTACTGGCATGAACGCGTGTCGGTTCGGGTGGCGGCGATCCTGCTGCTGTGCCTGGCCCTGTTCCTGCTGGTCCGCTGGAGCATGCGTCGGCAACGCCGGCGCAATGCATGGCTGGAGGCGGAGGTCGACCAGCGCACCGAACAGCTCGTGCGCGCGCTTGAACGCCTGCGCGTGACCAACCTTGCGCTGGCCGAGGAAAGCCATACCGATACACTGACCGCGCTGCACAACCGGCGTTACCTGCTGGCGCGGCTGCCCGAGGTGCTTTCCGGCGAAGCCTGCGCCGGCGTGGTGCAGATCGATGTCGACTACTTCAAGCAGATCAACGACAACTACGGCCACGCGGTGGGCGATGAGGTATTGCGCAAGCTGGGTCGCCTGCTCATTAAGGCGCAGCGTGGCAGCGACATGTCCGTGCGCTGGGGCGGGGAGGAGTTTCTGCTGCTGCTGAAGGATGTCGATGCCGCCGGCGTCATGGCCATCGCCGAGCGCCTGCGTCACGACATTGCGGCACAGGAATTCGCGAATGGTCGCGGCGGCAGGATCCGGCTGACCTGCTCGATCGGTTTCAGCATGCATCCGCTGGCCACGCAGGTCGACAAGACCAGCTTCGACGCGGCACTCGAATTGGCGGATCTGGCCCTGTACCGCGCCAAGCAGGATGGACGGGACACCTGCGTCGGGCTGGTGGTCACGGCGCCGCTGTCCGCCGAGATCCTGCATGCGCCCCTGGCGCCGCAGCTGGGTGCGTTGTTGGCGTCTGGCTGGCTGCGCTGGCTGCGCGAAACTTCATGATTCGCCCGGCCGGGCACGGATCCGTTCGCACAGGATGGCCGCGATGGCGGCGGTTTCCCGCAACGGCGGTTGCCGGCCGGACGCCGCATCGAGGTCGTGCAGCAGGCCGGCTTCGCGCAGCGACTGGTGGAAACGCGCGAGCTTCGGCGGCAGCGGCGCGCTGACCAGGGTTTCCACCGGGCAGCCGACGGCGCAGGCTTCCGAGAGCATGTTCACCGAGTCAGGGGTGACCACCAGGCGGTCGGCCCAGCCGAGCACGCCGGGGTAGGGGTTGCGGCCATCGTCGGGGCCGGCCCAGACCAGGCCCGGCACGCCTTTCAGTTCGTGCCGGAAGATCTCGACCAGTGCGGGCGGGGTGCGCCGCGAGCCCAGCACCAGCAGGCTGCCGCCTTCGCGGCGGTGGCGTTCCAGCAGGCGCGCGACCAGCCGCAGGGCGTAATCCGCACCCAGCGCGATGCCCTGGCGCGGCCCGCCAAGCAGCACGCCGACCCGTGGCTGCAGCAGTTCGGTGAATTGGGGGCAGGCATCGCGGCCGTCGGCCAGCCACTCGTCGTCGACCGAGTTCAGCGAGCCGAGCGGACGCAGCACGTTGGGGCCGTCGAGCTGGTCGTGGCGGGGTGCGATCACCGTGTCCCAGAGCGCGGGGTCGATCCGCGGGTTCAGGATCTGCACGGTATGGCACTGGCCGTCGGCCAGTTGGCGCAGCAAGCGGGTGAACAGGGCGGCGGCGCGACCACAACCGATCGCCACCGCTGGCCACGGCGGCGCGAACAGCTGGCGCTGGCGTGCGGGCAGGGCCAGCCGACCGCCCCATGCCAGTCGCGGCGCCAGCCATGACCACGGCGCCCGCGGCTGCAGCACCAGGTGGCGCAGCGGCAGCTGCAGGTATTCGGCCAGCGCCAACGCCTGGCGCTGGTTGCCGGCGGCGCTGTCGGTGATCACCCAGCATTCACCATGCAGCTTCAGCATGAGCGCTGGCGTCGCGGCATTGTTTCCGGAATGAGCACTGTACGTTCTCTTTGCGGGTGGACTGTTCGCGTGCGACCACCTATAAACTGGCGGGATGGCGTCATTGCCGGCGCGTCTTTCCACAGAGGATACCGATGAGCGAGTTGCTTTCCGAGGCCAGTCTGGACCAGTTGTTCCGCCATGCCCGCACCTTCAACGCGTGGCTGCCGAAAGAGGTGAGCGACGAGCAGTTGCACCAGCTCTACGACCTGGCCAAGTTCGGGCCGACCAGCGCAAATTCCTCGCCGATGCGGGTGGTGTTCGTGAAGTCGGCGGCGGCGAAGGCAAAGCTGGCGCCGTTCCTGTCCGACGGCAATCGCGCCAAGACCATGGAAGCGCCGGTTACCGCGATCGTCGCCACCGACCACGCGTTCTACGAGCAGTTGCCGAAGCTGTTCCCGCACGCCGACGCGAAGAGCTGGTTCGTCGGCAACCAGCCGCTGATCGACACCACCGCATTCCGCAACGCCACCCTGCAGGGCGCCTACCTGCTGCTGGCGGCGCGGGCGGTCGGGCTGGATTGCGGTCCGATGTCCGGCTTCGACAATGCCGGCGTGGATGCGGCGTTCTTCGCAGGCACCACGGTCAAGTCGAACTTCCTGATCAGCATTGGTTACGGCGATGCCAGCCGCAACCTGTTCCCGCGCAGTCCCCGCCTGACCTTCGGCGAAGCCTGCACGATCGCCTGAAGCCCGCGTCCCGTCCCCACTTTCCCGCCCCCATTTTCCACGGAGTCTTTCCATGCGTGCATTGAAGTATCTCGTTCTTGCCGGCTTGCTCGGCGCCGCCGTGTCGGTCCAGGCCGCCCCGGTCACCTACAAGCTCGACCCCAGCCACACGATGGTCCTGTTCAGCTGGAACCACTTCGGCTACTCCAACCCCACCGCCAATTTGGGTCTGGGCGAGGGCACCGTGGTGTTCGACGAGCAGCACCCGGTCAGGTCCAGCGTGGAAGTGACCCTGCCGCTGGCCGACCTCGATACCCATGTGCCGGCGCTGGACGAACACCTGAAGAAGCCGGACTTCCTCGACGCCGATAAGTACCCGGTGGTGACCTTCAAGAGCACCGCAGTGCAGCCGCTGGGCGGCAACAAGTTCAAGGTTACCGGCAACCTCACCGTGCACGGCGTGACCCGCCCGGTGGTGCTGGACGCGACGCTGAACAAGATCGGCCCGCACCCGATGACCAAGGCGCCGTCGATCGGCTTCGACGCCACCGCCAGCATCAAGCGTTCGGAGTTCGGCGTCGGCGCCTACGTGCCGAACGTCAGCGACGAGCTCGTCATCCGCATCACCACCGAAGGTTCGGTGCCGAAGAAGGCCGCGGCCAAGTAAAGTTGCTGTGACCCACAAAAAACCGCGCCATCATCGGCGCGGTTTTTTTATGGGCGGATGAATCGGCTCGGTTCGCCTTCGCGTCGACGCCTTCAGCGTGAGGTGCTGGCCAGCCACCACGCCCTATTCGCCGTACTTCGACTGGGTGTTCCGCGCGCCTCGTGGGCCAGGTTGCCGTTGGCGCTGTGGGTTTTCCCGTCGCCGTGACCGGGCTCTGCTCCCGCGCCTTGCCCGCACCGTCCCCCGACGAAAGGCGGCAGCCTGCTACCATTTGCGGCCTGCTGTCCAGTCCGGAGTCTGCTGATGTCGTCCCCCCATTCCGCGGCGGTGCCGCTGGTGCCGGCAAATGCCGAAAATCGTTACGAAGTGACGCGCGCCGACCTGCCGCTGTCCTGCCCGATGCCCGGCATGGCGCTGTGGAATTCGCACCCGAGGGTATACCTGCCGATCGTCGATGACGGCGGCGAGACAGTCTGTGCCTACTGTGGCGCACATTACGTGCTGCGCGACTGATCGCACGGGCTCGCCCGGGTCGCTGGCGGCATTATTTTTGCATGCCTTCACAGAATGAAAGCCTCCAGCCCCGAGCTCATGTCCAGCATTGCCGTGCCCGTCAAGCTGCTGACTGTGGTCCAACTGATCCCTGCGCTGCAGTCCGGTGGCGCGGAGCGTTCGGCGCTGGAGATCGCGCGGGCGCTGGTGCAGGCCGGCCACCGCTCGGTGGTGATCTCGGCCGGCGGGCGGTTGGTCGAACAGCTGCAGGCCGAGGGCAGCGAGCACATCACGCTGGACCTGGGGCGCAAGTCGCTGGGCACGCTGGCCCGGCTTGGCGCCTTGCGCCGGGTGCTGCGTGAACTGAAACCGGACATCGTGCATGCCCGTTCGCGGCTGCCGGCCTGGATGGGCTGGTGGGCGCTGAAGGGGATGGCGCCACGGCCGCATTTCGTCACCACCGTGCACGGGCTCAATTCGCCGGGCCGCTACAGCGCGATCCTGCTGCGCGGCGAGCGTGTGGTGGCGGTCTCGCAGACCCTGCGCGACTACGTGCTGAGCCATTACCGCTGGCTGGAGCCGGGGCGGGTGCGGGTGATCCCGCGCGGCATCGACCCGGTGGCGTTCCCCTACGGGCACCGGCCGGACGATGCCTGGCAGAAGGCGTTCTTCGCCGAGTTCCCGGCACTGACCGGTGCGCCGCTGCTGACCCTGCCCGGCCGTGGCACCCGGCTGAAAGGGCACCACGACGCGATCGAGCTGCTGGCCGACCTGAAGCGCCGCGGCATCGAGGCGCGCCTGCTGCTGCTGGGCGTGATCGAACCCGGCCGCGAGGCCTACGTGGCCGAACTGCGCGAGCTGATCCGCGTGCGCGGAGTGAGCTCGCAGGTGGTGCTGACGCCGCCGCGCCACGACGTGCGCGACATCTACGCGATCTCGGCGCTGGTGCTGCAGCTGTCGAACCGGCCCGAATCGTTCGGGCGCACGGTGATCGAGGCACTGTCGTTGTGCCGCCCGGTGCTGGGCTATGCGCACGGCGGCGTCGGCGAATTGCTGGCCGAGCTGTATCCGGCCGGCCGCGTGCCGCCGGGCGACCGCGAGCGGCTGGTCGAGCGCGCCGCCGAGTTGCTGCGGGTGGCGCCGCCGATCTCGCCGCTGCAGAGCTACCGCCTGGTCGACATGCAGCAGGCCACGCTGGCGCTGTACGACGAAGTGACCGCCGGCTGATACCGCTGCGGGCGGACGTGCTCGCCTACAATGCGTGATCGTCTTCGCCACGGTCCGCGCATGAACTCCTTCACCACCTCGTTCAAGGCCGCGCTGCGCTCCCCGCTGTTGCCGTTCTGGCTGGTGGTCGCACTGCTGCCGTTCGGTCGCAGTTCCGAACTGGGCACCGCATTGTGCCTGCTCGGCGTTATCCTGTTGTTCGCGCGCGAGCCGCACGCACTGCGCCAGCATCCCGGGGCACAGCTGCTGCTGTGGCTGCTGGCCGCCTACGTGGGGGCCGCGCTGCTCTCTGCCGTCGACGCGATCCGGCCGGGCAAGAGCTGGAGCACGGTGGTCGCCTTGCTGCGTTATGCGCCACTGGGCCTGTACGCCTGTTTCGCGATCCGCCGCGAGCACAAACTGCAGGCGCTGTACGTGGCCGTGGCCTGGGTGCTGGCGTTGTGGTGCGCGGATGCGTGGCTGCAGGCGCTGACCGGCTGGAGCCTGGGCGGACATGCCGAGGCCGAGCGTGTTTCCGGCATCTTCGGTGCGGACAATCTCAAGCTGGGGCCGACCCTGGCGGTGCTGTCGCCGTTCGCGTTGTGGGCGGCACAACGACGCTGGGGACTGCCCGGCCTGCTGCTCGCCTTCGTGCTGATACTCGGCCCGGTGCTGCTGGCCGGTTCGCGCGCGGCCTGGCTGTGCTACGCGCTGGTGGCGCTGGGCTTCGCCTGGCGCGAGGCGCGCTCGCCGCTGCGCTTCGCCGGATTCTGCGTGATCGCAACGGTGCTGTTGGCGCTGGCCGGCGGCCTCGCCTGGAAAGCCTCGACGCGGTTCCACGACCGCATGGAGCGCACCTTGCTGGTGCTGCACGGCACGGACCAGTCGCTCGACACCGCGCTCAGCGGTCGGCTCGACATCTGGCACGCCAGCATCAGGATGTTCGCGGCGCACCCGGTCAACGGCGTCGGCGTGCGCGGCTTCCGCTACGCGTATCCGCAGTACGCGCCGGCGAACGATCACTTCGTGGCCACCGGCGAGGCCTGCGGCGTGGGCGAAGGCGCCTGCCACGCGCACCAGCTGGTGTTGGAGGTGCTGACCGAAACAGGCACGCTCGGCCTCGCGCTGTGGCTGGCCGCGGTCGCGCTGGCGTGGCGCGCGTGGCGCCGGGTCGGTGCGGCGGCGCGCTCGCGTGCGTTTCCGGCCACGCTGGCGCTGGGCGTGATGCTGTTTCCGTTGAACACCCACCTGGCGTTCTATTCGGCGTGGTGGGGGTTGCTGTTCGCCTGGCTGCTCGGCCTGTGGTGCGCAGGGTTGTACGTGGAGGGCGACGATGGGGCGTGAGCTGCTGTCGGTGGTGGTGACCACCTTCAACAGCGCCGGCACGCTCGATGCCTGCCTGCGCGGGGTGAGCTGGGCCGACGAGATCGTGGTGCTGGATTCGGGCTCGACCGACGCCACCACGGCGATCGCCGCGCACTATGGCGCGCGCATCCACGCGCAGCCGTTCGCCGGCTACAGCGCGCAGAAGCAGGCGGCGATCGACCTGGCCGGCCATCGCTGGGTGCTGCTGCTGGATTCCGATGAATCACTGGACGCGGATGCCGCAGCGCATCTGCAACAGGCGCTGTTGGCGCCGGCCTACGCGGGTTACCAGTTGTGGCGGCGCGAGTGGCAGTTCTGGCGCTGGCAGTCGCGACGCGGCCGGCTCAACCACTACGTGCGCCTGTTCGACCGGCAACGCGCGCGCATGAGCGGCCACGAAGTGCACGAGGAAGTGCAGGTGGATGGCCCGGTGGGCGTGCTCGACGTGGTCATCGACCATCATGGCGAGCCCGACATCGCCGGTCGCGTGGCCAAGGCGAACCGCTACTCCAGCCTGCAACAGGCCGACCTGGCCGGGCGACGGGTGAGCTGGCTGCGCTTGCGCATGGTGGCGTATCCGACGGTGGCGTTCCTGCGTTATTACGTGCTGCGCGGACACTGGCGTTCCGGCTGGGCCGGTTTCATCGCGGCGCGCATCCACGCGTTCTACACGTTCCTGAAATACGCCAAGCTGTACGAGCGGCGGCGGCCGCGGCACTGACCCGGCGGGGTCAACCGCCGGTCAGTATCTGCAGGAACTGGGCGGCGATCACCGGCATGCTGAAATGCTGTTGCACGTAGTCGTGTGCAGCGGCGCCCATCGACGCCAGCAGGTCCGGATCGCACAGCTTCAGGATCGCCTCGCGCCACGCCGCCACGTCGCTCGGTGGCAGCAGCAGGCCCGTCACGCCCGCTTGCAGCGTCTCGGGAATCCCGCCGATGTCGCTGCCCAGTACGGGAACGCCGGCGGCCTGCGCCTCGACCGAGACCCGCCCGAAGGTTTCCGTGGCGATCGACGGGAAGGCCAGCATGGAGAATGCGCTGTAATAGGGATGGATGTCGTTGATCCAGCCCAGGAAGTGGTGCCGGCTCGCGCTCGCATCCGCGGCGGCTAGCGCGCGCAGGGCCGGCGCATCCGGGCCGTCGCCCAGCCACAGGCAATGCAGCCGCGGCTGTTCCACCATCGCCGCGCTGGCCGCTTCGAACAGCGGGAAGATACCCTTGCCGCGGTGCATGCGGCCGCTGTAGCCGAGCACGATCACGTCCTCGTCCAGGCCGAGCGTGTGCAGAATCGCGCGGCGTTGGCGCGGGTCGCGCCGGCACTGCGCGGTGTTGACCGGGTTGTAGAGCACCCGCACGAGGGAGCCCGGGACGCCTCGATCCAGGTAGGCCTGGCGCGCGTGCTGCGAGACGGCGAGGAAGCGTTGCGCGAGGCGCGGGATCAGCCACGCGGAAATGCGTTTCATCGGCGGCGTGCGGTGCCGGAACAGCGCTACCGGAATGCGCAGCAGCCGTCCGATCAGGATCAGCGGCCAGTATTCCTTGCCGAAATTGCCCACCAGCCAGTCCGGTTTCAGCTGTCGCGCTGCCTTGATGACGGCGACATAGCCACGCAGGTCGAACACGTTGCGGAATCTCGCCCCGTACCGGCGGACTTCGGACTGGGACAAGCCCTGCCAGATCAGGCCATCGGGATAGACCACCGCATCGACCTGATGCCCGGCCTCGGCCATCGCCTGCGCCAGGGCGACGAAGTGGCTGGCGGCCCCGGTGTTCTCGGGGTTGGTGCCGACAAAGAGCAGTTTCACGCGCGGCGGTCCTCATAGCGCGACAGCACCCGCAGGGCGAACTGCGGCAGCAGGTGGTGGCGCGCCACCTGCACCCGCGGCAGTTGCCACAGGTCCATGCCGGCGCGGGCCCGGCCGCGCCGGGTGGTGGTCGCGGCGGCGAAGCCGGCCGCGCGCGCCACGCCGGCCACGCGGTCGTCGGCGTCGCCATACGGGTAGCAGAACTGCGTGATGGGCGCGCCGAGGCGGTCCTCCAGCGTCGCCTTGCTGCCGTGGATCTCGTCGTGCAGCTGCGCGTCATCGCATTGCGTCAGCCGGGGGTGGCTGCGGCTGTGCGCGCCGACTTCCATGCCGCCGCGGTGCCAGTCGCGCAGTTGCCCCGCCGACATCAGCGGCTTGCGCACGCCCAGTCGTTCGGCGTCCCACTGGTTGTACCGCCCGATGCTGCCGCTGACGACGTAGCAGGTGGCGCTGAAGCCGTGGCGCTGCAGGATCGGCAGGGCGGCGTCCAGGTTGTCGGCGTAGCCGTCGTCCAGCGTGATGACGGCGATGCGGCCGCGGCGTTCGCCCTGCAGGTACGGCATGGCGGCCGACATCGACAGCCCGGTGTAGCCGAGCCGGCGCAGCAGCCACATCTGCCGCGCGAAGGCGGCCGGGCTCACGAACAGGCTGCGGTACACGCGCAGGTCGCGCGGGGCGTGCGCGATGTTGTGGTACATGAGGATGGGTACGGCGGGTGTGCCCTGCACGGCGTCGTCATTCACTTTTCCAGCTCCTGATGCCGGTGCGGCGCAAGGGAGTGACGCGCCGTCGCGCAGTTCCACTCCAGCCCGGCGTGCCGCAGGCCCCGAGGGGCTTGCCGTCGTCGCGGATCGGGGTGGTTGCGCCAGGTCGCCACTCCGGTGCGATGCGGGTCGCCTGAGTCGACCCGGTTCCCGGAAGTGGCGCAATTTTCGGCGGGCCAGGCTTTCACCCGGCTGTCGGAGGGATCAGTAGATCGCGGGGGCGCCGGGCGGGCGGGTCTTGAAACGCTTGTGCACCCACAGGTATTGCTCGGGCGCCTCGCGCACCATCTGTTCGATGCAGGCGTTGACGCGGGCGGTGTCGGCCACCACGTCGGTGCCGGGGAAGCCATCCAGCGCTGCGCCCAGGCGCAGCGCGTAACCCTCGCCGTCGGGCAGGCGGCGATGGAAGAACGGGATCACCAGCGCGCCGGACATCCGCGCCAGGTGATGGGTGGCGGTGATGGTGGCCGCCGGCACGCCGAAGAACGGCACGAACACGGTGTCCTTGCTGCGCATGTCCTGGTCCGGCGCGTACCACAGCGTGCCGCCGCCGCGCAGGTACTTCACGGTGCCGCGCAGGTCGTCCTTCTCGAACATCGCGTCGGCGTAGTCCAGTCGCGCGCGCAGCACCGCCCACTCGAACACGGCCGAGTCCATCCGCCGGTACATGCCGGCGATGCGGATGCGCTGCGAGACCAGCCGCGCGCACAGCTCCAGGTGCGAGAAGTGCCCGCCGACCAGCAGTACGCCCTTGCCCTGCGCACGCGCCGCTTCGAGGTGTTCCAGTCCCTCGATGCGGGTCGGGATGCTGGCCATGCGGCGGTCGCTGCCCATCCAGCCCAGCGCGAATTCCACCAGCATCAGGCCGATGTCGCGCAGGTTCGCGTCGACCAGCGCGGCACGCGCGGCGGCATCGAGTTCGGGAAAGCACAGCGCGATGTTCGCCGCGGCGATGTGCCGCCGTTCGGAAGGGATTCGCGGCACCAGTGCGCCGAGCCGGCGGCCCAGCCACATCAGCGCGCGCTGCGGCAGCCGCGCGATCAGCCAGATCGCGCCCACGCCCAGCCATGCCGGCCAGTGGCGCGGTGCAAGCAGCGAACGGGTGAAGGTGGGGCGGGGCATGCCGGGCATCGTGCGCATTGTAGTGGAGGCGGGGAAACGGGAACGGTGGGCGGCAGCGTGCCGCATGCTTCGGCTCCGCGTGCCGTTCCCGCTCGTCCGCTCTCGTATACTGCCGCGCTGGACTGACGGGCCGTGACGTTGCGCTACCTCTATACCCTCGCGATGTTCCTGGTGACGCCGCTGCTGGTGCTGCGGCTGCTGGCGCGCGGGGTGCGCTCGCGGCCCTACCATCGGCGCTGGCCGGAACGCTTCGGCTTCTTCGATCCGCCCGGCTTCAGCGGCAGCCTGTGGGTGCATGCGGTGTCGGTAGGCGAGGTGAATGCCGCCGAGCCGCTGATCAAGGCGTTGCGACGCGACTACCCGAACGCGCCGCTGGTGATCACCACGGTCACCCCGACCGGCACCGCGCGCGTGCAGCAGCTGTTCGGCGACAGCGTGTTCCACGTCTACCTGCCGTACGACCTGCCGTACTCGGTAGGCCGCTTCCTGAAGAAGATCCGGCCGCGGCTGGCGCTGATCGTCGAAACCGAGATATGGCCGAACCTGTACTTCGCCTGCCGCCGGCGCGGCATTCCGCTGATGATCGTCAACGCGCGCCTGTCGGAGCGCTCGCTGCGCGGCTACAAGCCGCTGCGCGGGCTGCTGCGCTCGGCACTGCGCTGCGTGCGCCTGATCGCGGCGCAGTCGCGCACCGACGCCGCGCGCTACCGCCTGCTCGGCGCCGATCCGGAACAGGTGCTGGTGACCGGCAACATGAAGTTCGACATGCCGATACCCGACGGCGCGGTGGCCGAAGGCGCCACGATGCGCGGGCACTGGGGGCCGCGGCGACCGGTATGGATGGCGGCCAGCACCCATGAAGGCGAGGAGCTGGCGGTGCTGGAGGCGCACCTGCAGGTGTTGCAGCGCCTGCCCGACGCATTGCTGCTGCTGGCGCCGCGCCATCCGGAACGCTTCAGGCTGGTCGAGCATGCGGCGCGCAGCCTCGGCTTCACGGTCGCCACGCGCAGCCTCGAAGGCGTGCCGTCGGTCGCGCACCAGGTGTTCGTGATCGATGCGATGGGGCAGTTGATGCCGTTCTTCGCGGCCTCAGACCTGGCCTTCGTCGGCGGCAGCCTGGTGCCGATCGGCGGCCACAACGTGCTGGAGCCGGCGGCGCTGTCGGTGCCGGTGCTGGTGGGGCCGCACACCTTCAACTTCGAGGAGATCACCCGCAGCCTGATCGAGGAAGGCGGCGCCGAACGCGTGGCGGACGCCGCGGGGTTGGGGCCGGCCGCGCTGAAGCTGCTGCTCGATGCGGCGAAGCGCGCGCGCATGGGGCAGGCTGCGCAGAGCGTCTTCGAGCGCGAGCGCGGCGCGGTGCAGCGGGTCATGCGGCTGATCGATATCCTGCTGCAGGAATGACGGCGCGAAAACAAAACGGCCGGGCATGACCCCGGCCGTTTTTGCTGGCAACCTGCGGCGGCTTATTGCAGCAGCGCGTTGATTTCCTCGATGTCCTTCAGGTCGGCGGTGCCGGCGGTCTGCTTGAGCAGCAGCTTGTTCAGGATGAATTGGTGGCGGGCCTGCGAGTAGCTGCTCTCCGAGGAGGTCAGCGTCTGGATCGCCAGCAAGACGTTGGTCATTGTCTGGGTGCCCACCTCGAAGCCGGCGCGGGTGGCTTCGAGCGCCTTCTGGCCGGAATCCACCGAGGCCTTGGCCGATTCCACCTGGGCGATGCCGGCGATCACCGAGCGGTAGTAATTGAGCGTGTCGCGCACCACCTGGCGGCGCTGCGACTCCAGCGCATCGGTGGCGGCATCGCGCTGGTAGATCGACTGGCGCACGCGCGACTGGGTCGCGCCACCGGAGAAGATCGGCACGTTCAGGGTCAGCCCGATCGTGGTCGAGGAGGGGTCGCGGTAGCGGGCCGCGGCGTTGCTTTCCGACCAGCCGGCGCCCTTGCCGTAGCTGACGCCGGCGGTGATCGTCGGCAGATGCCCGGCACGCGCGGCGCTGATGTTGTGCTGCGCGGTTTCCACGTTGTTTTTCTGGGCGAGCAGGTTGGGGTTGGTTTCCAGCGCCTGCTTGACCCAGCTGTCCTGGTCGGCTGGCACCGGCGGCTGCATCGGCAGGTCGTCGCGCAGCTTCTTCAGGTCGCCGGTCGGCTTGCCGGTGATCTGGGTAAGCGCCTCGCGGGCATCGTTCAGCGCGTTCTGCGCGGCGATGGTCTGCGACTTCGCTGCCTCATAGTAGGCCTTGGCCTGGTACACGTCGGTGATCGCCGATAGGCCGACCTTGAAGCGCTGGTCGGACTGCTCGTACTGCTGGCGGAACGCGTCCTCGTTGGCCTTGGCGTAGGTCAGTTCGTCCTCGCTGGTCAGCACGCCGAAGTAGGCCGCGGCCACGCGCCCGTAAAGATCCTGCGCCGCCGCCTGGTAGAACTCGTCCTGCGCGTTCGACGCCGAATGGGCGGCCTTGAGGTTGGCGTACTTGCTGAAGTCGAGCACGGTCTGGCTGAGCGTGCCGTTGATCGAACGCGAGCGGCTGTGGCCGATCTGGTTGCCGCCGTTGGTCTGGTTGAGGCTCATGCTGGCGCCGATCTGCGGCAACAGCAGTGCGCGCGCCTGGTTCACCCCTTCGCCGGTGGCCAGCCGGGTGGCGTCGGCCTGCGACAGCACCGGATCATTGGTGCGCGCTTCGCGGTAGGCATCGAGCAGATCCTCGCCGTGGCCGGGCAGCGAGACGGCGGCCAGGGCCAGGGCAAGAGTGAGCAGCTTCAAACGCATGGGGTGCCTCGTGGGGATCGATTCGGGGGCGAAGTCAGAACACGAACCGTTGCGGCGGCTCGGCATGGGTGAGGTAGGGCAGGTCGGTTTCGAACAGGGTCTCTTCGCGATAGCGGCCGGCGCCTTCATGAGTGAGCAAGGTGGCCTGTTGCACCGGCGACTGGCCACGGATCACCAGCGCGCGCGCGCCGGGCTTGAGCCAGGCCAGCCAGCGTGGCGGGATCGCGTGTACTGCCCCGGTCACCACCAGCGCATCGAACAGGCCATCGGGCTGCCACTCGTGGACCGCCTCGCCGGTGGCCAGGCTGACATTGGCGATGCCGGCGGCCTGCAGGCGCCGTGCGGCGAGCGCGGTGAAATCGGCATGGATGTCGACGCTGCTGACCTGGGCAGACAGGCTGGCCAGGCAGGCGGTGAGGAAGCCCGAGCCGGTGCCGATTTCCAGCACGCGGTCGCCGGGCAGCAGTTCCAGCGCCTGCAGCACGCGGCCTTCCACCACCGGCTTCATCATTACCTCGCCATGGCCCAGCGGCAGGCACAGGTCGGCGAAGGCCAGCTGGCGGTGCTCGGTGGCGACGAAATCCTCGCGGCGCACGCGGCCGAGCACGTCCAGCACGCGGCCGTCCAGTACTTCCCACGGGCGCACCTGGTTTTCCACCATGTTCAGCCGTGCCTGCTCGATATTCATCGCCATCTGCTCGTGTCCCGTGCGGATCGAAAAAAGGTCAAAAAGGATAAGCGCTCGCGCCTGCTCCTACAATGACACGCTCCGATGGTGGCAAGCCTGCCGGGTGCACGGCAGCACACGAAGTGCCGGAAGTCACCGCAACGGGTTGACGAGCGTCATCCATTGTCGTGCAGGCGCGGGAGGTGCCGGAGCCGAGGTTCCGGCGCGTTCTGGAAAATAATTGAACCGCTGCGTATAATAAAGCGAGAGTTTACGTTTGGGAAGGTGGAGGCATGAATATCAGCGCGCAAATCAAACCCCAGGGTCCCGGTCGCCCGAAGGACATGGAGAAGCGTGCGGCGATCCTGGCGGCGGCCAAGGCGCTGTTCATCCGCAATGCGTTTGCCGGTACCAGCATGGACGCGATCGCGTCGGAAGCCGGCGTGTCCAAGCTCACCGTGTACAGCCATTTCGGCGACAAGGACAACCTGTTCCGCGAAGTGATCCGTTCGCGCATCCAGGATCTGTTGCCGGAAGAAACCTATTTCTTCGATCCGCGGGCGGATATCCGCGAGACGCTGCTGCGGGTGGCGCTGACCCATGCCCACCTGGATTGCAACGCCGAAACGGTCGGCACGTTCCGCGCCATCCTCAGTGACTGCCGCCAGGGCAATCCGCGCTACGGCAAGCTGATCTGGGAAGAGGGCGCATCGCGTACGCATGGCCTGATGGAACGTCTGCTGCAGCAGGCGGTTGACGCCGGCAAGCTCGACATCGACGATGTGGCGCGCGCCAGCGGGCAGTTCCTCAGCCTGATCAAGGGCAATCTGATGATGCGCCAGATGTTCGGCTGCACTGAATGCCCCGAGAGCTATGCCGAGGAAATCGAGAGCACGGCGCGGGCTGGCGTCGAGGTGTTCCTGCGCGCCTACCAGCCGCGCTGAATTGCCGCACGCGAACCGGGCCAGGTGAAGACCTCTTCACCTGGCTTTTTCATGCGCGTTCCTAGGCTGGGGTTTTCGACGGTACTGCACGCCCATCGGTACCCATCCCCGCGTCCGCAGGAGCAAGCCATGGCCAAGAGCAAGCCGTTCGTCAGCGACATCGAGAACATCCGCAAGCGCGCACGCCAGGATATCGACAGGGGTGCGATGACGGCGGGTTACCGTGCCGATCGCGGAATGGTGGTCAAGCTGCTCAACCATGCACTGGCCACCGAGATCGTCTGCGTGCTGCGCTACAAGTACCACTACTACATGGCCTCGGGCATCCACTCGCAGTCGATCAAGGCCGAGTTCCTGCAGCACGCGAACGAGGAACAGGGCCACGCCGACCTGCTCGCCGAACGGATCACCCAGCTCGGCGGCAAGCCGAACCTGTCGCCGGAAGGCCTGCTCAGCCGCAGCCATGCCGACTACGTCGAGGGCGAGGACATCGTCGACATGATCAAGGAAGACCTGGTTGCCGAACGCATCGCCATCGACAGCTACCGCGAGGTGATCGACTACGTCGGCAGCGCCGACCCGACCACCCGCCGCGTGCTGGAAGGCATCCTGGCGATGGAGGAAGAGCATGCCGAGGACATGAACACCCTGCTGGAGCAGCTTGGCAAGAAGGGCGAGCCAGCCAGGCCGTCGCCGGCCAGGAAAGCCACAGGCAAGCGCGGCTGATCACCCGGCGGCACACCTGCACGTCGCCGATGACGCCTCACCAGCCGGCCAGCACCAGCTTGCCGATCGTGCGCCCCGATTCCAGCCGGCGATGCGCCTCGCGCAGGTTCGCCGCGTTGATCGGCGCCAGCGTCTCGCTGCGCGTGCCGCGCAGTGCGCCGGCGTCGATCAGCCTGGCGACGCGGTCGAGGATGCGGCCCTGCTCGGCCATGTCGGCGGTGCCAAAGCGCGGCCGCGCGAACATGAATTCCCAGTGGATGCCGATGCATTTGGCCTTGTACGGGTCGCCGATCCTCAGTGCGCCGGCCGGCTCCACGACCAGGCCGACGTGGCCCTGCGGTGCCAGCAACTGGCCGATCGCGTCCCAGTAGCGATCGGTATCGGCGAGGTTGAGCACGGCGTCCACCTGGCCGAAACCCAGTGCTTCGAGTTGGGGTGCCAGTGCATGGCGGTGGTTGACCACGTGCTGCGCACCCATCGTGCGGCACCAGTCGATGGTCTCGGGGCGCGAGGCAGTGGCGATCACCGTGAAGCCGGCGCGTCGCGCCAGCTGGATTGCAATCGAGCCCACCCCGCCGGCACCGCCGATCACCAGCAGCGAACTGCCTTCGCCGCCGTGTTCGCTGTCGAACGGCATGCGCTGGAACAGCAGCTCCCACGCGGTGATTGCGGTCAGCGGCAACGCCGCCGCCTCGGCCGGGTCCAGTGAACGCGGCGCATGCCCGACCAGGCGTGCGTCGACCAGCTGGAACTGCGCGTTGCTGCCGGCGCGGGTGACGTCGCCGGCGTAGTACACGCGGTCGCCTGGCTGGAAACCGTGGACCGAGTCGCCGATCGCCTCCACCACGCCGGCGGCGTCGTAGCCGAGCACCTTCGGCTGCGCCTCGATCTGCGGCTTGGGCGAACGGAGCTTGGTGTCGACCGGATTCACCGAGACTGCCTCCACGCGCACCCGCAGGTCGTGCGCGCCGGGCACCGGCGTGGGCAGTTCGACGTCGAGCAACGATTGCGGGTCATCGATCGGCAGGTAGCGGGTGAGGGCGACGGCTTTCATGGGGTGACTCCGGCAGCAGACCGGGAGGGGCAGTGCCGGCAGCGGGGTGCGCTCGGCGAATGGCCCGCTCCCGCGGAGCGACAAGGATACGGCGGCAGCCCGCCCGCCGCCGAGATCCGGTGGGTGCCGTCGAGGTGCCGATAGCCGTGACACGCAGCGGATGGAAGCTGAGGGCCGGTCCCGCATGTGCCCCGCGTCCCGTCCGGCCGCGGTTGGCCAAAACGCACAAACCCCGCCGAAGCGGGGTTTGTGCGCGGTACAGCCACGTGTTCCGCAGGGAGTCCGCAGCTGGCAGGTTCAGCCGCTGATCGCGTCCTGGTAGCGCTGGAAGCCGGCCAGGATCTCGGCCTTCGCCTCGTCGGCGCCGACCCAGCCCTCGACCTTCACCCACTTGCCCTTCTCCAGATCCTTGTAGTGCTCGAAGAAGTGGCCGATGCGTTCCAGCCAGTGCGGCGAGACGCCTTTCATGTCGTTGATGTGCGCATAGCCGGGGAACACCTTGGGCGAGGGGATCACCACCAGCTTCTCGTCGGCGCCGGCCTCGTCGGTCATCTTCAGCATGCCGACCGGATGGCAGCGGATCACCGAACCCACGGCCAGCGACAGCGGCAGGATCACCACCGCGTCCAGCGGATCACCGTCGCCGCCCAGCGTGCGCGGCACGTAGCCGTAGTTGCACGGGTAGCGCATCGGGGTGGACAGGATGCGGTCGACGAAGATCGCGCCGCTTTCCTTCTCCACCTCGTACTTGACCGGCTCGGCATCCTTGGGGATTTCGATGATGACGTTGATTTCGTCCGGCACGTTGCGGCCGGCGGAGACGAGGTGCAGACCCATGGACTGTCCTTGGCGGTAAAGGAGGGAAAAGAAGGTCTGCAAGGATACGCCAAACGCTGCTGCGATGCAGCAGCGACGGGCTTCGCCGCGCCGGCGCTCAGGCCTTCCCCGGTTTCCTGTAAGGCCGCTCGCGCAGCCACTTGGTGGCGATCCATTTTTCGCCCTGAAGCACCGGCAGCCCGGCATGCAGGGACGTGCGGTCGCCGCCCTCGTAGGCGAAATAGACGGCCGAACCGCGGCGCGCGGTGACGGTCAGGCCGATCTCGGGGAAGGCCGTGCCGCCGCCCTGTGCGGGTGTGTTGAGGTACATCACCACGCTGGCGATGCGCTGGCCGCCCACCGCGGTGATCGCGCCATAGCCGGGTTGCTCCGGGTCGAACCAGTCGAAGTGCGGCTCGTACTCCTGGCCCGGCAGGTAATGCAGGATCTGCAGCCCTTCGCCGTGATTCACCGGCACACCGAGCAGGGCCGCCAGGCGCTGTTCGATCCGGGTGACCAGGGGCAACTCGTTCAGCGTGAAGAACATGCCTTCGCTGGTGCGCCGGTGATCGACCTGCTGCCGGCCTTCGGCGTCCACGGTGAGCGCGCGCTGCAGGCGTGGCCGGGCCAGCTCGATCAGCTCGGCGCATTCCTGCTCGGTGAGCATGCCATCGAGCACACGCAGGGTCGGCGTTTCCGCACTGAGCGAGACCTGGATGGTGTGGCCGCCGATGCTGACTTCGGGTGCCTCGGGGTGTTTTGTGCGCAGGCCACGCGGTGCAGCCTTGTCGGTACTCGCCTGCAGGGTGGCCAGCGGCAGCTTCAGCACTTCGGCGACGATGCTGCGGCTCTGTCGCGGGTCGTAGCCGTTTTCCTTCATCAGCCGCAGCACGTCCGGCACGCCATGGCCGGCACGGGTTGTGGCGAGAATCCATTCGCGCAGTTCAGGGCTGATCGTGATTCGTGAAGACATGGCGATGTGCGTGGTCAGGCAATACAGCAGATTACTTCACCGCGAAGGTCGGTGAAGTCCGGCCGGCCAGATGAAGCGAGCCGGCAAGAGCCGGCTCGCCTGGATGGCGTGAGGCGAGGAGTCGTCTTATTTCAGCTGGTCCCACAGGAAGTCATACGCCATCGCATGCATGTGCGCCGACTGCTGGTTGTCTGCGCCGGCACCGTGGCCACCTTCCAGGTTCTCGTAGAACCACACGTCCGGATGGCCCTGCGCCTGCATTTTCGCGGCCATCTTGCGCGCCTGCACCGGGCCGACGCGGTCGTCGCTGGTGGCGGTGTAGAACAGCACCGGCGGATAGTGGCTGTCCTTTTTCACGTTCTGGTAAGGCGAGAAGGTCTTGATGAAGTTCCAGTCGGCCGTGTCCGGGTTGCCGTACTCGGCCATCCACGAGGCGCCGGCGGACAGGTGGATGTAGCGCTTCATGTCCAGCAACGGCACCTCGCAGGCGATCGCGCCGAACAGCTGCGGGTAGATCGTGAGCATGTTGCCCATCAGCAGGCCGCCGTTGCTGCCGCCTTCGGCGCCGAGGTGTTGCGCCGAGGTCACGCCGCGCTTCACCAGATCCTCGGCTACCGCGGCGAAGTCCTCGTACGCACGCGGGCGATTCGCCTTCAGCGCGGCCTGGTGCCACTGCGGGCCGTACTCGCCGCCGCCGCGGATGTTGGCGATCACGTAGACGCCGCCGCGCTCGAGCCAGGCGCGGCCGACGCTGCCGCTGTATTGCGGCTGCAGCGAGACCTCGAAGCCGCCGTAGCCGTACAGCAGGGTGCGGTTGGAGCCGTCCCGCTTGAGGTCCTTCGGGGCGATTTCGAAATACGGCACGCGGGTGCCGTCCTTCGACTGCACGAAGTGCTGGCTGACCATGAATTTCGCGGCGTCGAAGAACGCCGGCGCCTGCTTGACCGTCTCGGCCGCCGCGCCGTCCAGCACACCGCGCTGCAGCGACGACGGGGCGAGGAAGCCGGTGACGTCGAGCCAGTACTCGTCGCTGTGGTCGGGATCGGTGTCGATCACGTTGATCGTGCTCATCGCCGGCGCACCGGCCATCGCCGCGCGCTTCCAGCCGCCGCCGGGCGTGACCGTCTGCGGCGGAGTCAGCACCTCCAGCCGGCTTTTCACGTCGTCCATCAGGTTGAGGATCAGGTGGTGCCTGGTCCAGGCGTACGAGTCCAGCGAGGTATGCGCGTCGGGCTCGAACAGCACGGTGAAGTGGCGCTTGCCGGCCATGAAGCTGTCGAACGGTGCCGCCAGCAGTGCGCCGGCAGGATAGGTGGTGCCGTCCACCGTCCACGGCGAGCGGGTGCGCACCAGCAGCCAGTCGCGGTGGGCATCGGCTTCCGCGTCTGCCGGCACTTCGACGCGGGCCAGCTTGCCATCGAAGCGCTGGTACAGGTCGCTGTGGTAGAAATCCCGGGCGACGGAAACGAAGTCGCGCTCGTAGCCCGGCGTGCGGTCGTGGTATGCGCTGACCGCCAGGTCGCTCGGCTTGCCCTCGTACACCGTGCTGGCCGCCGCCAGTGGCGTGCCGCGCTTCCACTCCTTGACGATGCGCGGGTAGCTCGATTCGGTCATCGAACCGGGGCCGAAGTCGGTGCCGACGTAGAGGGTGTTGTCGTCGATCCAGCCGACCTGGCTTTTCGCCACCGGCAATTCGAAGCCGCCCTTCACGAACGCCTTGTGCGGGATGTTGAACTCGCGCACCACGGTGGCGTCGCCGCCGTCGGGCGACAGTGAGACCAGACAGCGTTCGAACGCCGGCTTCAGGCATTGCACGCCCTTGAACACCCAGCGTTTGTCCTCGACCTGGTTCAGCCCGTCGACGTCCAGCAGCACTTCCCATGCCGGCTCGGCCTTGCGGTACTCGGCCAGCGTGGTGCGCCGCCAGACGCCGCGCGGATGCGCCTTGTCGCGCCAGAAGTTGTACAGGTGGTCGCCCATGCGGTTGACGTAGGGGATGCGCGCCTCCGAGTCGAGCACTTCGAGGATGCTGTTGCGGGTGCGCGTGAATTCGGCGTTGTCGACGAACCGCTTCGCGGTGGTCGCGTTCTGCTGTTTCACCCAGTCCAGCGCGCGCGCGCCATGGATGTCCTCCAGCCACAGGAACGGATCATCGCCGGCTGGAGCATTCACGGGCGCGGGTTTGGGGGTGGTGTCGCGGGCATGGCTGTCGTTCATGCCCGTCAGTGTGACGCCGAGTGCCAGCATCAGCCATACCGATTTCATGGTGTGCCCCAGAAGCGAGTAAAGGTAATGCGGGCGCGGCCCGCCGTCGGTCGAGCGTAACCGTCCGGGCATGCGGCCGCCCGTGACTAAAGTCAGGAGCGCAGGCCGGAAACAGGAATCCCGCCACGCGGGCGGGATTCCTGTCGTTGCGGATGCGTGGCTTACAGCAGCGGAATCAACAGCAGCGCCACGATGTTGATGATCTTGATCAGCGGGTTCACGGCGGGACCGGCGGTGTCCTTGTACGGGTCGCCCACGGTGTCGCCGGTGACCGCGGCCTTGTGCGCCTCCGAGCCCTTGCCGCCGTGGTGGCCGTCCTCGATGTACTTCTTCGCGTTGTCCCAGGCGCCGCCGCCGGTGGTCATCGAAATGGCCACGAACAACCCGGTGACGATGGTGCCGATCAGCACGCCGCCGAGCGCCTTGGGGCCCAGCAGCAGGCCGACCACGATCGGCACGGCGACCGGCAGCAGCGATGGCACGATCATCTCGCGGATCGCCGAACGGGTCAGCATGTCCACCGCGCGCGAGTACTCCGGCTTGCCGGTGCCCTGCATGATGCCGGGGATGTCGCGGAACTGGCGGCGCACTTCCTCCACCACGGCGCCGGCAGCACGGCCGACCGCCTCCATCGCCATCGCGCCGAACAGGTAGGGGATCAGGCCGCCGATCAGCAGGCCGATGATCACCATGTGGTCGGACAGGTCGAAGGTGAACACCTCGCCGGGATGGCTCACCGCCAGGTTGTGCGTGTAGTCGGCGAACAGTACCAGCGCGGCCAGCGCGGCCGAACCGATCGCGTAGCCCTTGGTCACCGCCTTGGTGGTGTTGCCCACCGCGTCCAGCGGGTCGGTGACGCCGCGCACTTCCGGCGGCAGATCGGCCATCTCGGCGATGCCGCCGGCGTTGTCGGTGATCGGGCCGTAGGCGTCCAGCGCCACGATCATGCCGGCCATCGACAGCATGGCGGTGGCGGCGATCGCGATGCCGTACAGGCCGCCCTGGTTGTAGGCGCCCCAGATCGCCGCGCAGATCACGATCACCGGCATCGCGGTCGACTTCATCGACACGCCGAGGCCGGCGATGATGTTGGTGCCGTGGCCGGTGGTGGACGCCGCCGCGATGTGCTGCACCGGCTTGTACTGCGTGCCGGTGTAGAACTCGGTGATCCACACGATCAGGCCGGTCAGCACCAGGCCGATCAGCGCGCAATGGAACAGCGCGTGGCTGGAGATGACACTGCCGTCGCCGGCGGTCAGGCCCTGCGGCAGCAGGCTGCCGGTGACGAACCAGAACGCGACCGCCGAGAGCACCGCCGACACGATCACGCCCTTGTACAGCGCGCCCATGATCGAGCCGCCGGCCTTCACCCGCACGAAGAAGGTGGCGATGATCGAGGCAATGATCGACACGCCGCCGAGCAGCAGCGGGTACAGCACCGCGGCCAGGTTGTTGGTGTAGGTGAGGCCGGCCAGCAGCATGGTGGCGATCACCGTCACCGCGTAGGTCTCGAACAGGTCGGCGGCCATGCCGGCACAGTCGCCGACGTTGTCGCCTACGTTGTCGGCGATCACCGCCGGATTGCGCGGGTCGTCCTCGGGGATGCCGGCCTCGACCTTGCCGACCAGGTCGGCGCCGACGTCGGCGCCCTTGGTGAAGATGCCACCGCCCAGGCGCGCGAAGATCGAGATCAGCGAGCTGCCAAAGGCCAGCCCGACCAGCGCATGCAGCGCGGTCTCGCCGGCGACGCCGAAGTGGCCCAGCACCAGCCAGTAGCCGGCCACGCCGAGCAGGGCCAGGCCGACCACCAGCATGCCGGTGATCGCGCCGCCGCGGAACGCCACGTCCATCGCCGCGCCGAGTCCGCTGCGTGCGGCCTCGGCGGTGCGCACGTTGGCGCGCACCGAGACGTTCATGCCGATGTAGCCGGCCGCGCCGGACAGGATCGCGCCGAGCAGGAAGCCGATCGCGGTCGGCCAGTTGAGGAAGAAACCGATCAGCAGCAACAGCACCACGCCGACCAGGCCGATGGTGGTGTACTGGCGGTTGAGGTAGGCACGCGCGCCTTCCTGGATGGCCGCGGCGATCTCCTGCATCCGTTCGTTGCCCGGCGATTGCGCCAGGATCCAGCGCGCGGAGAACGCGCCATACAGAACCGCCACTAACGCACATGCAACAACGATCCACCAGCCATACTGCTGCAGCATCGGAGCCTCCCCATGGGTTGTATGCGGCCGTCCGGAACGGGCGGTCCCGCGGAGTATAGGCAGACGTTGCAGCGCAGGCTGTTGTGCGGCGCAGCGCCGCGCATCAACGAAAAGGGCCATGCACGGATGCATGGCCCCGGATGGTTCACTCCGGTGCGGGCTTATCGCAGTGCGTAGTCCAGGATGATGCCGGTGGCGATCGCGACCAGCAGGTAGTCATTGTTCGCGCGCACCCAGTGGTAACCGCGCGGCGGCGGACGCAGGCGGTAGTAGCCGTAGTCGCGCACCACGTAGGTCGGGCCGTAGTAACGGTGGCCGCGTTCCCAGCGATGCTGGCGCACCGGGTAGTAACGCGGGCCGGCGTAGCGGTAGTCGTGGCCATGGCGACGATCGTCATGGCGGCGCCAGTCGCCGTGGCGGCGGTCATCGTGCCAGCGGCGGTTGTCGTGGTGACGGTCGTTGCCCCGGTCATGGCCGTGACGGCCGTGGTCATCCGGGCCGGGACCCGGGGCGGCCAGCGCGAAGCTGCCGGTGGTGAGCAGGGCGAGGGCGATGAGCAGGCGGCTGATGAGTTTCATCTCAGGTCTCCTCCCGTAGAGGGTCGTGGCCACAACAGCGCGGCAATCGACCCGGGCAGGGTGGATCGTAAGAAGCTGCGGCTGAACGCAAGCCGATCCCGGCGCCCCGGTTTCAGGCGACACTCAGCATGGTGAAGCAGGTCACGGAAGCAAACCGGCTCAGCGCCGGAATGGCGCCAGCCTGGACGCCACCGCGACATTCTTCAGCTGCACGTAGCGCGGCAGGCCGTCCTTGCCGTAGGGCAACGGCGCCTCGCCGCGGATCAGCGGGGCGAGATAGCGGCGGGCGGCGGCGGTGATGCCGAAGCCGTCGCGGCTGATGAAGTTCTTCGGCATCTTCTTCTCGCGGTTGGCGATCTTCGCCAGCGGCGCCGGCGCGATCTTCCAGCGGTACGGCGCGTCGGACGTGCGCACGATCACCGGCATCACCGCATTCATCCCGGCTAGCGCGTAGTCGACCGCCGCCTTGCCGACCGCATGCGCCTGTTCGGCGTCGACCTGCGAGGCGGCGTGCCGCGCCGAGCGCTGCAGGTAGTCGGGCAGCGCCCAGTGGTATTTGTAGCCGAGCTTCTCCTTCACCAGCGCCGCCAGCACCGGCGCCACGCCGCCGAGCTGGCTGTGGCCGAACGCGTCGCGCGTGCCCGCCTCGGCGAGGAACTGGCCGGCCGCATTGCGCACGCCTTCGGAGGCGACCACGGTGCACCAACCGACGCGCTCGACGGTGGCCTTCACCTTGGCCAGGAACGCCGCTTCGTCGAACGCGTTCTCGGGAAACAGGATGAGGTGCGGCGCCGCGTCCGTGCCTTCGCCGGCCAGCCCGGCGGCGGCGGCGATCCAGCCGGCATGACGGCCCATCACCTCGAGGATGAACACCTTGGTCGAGGTCTCGGCCATCGAGGCGACGTCGAGGCTGGCCTCCAGCGTGGAGATCGCGGTGTATTTCGCCACCGAGCCGAAGCCGGGGCAGCAGTCGGTGACGGCGAGGTCGTTGTCCACCGTCTTCGGCACGCCGATGCAGCGGATGTCGTAGCCCAGCGCCTTGCCGATCTGCGACAGCTTCAGCGCGGTGTCGGCCGAATCGTTGCCGCCGTTGTAGAGGAACCAGCGGATGTCGTGCGCGCGGAACACCTCGATCAGCCGCTCGTACTCGGCGCGGTTCTCGTCCAGCGACTTCAGCTTGTAGCGGCATGAACCGAACGCACCGCCCGGCGTATGCCGCAGCGCGGCGATCGCGGTGGCCGATTCCTTCGAGGTGTCGATCAGCTCCTCGCGCAATGCGCCGAGGATGCCGTTGCGCGCGGCATACACCTTCACGCCCTTGTCGCGGGCGGCCTCGATCACGCCAGCGGCGGTGGCGTTGATCACCGCGGTGACGCCGCCGGACTGGGCGTACAGCAGGTTGCCGGTGACGGCAGGCGGACGGCGGCTCGGGCTCATGGGATCCTCGATCAGGCAGCGGAAGGGTGGCGACGGTCGTCGGCAAATCTTTTTCTGCAACAAACACTTGGCCGAATGCGACGAAGGTCGCTGTTTGACGGCACCCGGTGCAGCGGCTAATTTGACGAACAATTCCGTGCATCGGGCGGGCTGTTGCAGTGTGCGGCAGCCCGCCGAACTTGTGGAGCATTATGCGACTCGTCCTACTTGGTGCGCCCGGCTCGGGCAAAGGTACACAGGCGGCCCGGCTGAAGACGGCGCTGGGCGTTCCGCATATCTCGACCGGCGACATGCTGCGCGCCGCTGTCGCGGCCGGCACCGCGATGGGGCTGAAGGCCAAGGCGGTGATGGACGCCGGCCAGCTGGTCTCCGACGACATCCTGCTCGGCATGCTGGAAGAACGGCTGGCCCAGGCTGATGCGAAGGCCGGCTTCATCCTCGACGGCTACCCGCGCAACCTGGCCCAGGCCGACGCGCTCGATCACCTGCTGGTCAAGCTCGGTCAGCCGCTGGATGCGGTGGTGAAGCTGGACGTGCCGAACGCGGCGATCATCGGGCGCTGCGAGATCCGCTTCAAGGCGGAAGGCCGTGCCGACGACAATCCGGATACCGTGCGCAAGCGCCTCGCCATCTATGCCGAGCAGACCGCGCCGGTGGCGGATTTCTACGCCAGCCGCGGCAAGCTGCAGGTAGTGGACGGCGTCGGCGAGCTGGTCGAGGTCACCGCACGGATCGAGCGCGCGCTGCAGAACGAAGCCGCCGCCGCGAACGGCTGAGCACACTTCCCGCTCCCTGCAAGGGAATCGCTCACCATGCGTCTGCACATCCTCGGCATCTGCGGCACCTTCATGGGCGGCGTCGCCGCGCTAGCGCGCGAGCTGGGCCACGCGGTCGAAGGCTCCGACGCGAACGTCTATCCGCCGATGAGCGCCCAGCTGGAGGCGCTCGGCATCGGGCTGATGAGCGGCTACACCGCCGGGCACCTGCAGCCGGCCCCCGATCTCGTCGTGGTCGGCAACGCGATGAGTCGCGGCAATCCGGCCGTCGAATACATGCTCGACGCACGCCTGCGCTACATCTCCGGCCCGCAGTGGCTGGGTGAGACGGTGCTGGCCGAGCGCGACGTGCTGGCCGTGGCTGGCACCCACGGCAAGACCACCACCACCAGCCTGCTGGCGCATCTGCTGGAAAGCGCCGGGATGGCGCCGGGCTTCCTGATCGGCGGCGTGCCGGGCAATTTCGGGGTGTCGGCGCGGCTGGGGCAGGGCAAGCCGTTTGTCATTGAAGCGGACGAATACGACACCGCGTTCTTCGACAAGCGCTCGAAGTTCGTGCACTACCGGCCGCGCATCGCCATCCTCAACAACCTCGAGTACGACCACGCGGACATCTTCCCCGACGTCGCCGCGATCCAGCGCCAGTTCCATCACCTGGTGCGCACCGTGCCGGGCAACGGCCGGCTGATCGTCAACGCGCACGACGAGCGCCTGGCCGAAGTGCTGGCGATGGGCTGCTGGACGCCGGTGGAGACCTTCGGCATCGGCTGCGGCAACTGGCAGGCCACGCTGGTCGAGGCGGACGGCTCGGCGTTCGTCGTGCACCACGCCGGCGCACGGATCGGCGAGGTGCGCTGGTCGCTGCTGGGCCATCACAGCGTGATGAACGCGCTGGCCGCACTCGCCGCGGCGGCCGCCGCTGGCGCCGATCCGCAGGCACTGCTGCCGGCGTTCGCCAGCTTCGAGAGCGTGAAGCGGCGGCTGGAGCTGGTCGGCGAGGTAAACGGCGTGCGCGTGTACGACGACTTCGCGCATCACCCCACGGCGATCGCCACCACCCTGGCCGGGCTGCGCGCCAAGGTGGGCAAGGCGCGCATCCTGGTGGCACTGGAGCCGCGATCCAACTCGATGCGCCAGGGTGCGCATGCCGCGGCGCTGGCGCCGTCGCTGGCCGATGCCGATGCGGTGGTGTTCCTGCATCGTCCCGAGCTGTCGTGGGATGCCGGCCGCGTCACCGCGGCGCTGGGTGGACGCGGTACCACGGCGTCGACGGTCGATGCACTGATCGGCGCGTTGCGTGCGCAGGTGCGCGCGGGCGACCAGGTGATCTTCATGTCCAACGGTGGTTTCGAGGCGGCGCCGCGCCGTTTCGTGGAGAGCTTGCGGCAGGCCTGAGCCAGGCGTTGCAGACCCGGGATGCCGGCTCTGGGTACACTCCTCGCATGGTTGTCATGTCTCAATCGCCGCTCGTCGAGATGCCGCTGTTTCCGCTGGCGTCCGTGTTGTTCCCCGGTGGCCGGCTGCAGCTGCGCATCTTCGAACCGCGCTATCTCGACCTGGTGCGCGAATGCACGCGTCACGGCACCGGCTTCGGCGTGTGCCTGATCCTGCAGGGACGGGAAACGGGCGAGCCGGCGGTGCCGGCGGCGATCGGCACGATCGCGCGGATCAGTGATTTCCACCGCGACGATGATGGCCTGCTCGGCATCGTCACCGAAGGCGGCTCGCGTTTTCGCGTGGCGCGAAGTCGGGTACGTGCCGACGGCCTGCTGCGCGGCGACGTGGAGGTCTGGCCGGACGAGCCGGAGCAGCCGGTGCCGGTGGAGTTCGCGCTGCTGCAGACCATCCTGGAGCGATTGATCGAGACGATGGCGCCGCAGTGGCGCGCAGCGCCGCGCAGCGCCTACGACGACGCCAGCTGGCTGGGTTTCCGGCTGGCCGAACTGCTGCCGCTGGATGCCGGTGAACAGCAGCGCATGCTCGAACTGGATGATCCGGTGCAGCGGCTGGCCGAGCTGCGCGACATCCTGCCGCGCTTCCAGAAGCCGTGAGCCGGCGAGTTCTACACTGAATACTTTTCCGACGGAGCGACACGCATGGCCGACCTTGCCGGCAAGACCCTGTTCATCAGTGGTGCCTCGCGCGGCATCGGCCTGGCGATCGCGCTGCGCGCTGCGCGCGACGGCGCCAACGTCGTGATCGCGGCCAAGAGCGGCGTGCCGAACCCGAAGCTGCCCGGCACCATCCATACCGCCGCCGCCGCGGTCGAGGCCGCCGGCGGCAAGGCGCTGGCGCTGCAGGTGGATATCCGCGAAGAGGCCCAGGTGGTGGCCGCCGCGGCGCAGGCGGCCGAACGCTTCGGCGGCATCGACATCGTGGTCAACAACGCCAGCGCGATCTGGCTGGCTGGTACCGAAGGCACGCCGATGAAGCGCTTCGACTTGATGCAGCAGGTCAACACGCGAGGCACCTTTCTGGTCACCCAGGCCTGCCTGCCGTACCTGAAGAAGGCGGCCAACCCACACGTGCTGATGCTGTCGCCGCCGCCCAGCCTCGACCCTAAATGGTTCGCGCCGCACACCGCCTACACCATCGCCAAGATGGGCATGAGCCTGTGCGTGCTGGGCATGAGCCCGGAATTCGCCCCGCTCGGTATCGCGGTGAACGCGCTGTGGCCGCGCACGGTGATCGCCACCGCGGCGATCGGCATGATCAACGGCGTGAAGGTCGAGCATTGCCGCAAGCCGGAGATCGTGGCCGACGCCGCCCACGCCATCCTGACCCGCCCGGCGCGTGGCTACACCGGCCATTTCGCAATCGACGAGGAGATCCTGCGCGAGGCCGGGATCGTCGACTTCGACGGCTATGCCGTGCAGCCGGGTGCGTCTTTGCTGCCGGACCTGTTCCTGGACTGAAAAGTGGGCTCGTCGCGACGGGGCGGAGTCCGGCATCGACCGGCATGGTCCGCCCACAACCGACGGCGTCGGTTGCTTGCCGGCAAGGCGCTCGGAAGGCCTTGTTTCTTCACATATGGCCTGCTTGTTGGGGAGTATGTTGTTAGCCCGCATCGCGCTTTGGCAGCAACTGGAGCGCAGGGTGCGGCTGCAAAGGTCAACGGGATCGACCGCCTGCCCAGGTGATCGCCCCGAACCGTAATTGCGACCTTGGGACAGGGGGCAGTGCCATGACGGGCAATCAGGTTCAGGTGGCCAGGCGTTGTGTGGTCTGGTTTGGCCAGCCGACGGACGAGGAATGCGACTGCCTGACCCGGGCGGGCTGGCGCATCAGGATCGGCAATGCGCAATTGCAGGGCGGCGTGGGCATGCGACGTGGCGATATCGTGGTGGCCATGGCCGATTTGCGTTGCAGTGATGCGGATACGATCCAGGCGATGGGCCAGTTGATGGCCAACCACCCGTGGCTGCCGTGGCTTGCCCTGGTGTCGCAGGAAGTCGCCGCCGATACGCCGGAGGTGGAACGCATCCTGCGTGCCAGCGCGGACTTCTTCACGGCGCCGGTCGACCTGCAGCGCCTGACCGATACCTTGATGAAGTTCGGCAACGGCTGGATACCGGCCGCGGAAACGGCGGACATCCCGGGCATCGTGGGCGCGCAAAGCCCGGTGATGCGCGCCACGGTGGCCAGCCTGCGCAAATATGCGCCGGTGGATTTGCCGGTGCTGATCACCGGCGAGACCGGCAGCGGCAAGGAAGTTGCCGCCCGTGCTCTGCATGACCTGTCGACGCGTCGAGGTCGGCCGTTCGTCGCCATCAACTGCGGTGCGCTGCCATCGAACCTGGTGCAGTCCGAGCTGTTCGGCCACGAGCGTGGCGCCTTTACCGGTGCGAATGTGCGGCGCATCGGGCATTTCGAGGCCGCCGCCGGCGGCACGGTGTTCCTCGACGAGATCGGCGACCTGCCGCTCGATGCCCAGGCCAGCCTGCTGCGCCTGCTGCAGGAAGGCACGCTGGAGCGCGTGGGTTCGAGCCAGCCGATCAGGCTGGACGTGCGTGTGCTGGCCGCCACGCATGTGGATCTGGACTCGGCGGTGGTGCAGGGCAGCTTCCGCGAGGATCTGTATTACCGACTCAACGTGCTGCGCCTGCGCATGCCCGCGCTGCGCGAACGCGGAGGCGATATCGAGCTGCTCGCCCAGCATTTCCTGGACACGTTCCGTCTGCGCCATCCCGGCCGCGCCCGCACCTTCAATGCTGGGGCACGACAGGCCATGCGCGAATTCAGCTGGCCCGGCAATGTGCGCGAGTTGATCAATCGCGTGCAGCGTGCCGCTGTCGTCGCCGAGAGTACGCTGATCGATGCGGTCGACCTCGATCTCCAGGATGTGCGATCTTCCGCCACGCCGCGTTCCAGCCTCGGCCTCACGCGCGTTTCGGCCGAACGCGAAGCGGTGCTGAACTGCCTGCGTGAAAGCCACTACAACATCAGCGAATGCGCGCGACGGCTCAAGGTGTCGAGGGTCACTGTGTACCGCCTGTGCAAGAAGCACCAGCTGGAGCTGGAGGTCCTGCGGGGTAATGGTCTCCCCTTTCGTGCGGGGCGCCCCGCGGCGGGCGTGAACGGCCACTGGCCGCCGGCGACGCAACGCATGTAGGGGATCTGAAGGTAGCGTCGTCGTGTCGGTGCGGCACTAGCCCACCTTGTTGATGGGGCGGTTTTGCTGCGGGCTCGCGACTGGTCGCGATTAGGCGCGCTGCCAAGTAGTCTGCCGCCAGGCTTCACGTCCGTGGCATGGGCTTGCCCGCCCTCGGCGGCATGCGGGTCCACACACAAAGGTCGTGCCGGGGACGGAACAGGATTTGTTCCCTGGCGAAGGAAGTCCCCCCGACCCGCAGGGGACAGGTCGGGGGGGTTCCATTGGTGCCCGGCTACAGGACTGCCGGGTTACCGCCCTCGTTCGCCGCTTGCGCGGCAATATGCATGGCCGGATGCGTTTGCCGGGGCCTCCCTGTTGGATTAGCAATCCGCGTGCCATGTGCAGCGAAGTGCGTCATGGCGCGGTTTGTGGCGATCGTGCCGGTTTGCCGCCGTGGTGTCGCCGTGTCGCAGCGTATACAGCGGCAGCCGTGCCGGATGGCGGCGTGTGCGCGGCGATGCGCACCAGCACTGCATGGCGGCGGGTTGTAACGTGGGCGATACAGTCCGTCGGCAGGTGTTACACAGGCAGCGCGATTGTGTGAAACCGCGGCGTGGCTCTACGATGCGCGCCACGCAAAGCCCATCGTCCATCCAGCGGTCTGCGCCGCCAGCTCGAGATCAACCATGCACGAACAACCCTCTGCCCTGATCGAACTCGGCAAGCGCTATTGGCTGCCGGTGTACAAGCCGCGCGAGCTGGTGCTCGACCACGGCAAGGGTGCGCGGGTGTGGGATACCGAAGGGCGCGACTACGTGGATTTCGGCGCCGGCATCGCGGTGAACGCGCTCGGCCACCAGGACCCGGACCTGCTCGCCGCGCTGACCGCGCAGGCGCACAAGTTGTGGCACAGCAGCAACGTGTTCTACACCGAGCCACCGCTGCGGCTGGCCGAGGAACTGGTGCGCGCTTCGGGTTTCGCCCAGCGCGTGTTCCTGTGCAACTCCGGCGCGGAGGCGAACGAGGCGGCGATCAAGCTGGTGCGCAAGTGGGCGACGGCACAGGGCCGCGCGCCGGAGCGGCGCGTCATCATCACCTTCAAGGGCTCGTTCCACGGCCGCACCCTGGCCACCGTCACCGCCACCGCACAGCCGAAGTACCAGCAGGGCTACGAGCCGCTGCCGGCGGGGTTCCGCTACCTCGACTTCAACGATGCGCAGGCGCTTGAGGCGGCATTTGCCGCCGGTGATGTCGCTGCCGTGATGCTGGAGCCGGTGCAGGGTGAGGGCGGCGTGCTGCCGGCTGCGCCGGGTTTCCTCAGGCGTATCCGCGAACTGTGCGACCAGCATGATGCGCTGCTGGTGCTGGACGAGATCCAGTGCGGCATGGGTCGCACCGGCACACTGTTCGCGCACGCGCACGAGCATGTCACGCCGGACATCGTGACCCTGGCCAAGGCGCTCGGCGGCGGCTTTCCGATCGGCGCGATGCTGGCCGGCCCGAAGGTGGCCGAGGTGATGCAGTACGGCGCCCATGGCACCACCTTCGGCGGCAACCCGATGGCTGCGGCGGTGGCGCGCGTGGCGCTGGCCAAGCTGTCCTCGTCGGCGGTGCTGATGAACGTGGAGCGGCAGGCGAACGACCTGCGCGCGGGGTTGGCGTTGATCAATCACGAGCTGCAGCTGTTCGCCCAGGTGCGCGGCCGCGGCCTGATGATCGGCGCGGTGCTGGCCGAGCCGTACAAGGGCAAGGCCGGCGCGATCCTCGACTACGCTGCTGCGCATGGCCTGCTGCTGTTGCAGGCCGGGCCGGATGTGCTGCGCTTCGTGCCACCGCTGACCATCACCGACGAGGAACTGGCCGATGGCCTCGCCCGTCTGCACGCGGCGCTGAGCGATTTTGCGGCAATCATCCAGGAACCCGCCGAGTGACCGGGAGTCTCCGATGAAATACCTGCACAGCATGGTGCGCGTGCGCGATCTCGACGCCTCGCTGCGTTTCTACTGCGAAGGCCTCGGCCTGCGCGAAGTGCGTCGCCAGGAAAATCCCGCGGGCAAGTACACGCTGGTGTTCCTGTCTGCGCCGGACAGCCCCGAGGCCGAGATTGAACTGACATACAACTGGGACTCCACCGAGGACTACGGTAGCGCGCGCAACTTCGGCCATCTGGCGTTCCGCGTCGAGGACATCTACGCCACCTGCCAGCGGCTGATGGACATGGGCTACACCATCCATCGCCCGCCGCGCGACGGCCACATGGCCTTCGTGCGCTCGCCCGACCTGATCTCGATCGAGCTGCTGCAGGAAGGCCATCTGCCGCCACGCGAGCCGTGGGCGTCGATGCCGAATACCGGCAGCTGGTGAATCAGCCCTTCGCGTCGCGCAGGGCGCCGCGGGCGGCTTCCAGTGTGTCGGCGATGTCCTGGTCGCTGTGCGCGCTGGACATGAATCCGGCTTCGAATGCCGACGGCGCCAGGTACACGCCGCGCTTCAGCATGCCGTCGAAGAAGCGGTTGAACAGCGCGGTGTCGGCCGCCGTGGCCTGCGCGTAGCTCTGCACTTTTTCGGCGCTGAAGAACAAACCGAACATGCCGCCGACACGGTTGGTGCTGAACGCGACGCCTTCGCCGTCGGCGACGGACTGGAAGCCGTCGCAGAGCAGGCGCGTGCGGGCAGCCAGTTTGTCGTGGAAACCGGGCGCCTGGATCAGTTCCAGCATCGCCAGGCCTGCCGCCATCGCCACCGGGTTGCCAGAGAGCGTGCCGGCCTGGTAGATCGGCCCGCTCGGCGCGATCTGTTCCATCAGTTCGCGGCGGCCGCCGTAGGCGCCCACCGGCATGCCGCCGCCGATGATCTTGCCGAAGGTGGTGAGATCCGGTGTCACTCTGTAGTGCGCTTGCGCGCCGCCGAGTGCCACGCGGAAACCGGTCATCACCTCGTCGAAGATCAGCAGTGCGCCCGACTGCGTGCACAGCTCGCGCAGGCCCTGCAGGTAGCCGTCCAGCGGCGGAATGCAGTTCATGTTGCCGGCGACCGGCTCGATGATCAGGCCGGCGATCTCGTTGCCCTGCTCGGCGAACAGCGCCTGTGCGGCGGCAAGGTCGTTGTAGGGCAGGGTCAGGGTGAGGTCGGCGTTCGCCTTCGGCACGCCCGGCGAGGTCGGCACGCCGAAGGTCAGCGCGCCGGAGCCGGCCTTGACCAGGAAGCTGTCGCCGTGGCCGTGGTAGCAGCCCTCGAACTTCACGATCTTGCTGCGGCCGGTGGCACCGCGTGCGAGGCGGATCGCCGACATGGTGGCTTCGGTGCCGGAGTTGACCATGCGCACCATCTCGACCGAGGGAATCAGTCGGGTGATCGTCTCCGCCATGGTCACTTCGGCCGGGCAGGGTGTGCCGAACGACAGGCCGTTCTTCACCGCGCGCTCGACCGCCTCGCGCACCGCGGGGTGGTTGTGGCCGACGATCATCGGACCCCACGAGCCGACGTAGTCGATGTAGCGCGTGCCTTCGACATCCCACAGGTAGGCGCCGTCCGCCCGCGCGGTGAAGAACGGTTCGCCACCCACCGATTTGAACGCGCGCACCGGCGAATTCACGCCGCCGGGCATCAACTTCAGGGCGCGCTGGAAGAGTTCGTGGTTGCTCATCGTGCGGATTCTCGATCGGAGGAGTACAGGTCGGCGAAGCGCTGTGCGGCGGTGCGCACGTCGGTCGTGGCGAACACGGCAGTGACGGCCGCCAGGTAATCGGCGCCGGCTTCGACCAGCGCGGCGCCATTGTCCGGCGTGATCCCGCCGATCGCCACCCGCGGCACGCCGAGCGCGGCGCTTTGCCTCAGCAGGTCGACCGGGACGCGCGCTGCCAGTGGCTTGGTCGGCGAAGGAAAGAACGCGCCGAAGGACACGTAGCTGGCGCCGGCGCGTGCGGCGGCCTGCGCGCGCGCCAGCGAGCCGTAGCACGACACGCCGACGATCGCATGTTCGCCCAGCACGGCACGCACGGCCACGGGCTCGTCATCGTCGCGTCCCAGATGCACGCCATCGGCGCCAACGGCCAGCGCCAGCGCGATGTCGTGGTCGATGATCAGCGGCACGCGATGGGCGTGACACAACTGCACGAGCGCCGTCGCTTCGGTGCGGCGCCGCGCCGTGTCGTCGCTCAGGTCGCGGTACTGCAGCAGCGTGGCACCGCCGGTCAGCGCCTGCGCGACGACGTCGAGCAGATCAGGGCGCGGTCCGTCGGTGATGGCGTACAGGCCGCGGTTGAGTGAGAGTGTCGGTATCTTCAAGTCATCGCCTCGCGGGTGGGGTGGCAGAACCATCGTATGGTCGCGCTTTCGTATTGTCGGGCGAGTTGCGAGAATGCTCCATTCCCCAAGCGATCCGAAGAAGCCCGATCATGAGCCAGAGATCCACCGAAACCGCCTCGCGCAAATGGATGTGCGTCGTCTGCGGTTATATCTACGACGAAGCCGTGGGCGTGCCCGACGAGGGTATTCCCGCCGGCACCCGCTGGGAGGATGTGCCCGACACCTGGACCTGCCCGGACTGCGGCACCACCAAGGACGATTTCGAGATGATCGAGCTCGACTGAGCGCCGATTCCTGCCCGCAAACGGCCCGATCCCGTCAGTGCATTGGCCGGGCCGCCTGTTCTGATGTTCCTGCGCCCGGTCATGCGGCGCGCCATGCCGGGAACATTCCATGCAACAATTCATTCCGTTCGAAGACGACTGGGTCGCACTGGAAAACCTGCGTCCCGAAGACCTGATTCCCTATCGTGTCGGCATGCTCGATGTGCCGCATGCAGCCGCTCAGCGCGCCGTCCCGATATCACCGTCGATCTTCAACACATCTCCTGGCTTCGCCCCGATGCGTTGCGCCGTGCCGGCAGACAGCTCCAGTACGTAGATCGCCGGCGCATCGCTGGGATAGGTCGGGCAGGGATCGGCCTTGCAGGGCGGCACGTCCAGCTGCATCGAGACCAGTCGGCGGTCCGCATCGAAGTACAGGATGTCCAGCGGGATAAGCGTGTTCTTCATCCAGAACGCCTGCGGCCCGGTGTGGGGAAACACGAACAGCATGCCGTGGCCGGGCGCCAGCGTGGTGCGCATCATCAGGCCATGCTGGCGACTGGCGTCATCGGTGGCGAGCTCCACTGAAAAGCGTTGCCCATGCAGTTCGACCATCGGTGCCTTGGGCTGCATGGGAACAGGGCCGGAACAACCGGCCAGCAGAAAAAACATCGGGGCAGTCCATCGTTTCATCGTGTCTGTTCGTGGTGGATGGGAAGACGCGGCGGGCAGTGTAGCGTCGCGGCTGGGCGCGCCTCGGCAAGAAATAGTGCATGAGCCTCTTCCCAGCGACGCGACTCGGCGCTATGATTCTCGCCCCTTCGACGAGACGCCCTTTCGCGAAGGTCTTCGCAACACTTCTCGCTGAAAAAGTTTCTTCCGAGGGTGTTGACGGTCAAGAAAAGCGATGTAGAATGGGCGGCTCACCCGGGACGAAAGGTCTTGGGGCGATCACCGAAACGGTGGTTGGTAAAAAAGATCTTTGACAGTGTGCGCAGGTGAATTGTGTGGACGTCTTGTGCTGGAGGGTTACGACCTGTCCAAGCAATGCAAGCGTCCCACCAAGTAAAAAGTCAGTAATGAGTTTTGACTGGTTGGGAAGAACGCTTCAGAAAGATAGACGGCCAAGCCCGCGAGGGTAAGGTTGTCGAAAACTTAAGTGAAGAGTTTGATCCTGGCTCAGATTGAACGCTGGCGGCATGCCTAACACATGCAAGTCGAACGGCAGCACAGTCGTAGCAATACGATGGGTGGCGAGTGGCGGACGGGTGAGTAATGCATCGGGATCTACCCTGACGTGGGGGATAACCTCGGGAAACCGGGACTAATACCGCATACGTCCTACGGGAGAAAGCGGGGGACCTTCGGGCCTCGCGCGGCAGGACGAACCGATGTGCGATTAGCTAGTTGGCGGGGTAATGGCCCACCAAGGCGACGATCGCTAGCTGGTCTGAGAGGATGATCAGCCACACTGGGACTGAGACACGGCCCAGACTCCTACGGGAGGCAGCAGTGGGGAATATTGGACAATGGGCGCAAGCCTGATCCAGCAATGCCGCGTGTGTGAAGAAGGCCTTCGGGTTGTAAAGCACTTTTATCAGGAGCGAAATACCACGGGTTAATACCCTATGGGGCTGACGGTACCTGAGGAATAAGCACCGGCTAACTTCGTGCCAGCAGCCGCGGTAATACGAAGGGTGCAAGCGTTAATCGGAATTACTGGGCGTAAAGGGTGCGTAGGCGGTTCGTTAAGTCTGTCGTGAAATCCCCGGGCTCAACCTGGGAATGGCGATGGATACTGGCGAGCTAGAGTGTGTCAGAGGATGGTGGAATTCCCGGTGTAGCGGTGAAATGCGTAGAGATCGGGAGGAACATCAGTGGCGAAGGCGGCCATCTGGGACAACACTGACGCTGAAGCACGAAAGCGTGGGGAGCAAACAGGATTAGATACCCTGGTAGTCCACGCCCTAAACGATGCGAACTGGATGTTGGTCTCAACTCGGAGATCAGTGTCGAAGCTAACGCGTTAAGTTCGCCGCCTGGGGAGTACGGTCGCAAGACTGAAACTCAAAGGAATTGACGGGGGCCCGCACAAGCGGTGGAGTATGTGGTTTAATTCGATGCAACGCGAAGAACCTTACCTGGCCTTGACATGTCCGGAATCCTGCAGAGATGCGGGAGTGCCTTCGGGAATCGGAACACAGGTGCTGCATGGCTGTCGTCAGCTCGTGTCGTGAGATGTTGGGTTAAGTCCCGCAACGAGCGCAACCCTTGTCCTTAGTTGCCAGCGAGTAATGTCGGGAACTCTAAGGAGACTGCCGGTGACAAACCGGAGGAAGGTGGGGATGACGTCAAGTCATCATGGCCCTTACGGCCAGGGCTACACACGTACTACAATGGTCGGTACAGAGGGTTGCAATACCGCGAGGTGGAGCCAATCCCAGAAAGCCGATCCCAGTCCGGATCGGAGTCTGCAACTCGACTCCGTGAAGTCGGAATCGCTAGTAATCGCGGATCAGCTATGCCGCGGTGAATACGTTCCCGGGCCTTGTACACACCGCCCGTCACACCATGGGAGTGGGTTGCTCCAGAAGGCGTTAGTCTAACCGCAAGGAGGACGACGCCCACGGAGTGGTCCATGACTGGGGTGAAGTCGTAACAAGGTAGCCGTATCGGAAGGTGCGGCTGGATCACCTCCTTTCAAGTAATAGACGGCGTGAGTCTTCACGCAAGACGTCCACACAAGACACCTGTACTTCACGCGACATCCTGTCGCGAAGAGCGTAGATCAAGACCGACCATTCATGGTCGGACTCTTCATCAACAGCGGCTTCGAATCTGGGCCTAGGCAGTTTGTCCAGGTAGTTTGGCTCGCGGGTTCTGGGGTTCATCCTTCATGGGTCTGTAGCTCAGGTGGTTAGAGCGCACCCCTGATAAGGGTGAGGCCGGTGGTTCGAGTCCACCCAGACCCACCATTATGCCAAGGTTTCCTTGGGGCCTTAGCTCAGCTGGGAGAGCACCTGCTTTGCAAGCAGGGGGTCGTCGGTTCGATCCCGACAGGCTCCACCAAGGTTCGATCTACGCGTGAAGTATCAGCACACAAAAGATTTTTGAAATCATCCGGCATTGAGGCCGGCGTGATGTTCTTTGAAAACAAGTAAACGAGTGACAAGCGTCTTGGTTCGAACCGAACCGAGGCAAGTGTTAAGGCACGAAAACGAAGTAACTTGGCTGCACCTGAGGAGGGTGCATGCCCCGAGGCGACTTGGGGTTATATGGTCAAGCGACTAAGCGTATACGGTGGATGCCTTGGCAGTCAGAGGCGATGAAGGACGTGGCAGCCTGCGAAAAGTGTCGGGGAGCTGGCAACAAGCTTTGATCCGGCAATGTCCGAATGGGGAAACCCACCGCGCAAGCGGTATTGCATGGTGAATACATAGCCATGCAAGGCGAACCCGGGGAACTGAAATATCTAAGTACCCGGAGGAAAAGAAATCAACCGAGATTCCCTGAGTAGCGACGAGCGAACGGGGACTAGCCCAAAAGCACATTGTGTTCTAGTCAAACGGCATGGAAAGGCCGGCCATAGATGGTGATAGCCCAGTCGACGAAAGGGCACTTTGTGTGAAATTGAGTAAGGCGGGGCACGTGAAACCTTGTCTGAATATGGGGGGACCATCCTCCAAGGCTAAATACTACTGACTGACCGATAGCGAACTAGTACCGTGAGGGAAAGGCGAAAAGAACCCCGGAGAGGGGAGTGAAATAGACCCTGAAACCGTATACGTACAAGCAGTGGAAGCCCGCAAGGGTGACTGCGTACCTTTTGTATAATGGGTCAGCGACTTACTGTCAGTGGCAAGCTTAACCGTATAGGGGAGGCGAAGAGAAATCGAGTCTGAATAGGGCGCATAGTCTCTGGCAGTAGACCCGAAACCGAGTGATCTATCCTTGGCCAGGTTGAAGGTGCGGTAACACGCACTGGAGGACCGAACCCACATCTGTTGCAATAGATGGGGATGAGCTGAGGATAGGAGTGAAAGGCTAAACAAACTCGGAGATAGCTGGTTCTCCTCGAAAGCTATTTAGGTAGCGCCTCGGACGAATCTTCCTGGGGGTAGAGCACTGTTATGGCTAGGGGGTCATCGCGACTTACCAAACCATGGCAAACTCCGAATACCAGGACAGACTATCCGGGAGACACACGGCGGGTGCTAACGTCCGTCGTGAAAAGGGAAACAACCCAGACCCGCAGCTAAGGTCCCAAAGTCATGGCTAAGTGGAAAACGATGTGGAAAGGCATAGACAGCCAGGAGGTTGGCTTAGAAGCAGCCATCCTTTAAAGAAAGCGTAATAGCTCACTGGTCGAGTCGGTCTGCGCGGAAGATTTAACGGGGCTAAGCCATGCACCGAAGCTCGGGGTGTGCACACTTGTGTGCACGCGGTAGAGGAGCGTTCCGTAAGCCTGTGAAGGTGGATTGTAAAGTCTGCTGGAGGTATCGGAAGTGCGAATGCTGACATGAGTAACGATAATGGGGGTGAAAAGCCCCCACGCCGAAAGCCCAAGGTTTCCTCGCGCAACGTTCATCGGCGCAGGGTGAGTCGGCCCCTAAGGCGAGGCAGAAATGCGTAGTCGATGGGAAGCTGGTTAATATTCCAGCACTTTTCTACAGTGCGATGTGGGGACGGAGAAAGTTAGGTCTACCGGGCGTTGGTTGTCCCGGGGAAAGGCGGTAGGCATGGGTCTTAGGCAAATCCGGGACCCTTTATGCCGAGCACCGAGACGAGTCCTATTGGACGAAGTGACCGATACTACGCTTCCAGGAAAAGCCACTAAGCTTCAGCTGTAGAAAAACCGTACCGTAAACCGACACTGGTAGGCAGGGTGAGAATCCCAAGGCGCTTGAGAGAACTCGGGTGAAGGAACTAGGCAAAATGGCACCGTAACTTCGGGAGAAGGTGCGCCCATCGACGTGGTCACGTGCGTGACTGAGCGTTGATGGGTCGCAGTAACCTGGCCGCTGCGACTGTTTATCAAAAACACAGCACTCTGCAAACACGAAAGTGGACGTATAGGGTGTGACGCCTGCCCGGTGCTGGAAGGTTAATTGATGGGGTCAGCCGCAAGGCGAAGCTCTTGATCGAAGCCCCAGTAAACGGCGGCCGTAACTATAACGGTCCTAAGGTAGCGAAATTCCTTGTCGGGTAAGTTCCGACCTGCACGAATGGCGTAACGACAGCGGCGCTGTCTCCACCCGAGACTCAGTGAAATTGAATTCGCTGTGAAGATGCAGCGTTCCCGCGGCAAGACGGAAAGACCCCGTGAACCTTTACTATAGCTTTACACTGAACGTTGAGTTCTTCTGTGTAGGATAGGTGGGAGGCTTTGAAGTGCAGACGCCAGTTTGCATGGAGCCATCCTTGAAATACCACCCTGAAGTGCTTGACGTTCTAACCTCGGCCCGTAATCCGGGTCAGGGACCGTGTATGGTGGGTAGTTTGACTGGGGCGGTCTCCTCCCAAAGAGTAACGGAGGAGCACGAAGGTACGCTCAGCGCGGTCGGACATCGCGCACTGTGTGCAAAGGCATAAGCGTGCTTGACTGCGAGATCGACGGATCAAGCAGGTACGAAAGTAGGTCTTAGTGATCCGGTGGTTCTGTATGGAAGGGCCATCGCTCAACGGATAAAAGGTACTCCGGGGATAACAGGCTGATACCGCCCAAGAGTTCATATCGACGGCGGTGTTTGGCACCTCGATGTCGGCTCATCACATCCTGGGGCTGTAGCCGGTCCCAAGGGTATGGCTGTTCGCCATTTAAAGTGGTACGCGAGCTGGGTTCAGAACGTCGTGAGACAGTTCGGTCCCTATCTGTCGTGGGCGTTGGAGATTTGAGGGGGGCTGCTCCTAGTACGAGAGGACCGGAGTGGACGTTCCGCTGGTGTTCGGGTTGTCTCGCCAGAGGCATTGCCCGGTAGCTACGAACGGAAGTGATAACCGCTGAAAGCATCTAAGCGGGAAGCACGCCCCAAGATGAGATCTCCCGAGAGCTTGACTCTCCTTAAGGCACCATCAAGACCAGGTGGTTGATAGGTCAGGTGTGGAAGCGCAGCAATGCGTTCAGCTAACTGATACTAATGAGCCGTGCGGCTTGACCATATAACCCCAAGACGCTTCGTTTGTTCCCGAAGCTTGTCTGATTCGAATTCACCTCGACGCTTGTCACTCGTTTACACCTTATTGACGCGAAGTCCTTTTCGCGAAGAGCAAAACCCGCCATCCATGGCGGACTCTTCAGAAAGGCTTTGTCTCCAGACTGAAGCGGGCGCATCTTGCGCTGCTTCAACCCCTTCCCTGGCGGCCATAGCGGCGTGGTCCCACCTGATCCCATCCCGAACTCAGAAGTGAAACGCGCATGCGCCGATGGTAGTGTGGCTTTGCCATGCAAGAGTAGGTCACCGCCAGGGGCTTTATCCTGAAACACCCTCACCGGCAACGGTGGGGGTTTTTCTTTTTGCGCCGCTGGCGACCACTCGTCGCGACCCGCACAGGTCACCGCCAGGGCTTTATCCTGGAAGGCCTCCCCGCCCGGGGAGGCCTTTGTCTTTGTGGCGATTCGGGATGGCTGCTGCGTAAGCCTCTGCCCATCACATCTTTGTAATGCCCCAGCCCGGCGGCAAGCACACTTGCGCGCATGGAACATGAGAGAACGATGCGGGGCGATCGCCCCACTCCCGGCCTGTTGCTACTCTTTGCGGACAGGTTTGTGCGAAGGGAAGTGCCGTGGCGCAACGTTATGTTTTGGCGATAGATCAAGGCACGACCAGCTCGCGCGCGATGCTGTTTGATCGAGTCGGCGCCGTGGCCGGCTCGGCGCAACGCGAGTTCCGCCAGATTTTTCCGCAGCCCGGCTGGGTCGAGCACGATCCGAAGGAAGTCCTGGCCAGCGTGCTGGCGACGGTTGCCGAGGTGCTGGCCGCGGCACAAGTCGATGCCGACGAATTGGCCGGTATCGGCATCACCAACCAGCGCGAAACCGCCGTGGTGTGGGACCGGTACACCGGCCAGCCGGTCTACAACGCCATCGTCTGGCAGTCGCGGCAGAGCCTGGCGATCTGCGAGAAGCTGGAGGCGGACGGTTATGCCCCGCTGGTGCGCGAAAAGACCGGCCTACTGATCGATGCGTACTTTTCCGGCAGCAAGATCCGCTGGATCCTCGATCATGTCGACGGTGCCCGCGCCCGTGCGAAGCGCGGCGACCTGCTGTTCGGCACGATCGACAGCTGGCTGATCTGGAATCTCAGCGGTGGCAAGCTGCATGTCACCGACGTCAGCAATGCAGCGCGTACGCTGTTGTTCGATATTCATACCCGACGGTGGGATGACGAATTGCTGCGCATGCTGGATATCCCGCGCAGCATGCTGCCGCAAGTGCGTTCGTGCAGCGAGGTATACGGCCATACCGTGGCGCTACCCGGTTTACCGGCCGGTGTGCCGATCAGCGGCGTGGCCGGTGACCAGCAGGCGGCCTTGTTCGGCCAGGCCTGCTTCGCGCCCGGCATGGCCAAGAACACCTACGGCACTGGCTGCTTCATGCTGATGCACACCGGAATCCAGGCGGTGCCCTCGCGGCATGGTCTGCTGACCACGATCGCGTGGGAGCTGGATGGCGTCGTCGAGTACGCGCTGGAGGGCAGCATCTTCGTCGCCGGCTCGGTGGTGCAGTGGCTGCGCGATGGCCTGCAGATGCTAGTGCACGCCAGCGATTCGCAGGCCTGCGCGGAGAGCGTGGAATCCAGCGAAGGCGTGTACCTGGTGCCAGCCTTTGTCGGGCTGGGCGCGCCGTACTGGCGCAGCGACGTGCGCGGCGCGATGTTTGGCCTGTCGCGCGGCACTCGCAAGGAGCACGTGGTGCGCGCGGCGCTGGAGTCGATGGCCTACCAGTCGCGCGATGTGCTGGCCGCTATGGAGGCCGATGCCGGCATCCCGCTGAAGGAGCTGCGTGCGGATGGCGGTGCGATCGCCAACGATTTCATGGCGCAGTTCCAGAGTGACATGCTCGGCGTGCCGGTACTGCGGCCGAAGATCGCCGAGACTACCGCGCTGGGCGCGGCCTACCTGGCTGGCCTGGCCGTGGGGTTCTGGGAAAGCCGCGAGCAGATCGCGGCGCTGTGGCAGGTCGATCGATGCTTCCAGCCCGCGATGGAGGAGTCGCATCGCGAGCAGTTGTACCGCGGCTGGCGGGATGCGGTGAATGCCACCATCGGTTTTCGCGTCAACTGAAAGCGGCGAACAACCCGCGGTGTGCGGGCCGCGATCGGGTCGCGGTCAATCCAGTGCGTAACCGAACTGGTCGAGGAACTCCGCGGCGAACTCGGCATAGCTGAAACGCTGGTTCTGCGTGCCGGGGTGCTCCACTTTCAGCGCGCCCATCAGCGAGGCCATACGGCCGGTCGTGGGCCAGTCCTTGCCACGCATGATGCCGAAGATCAGGCCGGCACGATAAGCGTCGCCGCAGCCGGTCGGGTCCACGATCTGGCGTTCGCGCGCCGGCGGAATATGGTGGGTGTCGCTGCCGACGTGGATGACCGAGCCACGAGGTCCCTGCGTCACGATATAGGCCGTCACCTGCCCGGCGATCTCGGCGGCACTCCAGCCAGTGCGTGCCTGCAGCAATTGCGATTCGTAGTCGTTGACGATCACGTAGGTCGACTTGCCGATCATTGCGCGGAACTCGTCGCCGTTGAACAGCGGCATCGCCTGGCCCGGGTCGAAGATGAACGGCACACGGCGCGCGGCGAACTCATCGACGTGCTGCAGCATCGCCTCGCGACCGTCGGGGGCGACGATCGCGAAGTCGATCCCGGGGATGTCGCGCACGTGGTTTTCCTGCGCGCTGGACATCGCGCCAGGATGAAAGGCGGTGATCTGGTTGTTGTCCAGGTCGGTGGTGATGAAGCACTGCGGGGTGAACTGGTCGTCGAATTCGCGCACGCCGTCGAGGCGGATGCCGCATTGCTCCATGTGCTTGCGGTACGGCCCGAAGTCCTGGCCCACCGCCGCCACCGGCAGCGGATCGCCACCGAGCAGCTTGAGGTTGTAGGCGATGTTGCCGGCGCAGCCGCCAAACTCGCGGCGCATCCGCGGCACCAGGAACGACACATTCAGGATGTGCATCTGGTCGGGCAGGATGTGGTTCTTGAACTGGTCCTGGAACACCATGATGGTGTCGTAGGCCAGCGATCCGCAGATGACGGCAGACATGATGTGCGGGAACCCCCGGGCATGAGTGGAAGGACCGCGAGTGCCGCGGCCGGCCGAACGCCGAACCGGTCGGCTCCGGCCAAAGGCTGGAATCGTACCGCTATCCGACCTTGTTGGCGACTTCCCGCGAGGATGCCCAGCTCACTTCGAGGCGCAGAAAGTGTGCTTATGGTCGTGTTGTAGAAGGGTTTCTTAACGTTATTGTCCTTGCGCGGGCCGGTCACGCTGACTAGACTGGCGAGCTTACTTTTTAGCCAGGCCGGACCACGGCGGACCCATGTTCAAGAAGTTTCGCGGGATCTTCTCCAACGACATCTCCATCGACCTCGGCACGGCCAACACGCTGATCTATGTGCGTGGCCAGGGCATCGTGTTGAATGAACCCTCGGTGGTGGCGATTCGCCAGGATCGCGGCCCCGGCGGCCCGCGCACGATCGCGGCGGTCGGCAGCGACGCCAAGCGCATGCTCGGCCGCACGCCGGGCAACATCGCCACGGTGCGGCCGATGAAGGACGGCGTGATCGCCGACTTCACCATGACCGAGGCGATGCTGCAGCACTTCATCAAGCAGGTGCACAAATCGCGCTTCCTGCGCCCGAGTCCGCGCGTGCTGGTGTGCGTGCCGTGCGGCTCGACCCAGGTCGAGCGCCGCGCGATCAAGGAATCGGCCGAAGGCGCCGGCGCCCGCGACGTGTTCCTGATCGAGGAGCCGATGGCCGCGGCGATCGGCGCCGGCATCCCGGTGCACGAGGCGCGCGGCGCGATGGTGCTGGACATCGGCGGCGGCACCTCGGAAGTGGCGGTGATCTCGCTGAACGGCATCGTCTACTCGCAGTCGGTGCGCGTGGGTGGCGACCGCTTCGACGAGGCGATCATCAACTATGTACGACGCAACCACGGCACCCTGATCGGCGAATCCACCGCCGAGCGCATCAAGCTGCAGATCGGCTGCGCGTTCCCGCAGGGTGAGGTCAAGGAGATCGAGATCTCCGGCCGCAACCTGGCCGAGGGCGTGCCGCGCATGTTCACGATCAACTCCAACGAAATTCTGGAAGCGCTGCACGAGCCGCTCGCCGGCATCGTGGCCGCGGTGAAGTCGGCGCTGGAACAGACCCCGCCGGAACTGTGTTCGGACGTCGCCGAGCGCGGCATCGTGCTCACCGGCGGCGGTGCGCTGCTGCGCGACCTCGACCGCCTGATCTCCGAGGAAACCGGCCTGCACGTGCAGGTGGCGGACGATCCGCTCACCTGCGTGGCGCGCGGCGGTGGCAAGGCGCTGGAGCTGATCGATCAGCACGGCAGCGATTTCTTCGCGCCCGAATAAGCCGCGTCCACGATGGCGCGCGCCCGTGACGAGTCTTCGCCGCTGTTCGCCGGCAATGCCGCCGGCACGCTGCGGCTGATTGTCTATCTCGCGCTGGCCGTGGTGCTGATGGTTCTCGACCATCGCAACGGCTGGCTGTGGCGCTTGCGTTACACCGCATCGGCCGTGGTCGAGCCGGTGTACCGGCTGGCCGGCTTGCCAGCGGTCGGGATTCGCGCGGTGGGCGTGGCGTTTGCCGACCGCCAGCGGCTGACCGAGCAGAACCAGCGCCTGCGCGAGGACCTGCTGCTGGCCAACGCCAAGTTGAACCGGATGGCGGCTGTCGCCGAGCAGAACCAACGGCTGAAGGAACTGCTCGATACCCAGCACAGCCTGGAATTGAACGTGCAACTGGCGCGGGTGATCGGCGTGGACCTGGGTGCCTACCGCTACCGGCTCACCCTGAACATGGGCGCGCGCGACGGGGTCCGGCCGGGCCAGCCGGTGATCGACGCGCATGGCGTGATGGGCCAGGTGAAGGAAGTGCTGCCAACCACCTCGGTGGTGATGCTGATCACCGACCCGGCGCATGCGATCCCGGTGGTGGTCGAGCGCACCGGCCTGCGCACCGTGGCTTATGGTTCGCGCGACGGCGACCAGCTTGCCCTTCCAAACATTCCGCTGGCTGCCGACGTGCGTGTCGGCGACAAGCTGCTCACCTCGGGCCTCGGCGGACGCTTCCCGCCGGGCTTTCCGGTTGGCGAGGTGCGCTCGGTGGCGCCGGCGGCGACCGGCATGTTCCTGGTGGCGATGGCGCAGCCGGCGGCGGATCTCGATCGCAGCGAGGACGTGCTGCTGCTGCACGACCTGGCCGAGCCGGACGGCCCGCCCGCGCCGGTGACGCCGATGGGGCCGCCGGCTGACCTGGCGCCGACCGGCGCCGCCTCGGCCGCCCCGCCAGCCGCCCCACCGGCAGTCCCGCCGGCAGCCCGCGGAGCGCTGCGATGAACAAGCAGCGCCTGAGCCTGTGGTGGTTCGTCGGCACGCTGGTGTTCGCGCTGCTGTCGATGCTGGTGCCGCTGCCTGGCGTGCTGGAGCCGTTCAAACCGTACTGGCCGGCGCTGTTCCTGCTGTACTGGTCGCTGGAATCGGAAGAGCGGGTCACCCTGGGGCTGGCTTTCAGCGTGGGCCTGGCGGCGGACCTGCTCAACGGCGTGGTGCTGGGCGAACAGGCCCTGCGCCTGTGCGCGCTGGCGTTCATCGCGTTGCGCTTCCGCTCGCGGCTGCGCTTCTTCCCGATGTGGCAACAGGCGCTGGCGGTGCTGGCGCTGCTGCTGAACGACCGCATCTTGCTGCTGATCGTGCGTGTGCTGGCCGGCGCCTCGCTGCCGCCGGCGAGCTGGTGGATCTCGCCGTTCGTGGGTGCCGCGCTGTGGCCGTTCCTGTTCCTGCTGCTCGACGACCTGCGCGCACGGCTACGGATCCAATGAGCCATGAACCAGTGACATGAAACCCCGGCGTTCGATCAAGGACCCCCGCGGCGAAAGCCTGCTGTTCCGGCGCCGCGCGCTGGCCGGTTTCGTGCTGATTCTGCTGTGCCTGTGCCTGCTTGTGGGCCGCTTCGTGTTCCTGCAGGTGATGCATCACGACGAGTTCGTCACCCGTTCGCAGGCGAACCGGGTCAAGCCGCGCGCGATCCCGCCGGCGCGCGGGCTGATCTACGACCGCAACGGCGTGCTGCTGGCCGACAACGTACCGGCGTTCCGGCTGGAAGTGGTGCCCGAGCAGATCAAGGACATGCCGGCGCTGCTGGCCCGGCTGGGCCAGGTGGTGCCGCTGGACCAGGACGACCTGGACGCGTTCCGCAAGCAGCTGAAGCAGAGCCGGCGTTTCGAGAACGTGCCGCTGAAGATGCGCCTGACCGAGGACGAAATCGCCCGTTTCGCGGTGAACCGCTGGCGCTTTCCCGGCGTGGACGTGGTGCCCTACCTGACCCGGCGCTATCCCTTCGGCGGGCTGTTCGCGCACGTGGTGGGCTACGTCGGTCGCATCGACGCGGACGATCTGGAACGGCTCGATCCCAAGCGTTACCAGGGCACCAGCCACGTCGGCCGCAGCGGCATCGAGCGTTCCTACGAGGATGTCCTGCATGGCACGCCGGGCTACGAGTTGCTGGAGGTGAATGCCGACGGTCGGACCCAGCGTGTGCTCGAAACGCATGCGCCCACGCCCGGCAAGAACCTCTACCTCAGTCTCGACGTGCGCCTGCAGAAGGCTGCCGAAGCGGCGTTCGACGGGCGCCCCGGTGCGGCGGTGGCGATCGACCCGCGCAACGGCCAGGTGCTGGCGATGGTCAGCGTGCCCACGTTCGATCCCAACCTGTTCGTCAACGGCATCGGCCAGGCCGACTACGCTGCGCTGACCAACGACCCCGACAAGCCGCTGTACAACCGCGCGTTGCGCGGCGTGTATCCGCCCGGCTCCACGGTGAAGCCGCTGGTCGGCCTGGCCGGGCTGGAAACCGGCCTGCGCACGCCGCAGGACACCGTCGTCTCCACCGGCGTGTTCTACATTCCGGGCCAGCAGCGCGGCTATCGCGATGACCAGCGTGGCGGCGTGGGACGGGTCGACCTGGTCGGCGCCATCGAGCAGTCGGTGAACACCTATTTCTACAAGCTCGCACTGGACATGGGTATCGACCGGTTCAGCGCGTTCATGGGCAAGTTCGGTTTCGGCCGCCCGACCGGGGTCGACCTGATCGGCGAGTCGTCCGGCGTGTTGCCCTCGCGCGAATGGAAGGCGGCGAACCTCAGGCAGCCGTGGTATCCCGGCGAGACGGTGATCGCCGGCATCGGCCAGGGTTTCTGGGCAGTCACGCCATTGCAGCTGAGCCATGCGTACGCCACCTTCGCCGGCCACGGCATCCCGTACGCACCGCGGGTGGCGATGGCCACCCAGGACGGCGTCAACGCGCAACTGCAAGCGCTGGCCAATCCGCCCAGCGGACCATCGCTGATCCGCAAGCCGTCCGACTGGGACGCAGTGAACCAGGGCATGGAGCAGGTGATCTACGGTGCCAGGGGCACCGGCCGCAAGCTGGGCGTCGGCTTCCCGTACCTGATGGCTGGCAAGAGCGGCACCGCCGAGCGTTTCTCGCGTACCTCCGAGGCGTATGACACCAATCGCAACACGGCTTACCTGGCCGCCCGCCACCGCGCCTGGTTCGTCGCCTACGCGCCGGCCGACAACCCGCAGATCGCGGTGGCGGCAATCCTCGAATCCGGCGCCTGGGGCGCGGAGGCGGCCGGGCCGATCGTGCGCACGATCCTCGATACCTGGCTGGCCGGGCACGGCGGCGTGATCGCCGACGCGAAGCGCCTGCCGGTATCCGCCGCACCGCTGGCGCCGCAGGCCGCACCGGCGGCAGGCGCTCCACCCGATGCCGGTACGGAGAACGACGAGCCGGTGGAGGATCTGCCGGCGCAGGCGACGACCAGTGGAGGCACGCCATGACCGGGGCACTACAGGCGCGAGCGCGCCGCTTCCTGCGCCGCATCCTCAGCCGGCCGCGGATCGATCTGCCGCTGGCGCTCGGCCTGTTCGTGCTGGCGCTGACCGGCTTGGTCACGCTGTACAGCGCCGGCGACGGCAGCCTGGTGCTGGTCGGCGGCCAGGCCGGCCGCTTCGTGCTGGGCGCGGCGCTGCTGCTGCTGGTGTCGCGCATTCCGCCGCCGGTGCTGCGCGACTGGACGCCATGGCTGTACGCCGGCAGCACTGCGCTGCTGGTGGTGGTGGCGGTGCTGGGCGAGGGGCGCGGTTCGACCCGCTGGCTGGACCTGGGCGTCATGCGCTTCCAGCCGTCCGAACTGCTCAAGCTCACGATGCCGATGATGGTGGCCTGGTACCTGCACCCGCGTCAGTTGCCGCCGGGCTGGAAGGACATCGCGGTGGTCGGCTTGCTGATCGCGGTTCCTGCCGGGCTGATCGCCGAGCAACCGGACCTGGGCACCGCCGTGCTGGTGACCGCGGCTGGCGCGTTCGCGTTGTTCCTGTCCGGCATGGCGTGGTGGCGCATCGGCCTGTTGGTCGGCGCGGTCGCCGGGATGATTCCGGTCGGCTGGCATTTCCTGCACCAGTACCAGCGCGACCGCGTGCTGACCCTGCTCAACCCCGAGTCCGATCCGCTCGGCAACGGCTGGCACATCATCCAGTCGCAGATCGCGGTGGGCTCCGGCGGCATCTTCGGCAAGGGCTGGCTGCACAGCACGCAATCACGGCTGGATTTCCTGCCCGAGCACACCACCGATTTCATCTTCGCGGTGTTCTCCGAGGAGTTCGGGCTGGTCGGGGTGATCGCGCTGGTCGCGCTGTACGCGTTCATCATCGGCCGCTGCCTGTGGATCGCGATGGAGGCGCGCGACACCTACTCGCGCCTGCTCGCCGGCGCGATCGGCATGAGCTTCTTCGTCTACGTGTTCGTCAACGGCGGCATGGTCGCCGGCATGCTGCCGGTGGTCGGCGTGCCGTTGCCGCTGATCAGCTACGGCGGCACCTCGGCGGTATCGCTGCTGACCGGCTTCGGCGTGCTGATGTCGATCCACGCCAACCGCAAGATGCACCTCTGAACGCGGCCAGCACCGCTCCAGCGTCGTGCCCGAAGTTGCGCCCGCGTGCGTGCTAGGCTTTCGGCGATATCGTTATTCTGTGAGCGAAGCCACGACATGACCGCCGCGCCTGTGCCGCACCCGGCCCGTTTCCTCGCCATCCTCGGCCTGCTGTGGATGGGCGCCGCGACCCCGGCCATGGCGACGACGCACCCCGGCCAGGCCGAGCTGGTGCGCGAGGTGGCGCAGGAAACCGGCAAGAGCCCGCAGGCGCTGAACGCGCTGCTCGACGGGGCGAGGATGCAGCAGGGCATTCTCGATGCGATCAGCCGCCCGGCCGAGGCGAAGCCGTGGAAGGATTACCGGCCGATCTTCCTCACCGACCAGCGTATCAATGACGGCATCGCGTTCTATCGCGAACATCGCGCGCTGCTGGAGCAGATCGGCAAGCAGTACGGTGTGGCGCCGCAGTACATCGTGGCGATCGTCGGCGTGGAGACCAGCTATGGCCGCAACACCGGCAAGTACAAGGTGCTCGACGCCCTGGTCACGCTGGGCCTGTACTACCCGCCGCGGGCGACGTTCTTCCGCGAGCAGCTGAAGGAATTGCTGGAGATGCCGGACAACCACCTGGCCGGGCCGATCGACACGCTCACCGGCTCCTACGCCGGTGCGCAGGGCTGGGGCCAGTTCATGCCCACCAGCATCCGCGACTTCGCGGTGGACGCCGACCACGACGGCCGCATCGACCTGTCGAACTCGCTGCCGGACATCTTCGCCAGCGTGGCGAACTACTTCGTGCAGCATGGCTGGGTCGCCGGCGGCCCGGTGGCGGCACGGGCGCAACCGGACGGCGCGGCGAAGCCGATCGCGGTGAAGGATGCCAGGCCGCAGTGGCCGCTGGAGCAACTGGAGGCGTGGGGCTATGCGCCGCTGCAGCCGCTGTCGCCGGCCGAGCCCAGCAGCCTGCAGACGCTGGAAGGGCCGAACGGACCGGAGTACTGGTTCACCTTCCGGAACTTCTACGTGATCACCCGCTACAACCGCAGCCCGCTGTATGCCATGGCGGTCGACCAGCTGGCGCAGGCGATCGCCGCTGGCGTGGACTCGGCGGACGTCGCGCGATGAGGGCGGCAGGCGTTGCGTTGCTGGTGCTGGCGGCCCTGTTGCTGGCCGCTTGCGGCAGCCACCGCACGAGACCCACGCATGGCGGCAGCCATCAGGATCGTGCGTGGAGCCAGCCGCCGACCGGCAGTCGCGATGGTTTTCGCGATGACCTCAGCAAGCCGCAGGGCAGCCGCTATCGCGACGGCGAGGACAGCGTGCCGCCGCCGCTCGACGTCAGCAAGCTGGTCGAGCCGGTGCCGAAGGCGGAGCCGCGCTCGCTGTACGGCAACAAGTCGCCCTATACCGTGCGCGGGCAGACCTATCGCGTGCTGCCCAGTGCGCGCGGCTACGACGAGCGCGGCATCGCCTCGTTCTACGGCAACAAGTTTCACGGCTACAAGACCTCCAGCCTGGAGACCTACGACATGTACGCGTTCAGCGCGGCCAGCACCACACTGCCGCTGCCCAGCTACGCGCGCGTCACCAACCTGGAGACCGGCAGGAGCGTGATCGTGCGGGTCAACGACCGCGGCCCATTCCACGACAACCGGCTGATCGATCTGTCCTACGCCGCCGCGGTGAAGATCGGCATCTGGCCCAAGGGCACCGGCCTGGTCGAGGTGCGCGGGATCGACCCCGGCCAGCCGCTGCAGGAACTGCCGCCGCCGGCCGTGGTCACAGGCGGACACCCGGGTATCTACCTGCAGGTGGGCGCGTTCGCCGACGCGGACAACGCCGACCGGCTGGCCCAGCGCCTGCGCCGGGCCAACCTCGGTGCGGTGCAGGTGAGCGAGGCCATGATCAACGGCCAGCGGGTGCGCCGCGTGCGGGTCGGGCCGCTGGCCAGCGTGGATCGCGCCGACCAGGTCACGGCCCGGATCGAGGGCATGGGTCTGCCGCGGCCTCAGGTCGCGGTAGACTGAGCAGGATTTGCACCACTCTTTTCCATCCAGTCGGCACACATCACGCCGGCATCCAGAAACCGGACTGAACACCACGATGAATTTTTTCCGCCGCATCCTGATCCCGTTCGCCACCGTCCTGCTGGTCGGTGTTGCCGTTGCCCAGACGCCGCCGCGCCCGTCGCCGGTACCGCGTCCGGTGGTGCCGGACGCACCGGTGCCGCCGCCGCCGGATGTCGACGGCAAGAGCTGGGTGCTGATGGATTACGCCACCGGCCAGATCCTCGCCAGCAAGGAACCGGACCAGCGCGTGGAGCCGGCCTCGATCACCAAGGTGATGACCGACTACGTGGTCTCGGCCGAGGTGGCCAACGGCAAGGTGCACATGACCGACCCGGTGACCATCAGCGAGAACGCCTGGCGCGGTGGTGGCGCCGGCACCGACGGTTCCACCAGCTTCCTCAAGCTGAACAGCCAGGTGCCGCTGAAGGACCTGCTGTACGGCATGATCATCCAGTCCGGCAACGACGCCGCGATTGCGCTGGCCGAGCACACCGCCGGCTCCGAGCAGGCGTTTGCCGGGCTGATGAACGCGTATGCCAAGCAGCTGGGCATGGCCAACTCGAATTTCGAGAACGCCTCCGGTTACCCGATCGCGAACCACTACACCACCGCGCACGACATCGCGATCCTGTCGCGCGCGCTGATCCATGATTTCCCCGACGACTACGCGATCTCCGCGATCAAGGAGTTCGAGTGGAACGGCATCAAGCAGCACAACCGCAACACCCTGCTGTGGCGCGACCCCAGCGTGGACGGCATCAAGACCGGCCACACCGCGGCGGCCGGCTACTGCCTCGCCGCGTCGGCGAAGCAGGGTGAGGCGCGCATGATCGCGATCGTGATGGGTGCCAGCAGCGAGAAGGCGCGCGCCGATTCGGCGATGGCCCTGCTCAACTACGGCTTCCGCTTCTACGAGACGCACAAGCTGTACGACGCCAGCAAGCCGCTGGCCACGCCGCGGCTGTGGAAGGGCGCGGCGAACCAGTTGCCGCTGGGCGTCGCCGACAATGTGCTGGTCACCGTCAAGCGCGGCCAGTACGACCAGCTCAAGGCCACCATGGACATCCCTGCCACGCTGATCGCGCCGTTCAGCAAGGGCCAGCAGATCGGCACCTTGCGCATCACGCTGGATGGCCAGCTGGTGCAGAGCGTGCCGCTGATCGCACTGCAGGATGCGCCACAGGGCGGCTTCTTCTCGCGCCTGTGGGACAGCATCCTGCTGTGGTTCCACAGCGACAAGAAGGCCGATGCGAGTGCGCCGGCCAAGAGCGCGGATGCGAAGTAATGCACGAGATCGACTTCGGCCAGGCGAAGCAGGACGGCAAGGGCTTCCAGTTTCCTGGCGAGTTCGAGATCACCGCGGTCGGCAACGCCAGCGCGAACCTGCCGACCCACGTGCCGCAACTGCTGGAGCGCGCCGGCCTGCACGTGCTGCACGAGAGCGTGCGGCACCGCCACTCCGGTGCCGGCAACTTCGTCTCGGTCACGGTCAGCTTCCGCTGCGACAGCCGCGAGCAGTACGAAGCGGCACACCATGCGCTGCGTGCCGATCCGGGTATCCGGTATACGTTGTGAAAATCGGGAATAGGCAATCGGGAAAGCTGGTGTTCGTGGTGGCCCGGGCATCGACGACCGGCATGAGCACCTCTCGCCGGATTCCTGCCGTCGACAAAGACCATCCATTGCCCCTTTTCCGATCACTTCGCCGACCGTGAACTCCGATTCCCCATCCCCCATTTCCGATTCCCGGCCATTGAAAATCCGCCGCCTCGGTCGTCAGCCATACGCGGCCACCTGGCAGGCGATGAGTGCGTTCACCGACAACCGCACGGCGGACACGCCCGACGAGCTGTGGCTGCTGGAGCACGACCCGGTGTTCACCCTGGGCCAGGCCGGCAAGATGGAGCACGTGCTGGCGCCGGGCGATATCCCGGTGATTCCGGTCGATCGCGGCGGCCAGGTGACCTACCACGGGCCGGGCCAGATCGTCGGTTACCCGCTGATCGACCTGCGCCGGGCCGGCGTCGGCGTGCGCGAGCTGGTGCACCGGATCGAGCAGTCGCTGATCGACACGCTGGCGCACTGGAACGTGACGGCCGTGCGGCGCGAAGGCGCGCCCGGCGTCTATGTGGGCGAGGCCAAGGTCGCCGCGCTTGGCCTGCGCGTGCGCCGCGGCTGCAGCTTCCACGGGCTGGCCTTCAACGTGGCCATGGACCTGGAGCCGTTCCACCGCATCAACCCCTGCGGTTACAAGGGTTTGGCGGTCACGCAGCTGCTAGACTTGGGCGGTCCGTCGCAGCTGGCCGCGGTCGAAGACGTGCTGGTGCAGGAGTTCTGCCGCCAGTTCGGCTTTGTCGCCGAGCCCGCTACCCCCATCCCGCCCGAACTCCCCGCCCGCGCAGCGGTCTGAGCTGTCTACATGAGCGAAATCTCCACCTCTTCCCCCAAAGTCATCCCGATCGCCGTCGTCAGTGGCGCGCCTGCGGGCGAAAAGCAGGTCGGCAACGACAAGATCGCGCTGAACCGCGCCGGTTTCGACACCAGCGTGCCGACCCTGCGCAAGCCCAGCTGGATCCGCGTGCGCCTGCCGCAGGGCAACGCCGTGCAGCAGCTGAAGGCGCGCCTGCGCGAGAACTCGCTGGTCACCGTGTGCGAGGAAGCTTCCTGCCCGAACATCCACGAATGCTTCAGCAAGGGCACCGCCACCTTCATGATCCTCGGCGAGGTGTGCACCCGCCGCTGCTCGTTCTGCGACGTGGCGCATGGCCGCCCGGTGGCGCCCGATCCGCTGGAGCCGGCGCGGCTGGCCGAAACCATCGCCGACATGCGGCTGAAATACGTGGTGATCACCTCGGTCGACCGCGACGACCTGCGCGACGGTGGCGCCGAGCACTTCGCCGCCTGCATTCGCGCCACGCGCCACGCCAGCCCGAGCATCCGCATCGAGATCCTCACCCCGGATTTCCGCGGCAAGGGGCGCATGGAGCGCGCGCTGGAAGTGCTCAGGGAATTCCCGCCGGACGTGTTCAACCACAACCTGGAAACCGTGCCGCACCTGTACCGCGAAGTGCGTCCGGGCGCTGACTACCAGTGGTCGCTGGACCTGCTCAGGCGCTTCAAGGCGCAGCACCCGCAGGTACCGACCAAGTCCGGCATCATGCTGGGCCTGGGCGAGACGATGGAGCAGGTGCTGGAGACGATGCGCGATCTACGCGCCCATGACGTCGAGATGATCACCATCGGCCAGTACCTGCAGCCCACGCCGCACCATCACCCGGTGGTGCGCTACTGGACGCCCGAAGAATTCGACATGCTGCGCGAAGCCGGTGAGGCGATGGGTTTCCATCACGTTGCCTCCGGCCCGCTGGTACGTTCGTCCTACCACGCCGACCTGCAGGCCCATGCAGCCGGTGTCACCGAGTCAGCCTGAGAGCCTCCATGAAATTCCGTCCCGCGCTGTTCCTGTTGCTTGCCCTCACCGCGACGGGCGCGCTTGCGCAGTCGGCCGCCGACCTCGGCGCCGGCAAGGCCCGCAAGGCGGCTACCTGGCCGCTCACCTTCACGCCCGAGGAAGCGCAGGCCGCGCAGTTGTCGGCGCGCTTCCTGACCCGTTTCCACTACGACGCGCAGCCGCTCGACGACGCCATGTCGGCGCGTATCTACAAGGCGTATTTCAAGCTGCTGGACAGCGAGAAGGTGTTCTTCACCCAGGCCGACATGGCGAAGTTCGCGCCGCTGAAGACCCAGCTCGACGACGCCATCTGGAACCAGGACCTGTCCGCGCCGTTCTCGGTGTTCAACCTGTACGTGCAGCGCGCGGTCGAGCGCATGACCTACGCGCGCAACCTGCTCAAGCAGGGTTTCGACTTCTCTGCCGACGAGAGCTACACGTTCGATCGCGAGCACGCCGACTGGCCGAAGGACCAGGCCGAGCTGGACCAGTTGTGGCGCAAGCGCACGATGAACGACTGGCTGCGCCTGAAGCTGGCCGGCAAGGACGACGCCGAGATCCGCAAGACGCTGGACAAGCGCTACGCCGCCTACATCGAGCGCATCAGGCAGCTTGACGGTCAGGACGCGTTCCAGACCTTCATGACCGCCTACGCCGAGACCACCGACCCGCACACCGACTACCTCGGCCCGCGCGCGGCGGAGAACTTCGACATCTCGATGAAGCTGTCGCTGGAAGGCATCGGCGCGGTGCTGCAGCCGCGTGACGACTACACCCAGGTGCGCGAGCTGGTGCCGGCCGGTCCGGCCGCCAAGTCCGGCAAGGTCCAGGTCGGCGATCGCATCGTCGGCGTCGGCCAGGGCGACAACGGCCCGATCGTCGACGTGATCGGCTGGCGCCTGGACGACGTGGTCAACTTGATCCGTGGCCAGAAGGATACGGTGGTGCGGCTGGAGATCCTGCCCGCCGATGTCGGCCTGGACGGCAAGCACGAGGTCATCAGCCTGGTGCGCAAGAAGGTCAGCATCGAGGAGCAGGCGGCGAAGAAGAAGATCGTGGAGATCAAGGACGGCGGCGTCACCCGCAAGATCGGCGTGATCGATCTGCCCGCGTTCTACTCCGACTTCGGCGCGCGCAGCGCCGGCGACAAGAACTTCAAGAGCGCCACCCGCGACGTCGCCAAACTGCTCGGCGAACTGAAGCATGAGGGCGTGCAGGGCGTGGTGGTGGACCTGCGCAACAACGGTGGCGGCTCGCTGGCCGAGGCCAATTCGCTGACCGGCCTGTTCATCGACAAGGGTCCGGTGGTGCAGGTGCGCGACTCCAAGGGCCAGGTCGAGGTGCAGGGCGACGACGACCCCGGCATGGCCTGGAGCGGGCCGCTGGCGGTGCTGGTCAACCGCGGCACGGCGTCGGCGTCGGAGATTTTCTCGGCGGCAATCCAGGACTATCACCGCGGCCTGGTGATCGGCGAGCCGACCTTCGGCAAGGGCACCGTGCAGAACCTGGTCGACCTCGACCGCTTCTCGCAGAGCGACAGCGAGAAGCCGCAGCTGGGCGAGCTGAAGATGACCATCCAGGAATTCTTCCGCATCAACGGCGGCTCCACCCAGCTCAAGGGCGTGACGCCGGACATCGAGTTCCCCAAGAATGGCGATGACAAGGACTTCGGCGAGTCGACCTACGAAAACGCGCTGAAGTGGACCCAGATCGCGCCGGCCAACTACCAGGTGGTGGCGAACCTCAACGCCTACCTGCCGCAGCTGCAGCAGCTGCACACCGAGCGCGTGGCGCATTCGCCGGCGTGGAAGCTGATGCTGGACGAACTGGCGCAGTACCGCACCATGCGCGCGAAGACCTCGGTCTCGCTGAACTTCGCCACGCGCGAAGTCGAGCGCAAACAGATGGAGGCGATCCAGGCCGATTTCCGCGCGCGGCACAAGGCCATCGACGGCACCGACGCCTCGCTCGCCGACGAGGCGAGCAGCCTCGACGACGGCCTCAACGCGAACGAGCGCAGCCTGAAGAGCGAGCTGAAGCAGGAGAAGGACGCGAAGAAGGCCAAGGACGTGCAGCTCAACGAGACCGCGCACATCCTGTTCGACGCGATCGGCATGATCAAGGCCGATCCGAAGCTGGCCAGCGAGGTGCTGCCCTACGGCGGCAAGTTCTCGCCCAACACCGTCGCCGGCACTTCAACGCCGGTGTCGGCAACGAGCAGCGGCACGCACTGAGCAACCGGTTCCCGCAGAACAAAAAAGGCAGCGCATGGCGCTGCCTTTTTTGTTCTGCGGGCAGGCTACACAGTGTAGCCGAGGCGATCGATCCACGGCTGCAGCACGGGTAGCACGGGTTCGAACTGCTCGCGGTAATTCTGCCACCGGCCGACCGCCTTGCGGTGGATGCCTTCGGTAACCTGCGCGTAGCTGGGCGTGCTGATGAAACGCTTGTGCCGTGCGTGTTCGGCGAAGCGTGCCATCGGCGACGCGTCGGCGGTTTCGAGGAACTGCCCCAGGCGCGCGACCTGTTCGTCGAACCGGCCGACCACCGATTCGTAGCGCCACTCCAGCACCTGCGGCGCAAACGCCTCGACGTCGCGCGACCACTGCTCGAAAGCGTGCACGTAGCCCTGTGCCAGGCGTGGCAGCGACGAACACAGCACCATGAAGGCCGGTGAGCGGAACGGCTGCATGCTGCAGCTGAGCAGCACATCGCAGGGGTGGCGCAGGCACAAGATGATGCGCGCGTGCGGGAACAGCCGCATGATCATCGGCAGGCACAGCATGTTGAGTGGATTCTTGTCCACCAGGCGGCGTTCGTCGAGTTCCGGCAGCACGCCGGCGACCCGGCGCCAATAGAGGCTGCGCAGCTGGTCGGCGTCCTGCTGGCTCAGCGTGGCCAGGTCTGCCGGGTAGCGCTGGCCCGCCAGCTCCATGCCTTCGATCAGCTCATGGATGTAGGCGCGCTCGTCCATGGACTGGAAATCCGGATGGGCGTCGAGCATCTGTTCCAGCAAGGTGGTGCCGGAACGGGGGAAGCCGACCACGAAGACCGGGCCGTGTCGGCTGTCGGGCGAGGACAGCGACGGCCAATCGAGCGGGGCGTACTGGTTGGTTGCATCGCCGCCGAGCTGCAGCGGCTGGCTGTCGGCCGCCAGAAGTTCTGGCACCACGTGGCGGGCAATGTCGAGCTGCAGCGCATGCGCCTGCTGCAGGGCCTGCCACGCCTCCGCGTAAAGGCCTTGCCGATCGCGGGCGGCGGCCAGGCCGAAGGCGGCGCTGGCGCGGCTCTCGGTATCGACATCGGCGCCGAGCGCACGCTGGTACAGCGCCGCCGCATCGGCCGGGGCGCCCGCGCGCATCGCCAATGCGGCGTGCGCGCGCCAGCCATCGGCGCGCGCCTGCTGCGCCTGTGCCGGCAGCGCATCGAGCGCGTCCAGCGGCAGTTGCCGCAGCTCGTCGCGCGCCGCATCGACGCGGTTGTTCCTTTCGTGCAGCAGTACGCGCTGCGCGGCGATGCGCAGGCGCATCGCCGCAGCCTCCGGCCCGGCGGGCAGTTGCGCCTGTGCCAGTACGTGCAGTGCCGCATCCGGCTGGGCTTGTGCCGACAGCATGGCGGACAGCAGCAGGGCCTGTTCGGCCGGTTGCGCGGGCCAGTCGCCGGCGCCGTGCAGCATGGCTTCCTGCTGGGTGTTGTCACCACAGACATGGCAGGCGTAGGCCGCCTGCAGCCGGGCCTCGATGAATGCCGGGCTCAGTTCCACCGCGTCCAGCAGGGCCTGCCGGGCGTCCACCCAGCGCTGCTGCTGCGTATACAGCAGGCCCAGGTTGTAGTGCACTTCGGCATCATCGGGCGCCAGCGCCAGTGCGGTGCGCAGGGCCTGCTCGGCGCCGGCCAGGTCGCCCGCCTGGCGGCTGACTACGGCCAGGTTGTTCCAGTACGCCGAGACGTCCGGCCGCTGCTGCGCCAGCCGCCGGAACGTGGCGGCGGCCTGCGTCAGGCGCGCGGTGGCTTGTTGCGCCAGGCCGAGCAGCAGCAGCACGCCTTCGTCGCTTTCCTGCGACGGCGTGGCCTGCCCGGCCAGGGCGATCACCCGCTCCGGTTCGCCGGCGTTCCAGGCGCCAGCCATGACGCCGGCCAGGTCCGTGCTCGCGGTGGGCATGCCTACTCCGTCGATGGTCTTGCGTGACCCATTATGCAAGAGGGCCGCGAATGTTCGCGGCCCTCCCGTTTGCTGCGGCTTGCTCAGGCGATCAGAACTTGATCGTCGCCCGCGCCCAGTAGTAGCGGCCGAGCACGTCGTAGGTGGCGGTGTCCACGTTGTAGTTCGCACCGTTCTGGTAGACCAGCGGCGGCGCCTTGTCCATGATGTTGTCCACGCCGACGTCGAAGCGGGTGTGGATCGACGGCACCGCGTAGCCCAGCTGGATCGAGTGGTAGATCACCGAAGCCACCGGAATGTTCACCCCGGAGATGGCGGCATCGGCGTTGAGCGCGGTCAGCTTGTTGATGTAGCGCGACTGCCACTGGGCGTTCCAGTTGCCCTTCTCCCAGTTGAGCGTGACCGTGCCGCGCCAGCGCGAGATGTTGCCGAACTGCGGGCTCAAGGTGCCGGCGTAGTTGACAGTCTGGGCGCCCGGCTCGCCGGGTGTGGCGTTGACGTTGTACGTCGAGGTGTAGCTGGTGCTGAGGCCGGCACGGAAGTTGCCCGGGTCCACGCTGCCCAGGTTGAAATGCGGGATCTTGTAGCGCAGCGTGTAGTCGATGCCGGTGGTGCTCAGGTTGCCCAGGTTGACCACCGGCGTGTTGATCAGGAACACCTGGCCGGGCTGCCGGCTGGTGCTGTCCTCGCGATGGATGAACGAGCAGTACGGGCTGCTGGCGTTGTTGTAGCAGGAGCTGACCACGGTATCGGCCTGGATCGCCGTCAGTGTGTCGGATAGATAGATGTGCCAGAAGTCGAGGCTGGTGGACACGCCCGGCAGCCAGTCCGGATCGTAGACCAGGCCGAGGTTGATGGACTTGCCCTTTTCCGGCTTCAGCGTCGCGCCGACGGTGGCGGCGCCGGAGTAGAACGTGTTGACCTGTGCCGGCGAGTTGCCGGCCCAGTTCACCGGAACGAACTGGCAGGCTGCCGGATGCGCCGCCAGTTCGGCCGCGGTGAGTCCGACGCAGGGATCGTTCAGGTTGGGCTGGACCAGGGTGCGGCCATCGTAGAGTTCATTGAGGTTGGGCGCGCGGAACACCTGCGAAATGGTGCCGCGTACCAGCAGGTCGGCAATGGGACGCCACTCGATCGCGATCTTGCCGTTGGTGGTGGTGCCGGTGGTGCTGTAGTTGGACGAGCGCACGCCGAGGTCGAGGTTCAGCGAGTGGGCCCATGGCTGGTCGGCAAGCAGCGGGATCAGCGTCTCGGCGTACACCTCCTTGACGTTGAAGCTGCCGCGGCCCGGCGAACCGCAGGCTTCCTGCAGGATCTGGCAGGTGGTGGTGGTCGGATCGAGCACGGCGAAGTCGCTCACCGTGTAGTTCATGAACTGCTTGCGGTACAGGGCGCCGGCGGACAGCTGCACCGCGCCGGCGGGCAGGTCCCACAGCTCGCCGTTGGCGTCGAACTGGGCCTGCTTGGTGGACTGGGTGTAGATGTAGATCGGCGTCTTCACGCCGGCACTCAGCACGTTGCCGGCATTCGCCTGGTCGAAGATGTTGGCGCCGCCGTCGACCGCCGCCTGCAGCGCCGGGATGTCCACCTCATTGGAGTCGCGCTGGTCGCGCTTGGTGTGGCTGTAGTTGATCGACGCGTCCCAGTTCCAGCTGCTTTCCTGGCCGAAATTGCCGCGCAGGCCCGCGTTGATCTGCGAGGTGTCGGTGGTGTAGCTGTGCACGCGGGTGCCGGCGCCGGTGAGGCGGGTCTGGAAGTTGTAGCCGCTGTTCGGGTCGCCCGGAACCGGGTTCTGGCTGAAGGTGATGCCGAACGGGTTGATCGGGTTGCTGGAGGAGATGATCAGGCCGTCGCCAGTGCCCACCGGCGAGGGCGCATCCTGGCCGCTGGATACCGTGTGGTTGTAGAACGCATTGACGAAACCGGTCAGGTTGTCGGTGAAGTCATAGCTGCCGAGCACGAAGCCGTTGGTGCGCCTCTGCGCGGTCTGGATGTAGTTCAGCGCGGCGTAGTTGAAGGTGTCCGAGGGCAGCCGGCAGCGGTAGTCGCCCAGCGAGGAGCCGTTGCCGGTGGCCAGGGTCACCTGCGCGTAGCCGCTGGAATTGAGCGTGCAGCCGTACTGGGCGGCGATCGATCCGGGCACCTGGATGCGGCCGGTCGGGATCGAGCTGGAACCGGCCGGGATGACCGAGCCGCTGGACAGGTACAGCTGCTGCCTGGAGAACTTGCGCCGGGCGGCGAGCGTGGCGTCGTACTTGTTGTAGTCGAGGCCGGCGGCAATGCTGTAATGCTCGCCGGTCATGCCACCGGTGAGGTTGAACCCGCGGCGCTGGGCGTCGCCATGGCTGGAGATGCCGTCGTTCAGGCTGAACTGGGCGCCCTTGAAATCCTTGCGCAGGATGAAGTTGACCACGCCGCCGATGGCGTCGGAGCCGTACACCGTGGAGGCGCCTTCAGCCAGCACGTCGACCTTCTCGATCATGTCCGGCGGGATCAGGTTGATGTCCGGGTTGGACATGCGCTGGCCGTTGACCAGTACCAGCGTGCGGCTGATGCCCAGGCCGCGCAGCGAGACGCGCGAGGCGCCATCGCCGGCTTCCAGCAGCGGGCTGGCGACGCCGCCGCCGTTGCTGTTGTTCTGCGGGTTGGTCGCGTTGCCCGAAATGCTCGGCATCTGCTGCAGCACGTCACCCAGCACGGGCTTGCCGGAGTTGGTGATGGCCGCGCGGTCCAGCGTCACCACCGGGCTGGCCGTCTCCACGTCCACGCGGCGGATCAGTGAGCCGGTCACCACCACCGCTTCCAGATTCTTGGCCTTGCTCTTGGACGGCGGCGTGGCCTGGTCTGTCGAGGTCGGGTTGTCCGCCTGCGGTGCCTGCGCCTGGGCCACGCCCGCGGTGGCAAAGACGCCCGCGGTCAAGGCCAGTCGCACCGCCAGTGACAAGTGATTCATGCCGTATTTCATGTGGTCTCCCCGTTGGATGTTGTTATGTGCTGCGTTCCCAGCCTTCGAACCTGCCGTGCCTCTCCCGGTACACGCTGGAACACGCCACGACAACCGCCCGCGGCGCCCAGCCGGCAAGAGACTACTCCCAGTAATGGCCCCGCGCACCACTACCGTCTGTGCAGTCGGCGGTCAATCCGCGAGCGCTCAGGACTGGGGTGGCGCGGCAGGCGTCGTCCCGCTTTCGCGGTTGAAGTCGCCGATGGCGGCGACCAGGTCGGTCACCGCCGCCCGTTCGGCCTCGCTGAGGTCGGGGTTCCAGCTGTCCAGGATCAGCACCACGCGAGTCTGCGTGCTGCGGTTCCACGCTTCGTGCTCGAAGGTGTCGTCGAAGGTGACGCAGCGGCCTTGCTCCCACACGTGGGTTTCGCCGCCCACGCGCAGGGCGCAGTCCGGCGGCACGATCAGCGGCAGGTGGGTGACCAGGCGCGTGTTGGTGACACCGCGGTGCGGCAGGATGTGCGTGCCTGGACGCAGCACCGAAAACAGCGTTTCCGGCGCGTGCTCGCGCACTCGCACCAGCGGCAGCGAGTCCAGCATCGCGCTGGTACGCGGGCAGCGGGCGCAGTGCAGGTCGTGGCGCTGGCCGTGCCGGTAGAAGAAGAACGCATCCCAGGCCGGCCCCTGCGTGCCGGACGAATCGAGCAGTTCCCCGCTGGCATTGGTGCCCAGGAACGGCACCAGCTCGTCCTGGGCGAGCACGCCGCGCAGCTCCTCGCCGATCAACCCGGCGGCCGCCTCCAGCCGCGCGTGCTCCGGAAAGCGCTCGCGCGGATAAAAGGTGCGGCTGGGAATGCCGGGGAAATACAGGAAGGTGGGGCGCTGGCGCGGGTCCGGCAGGTCTGCCGCCCGCTCGTGCAGGTAGATCGCCAGGCACTGGTCGACGCGGGCCAGCTCGGAGCGGCCGTAGCGTTGGCGCAGCGGCTCGATGACCGCGTCGAACAGTTCGCGTCGGCCGGCGGCGACGAAGCGCGCGGCATGCTTCACCGCCTCGCGCAGGCCCGGCGCGGTGGTGTCGTCGCTGAGCCAGCGGCCCTGCGCCTGCGCGGCGTCGAATGCGCCGAGGTAGGCCAGCATGGCCTCGTGCCGGCGCCCCAGCTGTTCGAGCGCCACGCCCAGGCGCAGGCGCGCCACGAACATGCCGGGTGCGAGCTGCAGGCCCTGGTGCAGGCTGTCGGCGGCGGCCTGGTGTGCGCCGGCCAGCATCTGCACCTCGCCGAGGCGGTGCAGCACGGCGGCGTCCTCTGGTTGGGCGCGGTGCGCCGCGGTCAGCAGGGCGATTGCATGCTCGGCATCGCCCCGACCCAGTTCGCAGGTGGCCACGAACTGCAGTGCTTCGGCGTCGTCCGGCAGGACTTCCAGCAGCCGTCGGAAGGCCTGCTCGGCGGTCACCGCATCGCCGCGCTGCCAGGCGGCCAGCGCCTGCTCGCGGCACGCGGCGGAAACGGCAAGGGGCGGCTGCATCGGCGGGATCCGTGGCGGGACGTGCGCCGATTATAGGGACGCGTGGCCTTGCGGTCGGATTATTTCGCCGCGCGCGGCGCAGCTCGCTGCTTTTTCAGCCATTGCTGGTAGGCCTCGACGTGCGGCATCTCGCGCAGCAGCTTCGAGCGCGGGTCGACGATCAGCAGGCTGCCGGCCGGCACCCGCAGCTGGCCGCTGCCGTCGCTCATCGGCAGGGTGTGCACGGCGTCGCCCACCTGCACCTCGACCGGCATCGGGAACGGTTTGCCGTGTTCGGTGACCCAGCGCAGTTTCAGCGTGTCGCCCACGTGCTGCTCGTCCAGCCGCGGCAGCGCGGCGTCGCGCAGGTAGACGTTGAAGAACCAGTCGAGCTTGCGTCCGGTTACCTGGTCGACGATCGCCACGTAGTCGTTGGTACTGGCGTAGCGCGGCTTGAAGTTGCCCGGTTGCGGGTCGGGGCGGCCATACACCAGCCGGCGGATGCTGTCGAAGAAGTCGCGGTCGCCGATCAGCTGGCGCAGCGTGTGCAGCATCAGCGCGCCCTTGTTGTAGATGTCCTGGCCCGGGCCGGCCGTCTCGTCGTAGACCTGTTCCTCGGTGCGGCTGCTGCCGGAGACGATCGGGTGGCGGTTGCGCAGCTTCAGGCGCAGCTCGTGCAGCCAGCTGGAATAGTCCATGTCGCCGTTGAGGTACTGGCTGTACAGCGGCTGCATGTAGGTGCCGAAGCTTTCATGCAGCCACATGTCGTCCCAGTTGGCGTTGGTCAGCTGGTTGCCGAACCACTCGTGGGCGAATTCGTGCTGCAGCAGGCTGTCGTAGCCGTAGCCATTCAGGCGGTAGCGGTTGCCATAGGCGTTGATGGTCTGGTGCTCCATGCCCAGGTGCGGGGTCTCCACCACGCCCATCTTCTCGTCGCCGAACGGGTACGGGCCGATCTGCTGCTCGAAGAAATCCAGCATGCGCGGGAACCCGGCGAACAGCACCTTGGCCTGCGCCTCGTGCCCGCGCAGGTACCAGAACTGCATCGGGATGGTGTTGCCGTAGCGGCTTTTGTAGTACGCCTTGAGTTCGTCGAACGGGCCGATGTTGATCGAGATTGCGTAGGTATTCGGGTGCCTGGCGCGCCAGTGGTACGTGTGCCTGTCGCCCGCGTCGGTGATGCCGACCAGCACGCCGTTGCCGGGCGCGGCCAGCGTCTTCGGCACGGTGATCCAGGTATCGACCAGGTCGGGCTCGCCCTGCGGCTGGTCGATGCACGGCCAGAACAGGTCGCAGCCCTCACCCTCGACCGCGCTGGCCACCCAAGGCTGGCCGTCGGCGGGGTGGCTCCACACGAAGCCGCCGTCCCACGGCGCCTTCTTCGCCACGTGCGGCTTGCCGCCGTAGCGGATCGTCACGCGCACCTTGCCGCCGGCGGCGAGCGGCGCGGGCAGCTGGATGCGCAGGCGGCCGTCCGGGTTGCTCCACGCGCTGACGGCGAGCGGCCGGCCGCCCAGCTCGATCGCGCTGATCGGCAGGTTGCGGTCCAGGTCCAGCAGCAGCGTGTCGGTGGCGGACTTCGCGGTGAAGCTCAGCGTCGCGCTGGCGTCGATGCTCTGCGCGGCCGGGTCGACCGCGAAATGCAGCTCGGCGTGGTCGAAGTGCACGCGCGCCTGCTCGGCCGGCATCACGCCGCCCGAGTTCAGCGTCTGCGCAGTGAGTGCCGGCTGGGTGGCGGTCGCGGTTTTGGCGACGGGAACGCCGGTGCAGGCGGCGAGGCCGAACGCCACGCAGGCGGCGAGCAGGTGCGGGCGAAGAGGCATGGCAGGCATCCGGTCGGGGGAACCCGCAGGATGCAATCTTTCACCCCGGTGCGACATCGCCAGAAGTCATGCTGCCGGCTCAGCCAGCGTAACGCTGCTGCAGGAACGCGAACGTCGCGCGCAGTCCCATCGCCTCGCCGCCGCGCGGCCGGCCGGGGCGGTCGGCGTCGTTCCAGGCGTAGGTGTCCAGGTGCAGCCACGGCGTGCCGTCCGGCACGAAGCGTTCCAGGTACAGCGCCGCGGTGATCGCGCCGGCATGGCGCGACGGGCCGGCGTTGGCGAAGTCGGCCAGGTACGAATCGAGCATCCGGCGGTACGGCCGCCACAGCGGCAGCTGCCACAGCGGGTCGTCGACCGCGCGGCCGGCGGCCAGCACGCCGGCGGCCGCGGCCTCGTCGTTGGCGAACAGCGCGGGCAGGTCCGGACCCAGCGCCACGCGGGCGGCGCCGGTGAGGGTGGCGAAGTCGAGGATCAGGTCCGGCTGCTGCTCGGCGCCGTAAGCCAGCGCGTCACACAGCACCAGGCGGCCCTCGGCGTCGGTGTTGTCGATCTCCACCGCATGGCCGGCGCGGGTGACCACCACCTCGCCCGGGCGCAGCGCATTGCCGGCCACGGCATTTTCCACCGCGGGGATCAGCAGGGTGAGGCGCACCGGCAGTCGCGCCTGCATCACCAGTCCGGCCAGCGCGATCGCGTGCGCGGCGCCGCCCATGTCCTTCTTCATCCAGCGCATGCCGTCGGACGATTTCAGGTCGAGCCCGCCGGTGTCGAAGCACACGCCCTTGCCGATCACCACGAGCTTGGGATCGCTTGGCTTGCCCCAGCTCAATTCGACCAGCCGCGGCGCGCGATGGCTGGCGCGGCCGACCGCGTGGATGGTCGGGAAATTCGCTTCGAGCAATTCGTCGCCGACCCAGTCGCGTACCTTCGCTTTGTGCGTCTTGCCGAGCTGCTTGATCGCGTCGGCCAGTTGCGCCGGGCCCATGTCCTCGGTCGGCGTGTTGACCAGGTCGCGCACCAGCGCGGTGGCTTCGACCAGCGGCGCCAGTTGCTGCAGCTGGGCGGCCGGCACGACGAGCCGGGCCGGCGCGCGCTTCGGCTGGCGGTAGCGGTTGAACTGGTAGGCGCCCAGCGCCCAGCCCAGCGCGGCCTGGGCCGGATCGGCGAGCACGCCTTCATCGGCGAGATGGTAGGTCGCCGCGGGCAGGTTGCACGGCAGCGCGGCCAGCGCCGCCAGCGGCTCGCGCGGATCGACGCCAGCCAGCACGCGCACCAGTTTGCCCGTGGCATCGGACAGCAACGCGTACGTGCCCGACGCTGCCTCGAAGCCGCTGTCGGCCAGCCAGCGCCGCTGCGCCGCGGTGAGCCGGCGACGGGTCGCGGCGTAGTGCGCGGCATCGGTGGTCTCGATGGCGATGCTGCGGCGGTTGCCGGACTGGCGTTCGATCAGGGCGGACATGCGGGATCCTTCGGGCTTGCGGCGGCACGGTGTGCCGCGTCATGGGCGATGAGCCGCCAATGATGCGCGCATCGCGCGCAGCTTGCCTATGGTCCTTTGGTCAGCGGGCGCCATGCGCGTCGAGCCAGTCGGCCAGCGCGGTCATGTCGCGCAGGTCCAGCTCGGGCGGCGGGCCCAGTTCGGCCGGCCAGGGCAGGCCGTCGCGGTTGATCCAGGCGGTGCGCAGGCCGGCGTCGCGGGCGCCGGCCATGTCCATCGCCGGATCGTCGCCGACGTGCAGGATCTGCCCGGGCGCCACGCCCAGCCGTGCGGCGGCGGTCAGGAAGATGCGCGGGTCGGGCTTCGCCACGCCGCTGTCGCGCGCGCAGACGTGGTGGGCGAAGTGCGCGTGGATGCCGATGCGCTGCAGGTCGGCGTTGCCGTTGGTCAGGCTGGCCAGCGGCCAGCGCGCGGTGATCCGTTCCAGCGCGGGCAGGCTGTCCGGATACAGCTCCACGCGGTTGCGTGCGGCGAAGTAGATTTCCCACAGCGCCGCGATCGGCGCATCGTCGACGCCGCAGGCGGCGAAAGCCTGCTGCAGGGTGAGCTGGCGCTGGCGGGTGAAGTCGTGCGCCAGGTCCAGCCGCTCGGCGGCCACCTGCAGGCGCAGTTCGCGCATGGCCGCGATCGGCCACGCGCGGGCGACGTCGGGGTGGTGTTGCCGCAGCCAGGCGTCCACCGCCTGGTCGGCGCGTTCGAGCGCCGGCAGCACCGGCCACAAGGTGTCGTCGAGATCCAGCGTCAGCGCGAGGATCGGCACGCCCGCACGCATGACTCAGCGGTTGCGGATGTGCAGCACCTGGCCCAGCTTGATCTGGTCGTTCTTCAGGTGGTTCCACTCGCGCAGCTGGGCCACCTCGACCGAATGCCGCTTGGCGATCGTCGACAGCGTGTCGCCCTTGGCCACCTTGTAGCTGGTCGCAGCCTGGCTGGCGTCCGCGCGGACCTTGCCGAAGTCCTTGCCGGTGTTCCGGCCAACCGTGATGGCGCTGCCGTCCGCATGGGCCACGTCGGTGGTGGTGACGTCGCTCACGCTGCCCTGGACCTTGCTCAGGCGGGCAGTATCCCTGGCGTCGGCGCGACGTTGCTCCAGCGCCTGCCGCGCCGCCAGCGTGTCGGGCGAGGTCGGCGCGATCGCGGCGCGTGCCGCGTAGGTGGCGCCCGGTGCCGACACCGGCGTGCCCCGCACCGGGCGCGCGCCGACTTCAGCGAGGATGCGGCTGCGGCGCGCGTCGTCCATCGACGCCAGTGCGCTGCCGTCCTGGTACGGCAGCGCCGCGTGCCTGCGCATGGCGGCCTTGGCCGGCTCGGTCTGCAGGAAGTCGATGAAGGCCTGCGCCTGGGCGGCCTTCGGGCTGCGCGGGTTGGTCACCAGGTACAGCGGGGTGAACAGCGGGTAGCTGCCATCGGCGATGTTGGCGGCGGTGGCCGACTTGCCGTTGATCGGGATTGCCTTGAGCTGCGGGTTGCCGCTGATGCCGGAGAGCATCGCCACGCCCAGGCCGTTCGGGTTCAGCGCGATGCCTTCTTCCAGCTTGCGCGTGTTGACGTACAGCCGCGGCGCCGCCACCGGCTGGTTGCCGCGGCCGAACAGCAGGCTGCGCAGGCTGTATTCCACGCCGTCGCCGGGGCTGGCCACCGCGTAGACGTCGATCGGCGCGTTGTTGCCGCCGACCTCGCTCCAGTTGTGGATGCGGCCGTAGTAGATGTCGTGCACCTGCTTCAGGGTGAGGTTGCGGACCGGGTTGGACGACTGGGTGATGATCACCAGCCCGTCCCAGGCCACAGGGGTGAAGGTGAGGTTCGCGTTCTGCGCGCTGTTGTCGCTGGGGCGTGCGCTGCCGGCCAGGTCGGCGGTGCCGCTGGCGACCGCGTCGATGCCCGAGGCGGTGTTGAACGGCTGCAACTCGATCCGGCCGTGGCCGCTCTTCTCCCATGCCTTCGCCACTTCATTGACCACGCCGTTCGCGGTGGCGACATCGCCGCGCCAGATCAGGCTGCTCTTGGCGGGGGCGCTGGCGTGCGCCTTGGGTTTGCTGCGGGCGAACGCGGGAGTGGCAAGGCAGGCCCCGATCAGGGCGACGGACAACAGGCGGGCAAGACGGACGGACATGGTGATGGGGAGCCCCGGCATGAGTTGGGTGTGGATGGGAACGCGCAAGTATGGTGCCTCGCAGGCGCACGCAAGATGAAGCGATGAGGATATTTCATCGGCCTGAATGCAGAACATCAAGCACTTTCATGGGTTTGCGCGAAAGCAGACGCTCAAGCTGTGCGCCGGGACACGGCCAGGGGGCGATCCCGGCCACGCTTTCGCCTGACTGGTTTGCGCGGGCGGATCAGTTGACCACCACGTAGCGCGTGCCGTCGTCGTCGGCGACCACCAGCACCAGCTGGCGCGGCTTCACGCCGGCCAGTCCACGCAGCATGTGCAGGCTGGTGATGCGCTGGTTGCCCACGCCGATCACCACGTCGTCGGTGCTCAGTCCGGCGCGTGCGGCGCGGCTGCCCGGCTGCACCGCGCTGACTGCCGCGCCATACCAGCCCTGGTTGCGCTGGTTCTGGCTGAGTTCGCTGAAACGCACGCCGGCCAGGCGCGGGTCGAGCTGGCCGCCGTCGACGCTGGCCAGCTTCTCCGCGGTGAGCGTGGCGCTGACCTCGCGCAGCTTGCCCTCGCGCAGCACGCCCAGCCGCAGCGTGCTGCCCAGCGGCAGCAGGCCCTCGGCGTTGTTCAGTTCCTGCACGCTGCGCAGCGGCTTGCCGTTCAGCGTGGTCAGCACGTCGCCCGGCTGCAGGCCGGCGTGCGCGGCGGCCGAGCCGTCGGCCACGCCGGTGACCACCACGCCGTTGCTGTCCTTCAGGCTCAGCAACTGGGCGATGCGCGGGGTGATCGCCTGGGTCTGCGCGCCCAGGCTGCCACGCTGCACCTTGCCGTGCGCCAGCAGCTGCGCCATCACTTCGCTGGTGAGGTTGCTGGGAATGGCGAAGCCGATGCCCACGTTGCCGCCGGAGGGCGAGAAGATCATGGTGTTGATGCCGACCAGTTCGCCGCGCAGGTTGACCAGCGCGCCGCCGGAGTTGCCGGGGTTGATCGAGGCGTCGGTCTGGATGAAGTTCTGATAGCCGCCCGAACCCGATGAGTTCTGGCCCAGCCCCGAGCGGCCCAGCGCCGAGACGATGCCGGCGGTGACCGTCTGGCCCAGCCCGAACGGGTCGCCCACTGCCACCACGTAGTCGCCCACCTGCAGCGCGGAGGAATCGGCCAGCGGCAGCGCCTTGAGGTCCTGTGCCGGGATCTGCACCACCGCCACGTCGGTGGCCGGGTCGGTGCCGATCAGCTTGCCCTTGAACGTGCGCCCGTCCTGCAACGTCACGCTGATGTCGTCGGCGCCGCCGACCACGTGGTTGTTGGTCAGCACGTAGCCCTTCGCCGCGTCCACGATCACGCCCGAGCCCAGGCTCTGCTCGACCCGCTCGCGCGGCGTCGCCGGCAGGCCGAAGAACTGGCGCACCATCGGGTCGTCGAAATACGCATCGCGCACCGGCACCCGCGTGGTGGTGGAGATGTTCACCACCGCCGGCGTCACCCGCGTCAGCATCGGCGCCAGCGACGGCAGCGGCTGCCCGCCGACCGAGGCCGGCAAGGTGGCTGCACGGCCGCCGCTCGGTACGCTGCCGAAGGCGACGACCACCACCGCCAGCAGGCTGGTCAGCCGGGGCACAAGGCGCGAAGGCAGCTGCAACATGGAATCCTCCTCAGGCGGTGAAAGCGGCGTTGGTTCGACCGGCGCGCGGCGTCACGGTTCCATTCGGCCGAATGCCGTCATGGGACTTTACAACCAGCGATGTGGGGGTTAACTTGCCTACCTGATATCGACCACAACATCTTGTGTTCACAAACCAGTGTCGAGACAAGTACTGGTGTCGACCGTCGTACTCTTGAGGGGGAGTCGTTGTCGTCGGGAATCAGATGGTGCATGGGCTGAGGGCAATCCTCGACGGCCCATCAAGTGCCATCGACACAGTCGTGAACAACATTGCCGTATCGAATAAAAAACAACGCCGGCCGCAAGGTCGCAGCGAGAGGTCAGGAAGCCGATGAGCACAGTGCGTGCGCCAGCCACAAATTCAGCCCCCAGCGCGAACCCAGGTTCGAGCATGAACCCAGCCACCAACCGTGACGCCGCCGTGGAAATCCCGCTGCAACCGGCGTCGTACGACATCTGGGACAAGAAATACCGTCTGAAGGCGAAGTCCGGCGAGCCGGTGGACGCCACCATCGACGAGACCTACCAGCGCGTGGCGCGTGCGTTGTCCGACGTCGAGGCCAGCGACGAGCTGCGCGGCCACTGGTACGAGCGTTTCCTGTGGGCGCTGCGCCGCGGTGCGATCCCCGCCGGTCGCATCACCTCCAACGCCGGCGCGCTGGCGCACAAGCCGGCCACCTCCACCATCAACTGCACCGTCTCCGGCACCATTCGCGATTCGATGGACGACATCCTGGAGAAGGTGCACGAGGCCGGCCTCACCCTGAAGGCCGGCTGCGGCATCGGCTACGAGTTCTCCACGCTGCGCCCGCGCGGCGCGTACGTGTCCGGCGCCGGCGCGTACACCAGCGGCCCGCTGTCGTTCATGGATATCTACGACAAGATGTGCTTCACCGTGTCCAGCGCCGGCGGCCGCCGCGGCGCGCAGATGGGCACGTTCGACATCAGCCATCCGGACGCCAAGGAATTCATCCGCGCCAAGCGCGAGGACGGCCGGCTGCGCCAGTTCAACCTGAGCCTGCTGATCACCGACGGCTTCATGGACGCGGTCGAGCACGACCAGGACTGGCCGCTGGTGTTCCCGGTGCACGTCAAGGAAAAGGACGAGATCGACGTCAACGATCCGGCCCAGGTGGTCTGGCGCGAGTGGCCCACCCACGAAAACTACGTCGACCGCGAAGACGGCCTGGTCGCCTGCAAGATCTACGGCCACATCCGCGCGCGGCACCTGTGGGACATGATCATGGTCTCGACGTACGACTACGCCGAGCCCGGTTTCATCCTGATCGACAAGGTCAACGAGATGAACAACAACTGGTGGTGCGAGCACATCCGCGCCACCAACCCCTGCGGCGAACAGCCCCTGCCGCCGTACGGCTCGTGCCTGCTCGGCTCGATCAACCTGACCACCTTCGTGCGCGATCCGTTCGGCCCGAAGGCGCGCTTCGACTGGGACGAGTACCGCGAGGTGGTCAAGGTGTTCACCCGCATGCTCGACAACGTGGTCGAGATCAACGGCCTGCCGCTGGAACAGCAGCGCAACGAGATCATGGGCAAGCGCCGCCACGGCATGGGCTTCCTCGGCCTGGGTTCCACCGTGACCATGCTGAAGATGCGCTACGGCTCGGCCGACGCGGTGAGCTTCACCGAGGATGTCTCGCGCGAGATGGCGGTGGCCGGCTGGGAAGTCGCACTGGACCTGGCCAAGGAAAAGGGCGCCGCGCCGATCCTGCTGCGCGACTACACCGTCACCGGCGACATGCTGCGCAAGCGCCCGGAAATGGTCAGTGATGGCTACAAGGTCGGCGACAGCATTCCTGGCCGCGTGCTGCACGCCAGGTACAGCCGCTACATGCAGCGCATCGCCACGGTGGCGCCGAATCTGGTGGCCGAGCTGGCCGAGACCGGCGCACGCTTCACCCACCACAGCTCGATCGCACCCACCGGCACGATCAGCCTGAGCCTGGCCAACAACGCCAGCAACGGCATCGAGCCCAGCTTCGCCCACAGCTATTCGCGCAACGTGATCCGCGAGGGCAAGAAGTCCAAGGAAAAGGTCGAAGTGCTCAGCTTCGAGCTGCTCGCTTACCGCGCCTTGATCAATGCCGATGCCAAGGCGTTCACCGACGAGGCCGCCAACAAGCTGCCGGACTACTTTGTGGCCGCCGACGACATCAGTCCGAAGCAGCACGTGGACATCCAGGCCGCCTCGCAGAAGTGGATCGACTCGTCGATCTCCAAGACCGCGAACGTGCCCACCGATTACCCCTACGAGGACTTCAAGGACATCTACTTCTACGCCTACAAGCAGGGCCTGAAGGGATGCACCACCTTCCGTTTCAACCCCGCCGCGTTCCAGGGTGTGCTGGTCAAGGAAGCGGACCTTGAAAGCACCCTCTACCGCTTCGAGCTGGAAGACGGTAGCGTTGTCGAACTGAAAGGCAATGAGCAGGTGGAATACGACGGCGAGATGCACTCCGCCGCCAACCTCTTCGATGCCTTGAAGGAAGGCTACTACGGCAAGTTCTGAACCGTTGCACGCTCCGGCGTGCGACTACTCAAGCGGTCCATCGGGAGGGGAACACCAGCATGTCCATCGAAAACGAAGTTGAAATGAACAACAACGCCGCGCCGGCCACCGCCGAGGCGCCTGCCGTCGTCCTGCCGGTACTGCCGGACGTGCCGCCGGCTGCGCCGGTTGCCGCACCCGCGCCGGCAAGGAAGAAGCCGGCAGCGAAGAAGAAGGCCGCCCCGAAGAAAGCTGTTGCCAAGAAGGCTGCGCCGAAGAAGGCCGCGGCCAAGAAGAAGGCTGCACCGAAGAAGGCTGCGGCCAAGAAGAAGGCAGCGCCGAAGAAGGCTGCGGCGAAAAAGGCCGCGCCGAAAAAGGCTGCCGCCAAGAAAGCCGTGAAGAAGGCGGTGAAGAAGGTGGCGAAGAAAGCAGCGGTGAAGAAGACCGCCGCGAAGAAGGCCGTGAAAAAGGCCGTCAAGAAAGTCGCGAAAAAGGCCGGCGCCGCGAAGAAGGCGGTGAAGAAGGCCGCGAAGAAAGTCGCCAAGGTGGCGAAGAAGAAAACCACCAAGGTCGCAAGGAAGGTCAGCAGCAAGAAGACGGCCGGCAAGAAGGCCGCACCGAAAAAGGCGGCAGCGAAGAAGTCCGCCAGCAAGAAAGCCGTCGCCAAGACGGCCAAGAGGTCCACTGCCAGCAAGAAGGTGGCCGGCAAGTCGGCAGCGCGCAAGCCTGCCGCCAGGAAGGCCGCCGCAAAACGGAAGTAAGCAACACCGCATGCGGCCCGGCCACGCGCCGGGCCGCATGTTTTTCGCATCACGCCGTGTCTACCCCGGCACCAACACTCGACAAAGAAGCGAACACCATGGCGATCAAGATCGAAAAGAAGATCACCGGCTACAACGTGGTCAAACCCGAAGACAAGGTTGCCGCCACCCCGGTCACCGCCGCTGCGCCGAAAGAGGCGCCGACGGCCGAAGTGATCCAGATGCACGAAAGCGTGGAACGCCCCGAGACCCTGGTCGGCTCCACCTTCAAGATCAAGTCGCCGCTGTTCGAGCACGCGTTGTACGTCACCATCAACGACATCGTGCTCAACGCCGGCACCAAGTACGAACAGCGCCGCCCGTTCGAGATCTTCATCAACTCGAAGAACATGGACCACTTCCAGTGGATCGTGGCGCTCACCCGCATCCTCTCCGCCGTGTTCCGCAAGGGCGGCGACGTCACCTTCGTGGTCGAAGAGCTGAAAGCCGTGTTCGACCCGCGCGGCGGCTACTTCAAGGCTGGCGGTGTGTACATGTCCAGCATCGTCGCCGAGATCGGCGGCGTGATCGAGCAACACATGAAGAACATCGGGCTGATCCACGATCCGGAGATGGATGCGGCGACGCGGCAGCTGATCGCCGACAAGCGTGCCGCCTACGAGGCGCTGGGTTCAAAAAAAAACACTGATGTAGGTGTGATTGCCGAGTCGACTGGCGCCGAGACGCTGACCTTTCCGCCCGGCTCGATGATGTGCGACAAGTGCAATACCAAGGCGCTGGTGCTGATGGACAACTGCCAGACTTGTTTGAATTGCGGGTATTCGAAGTGCGGGTGAGGGGTGCCTGACTCGAAATCAAACATGCGCGTAAGCGTACCGTGGGTTCCAATCTCACACTCTCCGCCGACTGTTTCAAGGCTTTATACGATCCCGGCCCCGCGCCGGGATTTGTGTTTCTGGGGTTCGGGTCACCGCGGAGTTCATAGCGTGACTCCACGAAAAACGCCACTGTAGTGGGTGGCGTGGTGGCGACACTTGGCATAAATACACAGGTTAGCGTCTTTGCCCGGCTGCCCAGCTATGGCCACACTGAAGGCACGTTATATTTACTCTGCTTGAGCCAACGAGGCCGCCAAGAAGGCCTGCAGGTCCTAAAACCGCGCCACCAATGACGGCATTTTTCAGACTGACTCCCCGTTTATTTGCCGTCAGCTGCGGTGAACGGCACTGCGGACAAGTGAGCGCCAGGCGTTCCGCAATAATAGGCATTTCGTCGGCATCACCAGGGACCTCTTCGTCTTCAGGTTCTACGTATCGGAGCTCTTTCTTGGGCCCTAATACTGCCTCCCAGTCATCTTGCTCTGACGTAATTACTGGTCTTCGTGGTGGAGCATCGCTTGCACTAGCTCCGCACCCCAAACATACGTCGTCATTCGGAACGATCTTTTCGCATTTCCAGCATCGCATGACTGGCTCCTCTTTTTTCCAGATTGGAACTATGCGCGCCTAGTCGTCAATCGTCGAAGTCGCCACGAACCTGGAAAAGGTGTCTGGAAAAGGTGTCATGGAAAAGGTGTCAGGGACAATTTCCGCGGAGACCGTACGGAGGGGTAATCGCGAAACCGGGACGAAGGAAGTTAAATCGTTAGGTTCCTGAATCCGTCGTGCTTCGATCTTCTGCTTAACTTGCACCGCCCCGGTTTCGGTCGATCTGACGAGGGTGTTCTGCGTGTACGCCCACGTTGCCGGGATGGCCACCATCAGGGCGGCCACGATCGCAGGCTGGGGCGACGCACTCCGCATGGTGCTCCCCTGGCGTGATGTCAGTGCTTCGCGCTGGCGGCCTGGGCATCGAGCGCCGCGCGGAACCCGTGCGCAAGGTTGGCGACCTTGCCCTTGCCCCAGAAATGGGTGAAGTAGTAGTTCGGGTTCTCACCCATCATGTGATTGTGCAGGGCCACGATGTGGATGCCGGCCTTGCGCAGCGCCTGCAGCACCGGGCGCACCTCGTCGGCTCGCATGATGAAATCGCCATCGATGGACGCCAGCTCATCGCTACCGCTGAACGCGACCCAGGAGGTCAACCCCATGGATGCGCCAATGGCCTGGCTGTGCATCTGCCCCTCTCGTGCGACGGTGACCTTGGCCACGCCATCGGTGACCGGCGCAGGGTGCCCAATGATCGTGGCGATCGATGCCGCACTCAATTTGCCCGGCGACGGCGTGGCGCCGCCGAACCCTTGCGCGGGCTGAGGATGGGTTGCGCGTACCGCCTTCACCGCATCCCACACCGCTTTGACGCCAGCGGCCAGCTGCGTCGATGAACCCTCGCCACCGAGGTGCATGAAGTACACCTTCGGCTGGTCGTAGAAGAAATGGTTGTGCAACCCGGTGACGCTCAGGCCGTGTGCGAACGCGGCGTCCATGGCGGCATCGACCTCGTCCTGGAAGACGACGGTGTCCCCCATGACCATGGCCTGATCGCCCATCGCGGTGAAGGATGCCCAGGAGCCGAGCCCAGCGGCCGGCGACAGACGCATGCCGTCGACGGTGACCGGCACGTCCGAGCGACTCCAGCCGATCTTGACGGCACCATCGGGCTGCGCCTTGGCGTCGACCCCGGCGGCCTTGCCGATCGTGGCGGGATCCAGGGCTGTGGCAGCGGAGGGCAAGGCGACTGCGGTCAGGCTGAGCGCGATCAGCGCGAGGCAAAGCGGGCGCAGGCAGGGGCGGAAAACGCGTGCATTCATGGCGATTCTCCTGGTGGGTCGAGGTAGGCGGTGTGCAAACGGTCGAGCACGTTAATCACCTTACGCCACCTGAAGAACGGTGACGTCATGGCAACACGCCTAGCGCGTGGCTTGTGTACTTTCGCCTAGGAGCAAAAAGGTGTCAGGGACAATTTCGGGATCTCGGAAGTGGACTTGGCCCCATTCTTGTGTCCCCGTTCTTGCACGGGATCCGGGGTCTGCGGGCATATGAGGTGTCGCGGAATTCCCCGACTACCGGAAAGTGCGGCTCATCGCGGCGGACAGATCGCGTGGAGGCATCGCATTCCTCGAAAAGGGTGAGCCATGTCAGTAGGATGGCGTAGCCCCGACTGGATCACCGCGTTCAGGAGTGCAGATGAGTCTCATGCATGACTTCGCGACTTCCGGGTACGCCGCCGCAGGCACCGTGGTCGTGAGCGACCCGACGTTCCCCCGGTTTTGAGTAGCACGGCGGTTTGGGGTCCAATCCCTCTTTCCCGCCGGCGTCGCCCTGCGACCGCGGAAGCCGGGCGGGTAATGGCTCGAAACAGCGTTCGCCGCCCCGCGTTTGCCCGGACGTATACTGATGCCCGCTGCGCCACGGCTGCACCACCCGCCCGCTGCGGCCGTTCGACCCGTTCCGGGAGAGCCGTCATGAAATCTTCCCTGCTGCTGCGCCTGCTGCGCCTGCTGCGCCTGCTGCGCCTGCTGTGCCTTGCCGGCCTTGTCCTCGCGGCCATGGCCGCGCAGGCCGCGACCACGACGGACAACGTGAGCGTGCGCTACAAGGACCCGCAGCACTTCACTGAGGCGATGCGCAGCCGCGGGGTGCACCTGGTCAATCCCGACGCTTACCTGGCGCCGCTCAAGGCGCATATCGTCCAGCGCGCCTCGCGCATCCTGGCACCGGGCCAGCGGCTGGAGATCGAGGTGACCGACGTGGTCCGGGCCGGCGCCTACGAGCCCTGGCGCGGCCCCGACTTCAACGACGTGCGCATCATCAGGGACGTCTATCCGCCGCGCATCGACCTCAACTTCACCTTGTACGGCGCCGACGGCAAGGTGCTGCGCCAGGGCCAGCGCAAGCTGCGCAACGCCGCCTTCCTCAGCAGCAGCTCCCCGGCCGACCAGGATTCGTTGCGCTACGAGAAATCCCTGATCGATAACTGGCTGCGTCGGGGCGCGGACCATCTTTAGGCCGCCGCCTGGCCGCCACCGCGGGCGCTTGCCGCTCCGCGCGGGCTGGCCCGGGCAGGCGTGAATTTTTTGCTTCTTCGCTGGCCGGCTTGCACGATGCCAGCCTGGCCATCCATTTGTCGACAGGAGACCCCATGGAGTCCGAGTTCTGGTTACAGCGCTGGCGCGAAGGCCGTACCGGTTTTCACCAGCAAGCTCCGACGCCGCTGCTGCTGCGGCATTGGCCGACGCTGGCGCTGGCGCCGGGCAGCCGGGTGTTCGTGCCGCTGGCCGGCAAGTCGCTGGACCTGCGGTGGCTGGCGGAGCAGGGGCATCGCGTGCTGGGGGTGGAGTTGTCGCCGCTGGCGGTGGCGCAGTTCTTCGACGAGCACGGCCTGACGCCACAGGTGCACGCCTCGCGCTACGGCGTCCACCATGTGGCCGGTGCGATCGAGCTGATCTGCGGCGACGTGTTCGAGCTGGATGCCGCGGCGCTTGCCGATTGCGCGGCGGTTTACGACCGCGCCGCGCTGATCGCCCTGCCGCCGGACTTGCGCCATCGCTACGTGCGCGAGCTGCACGCGCGGCTGCCGGCCGGCTGCCGTGGCCTGCTGGTCACGCTGGAGTATCCGCCGCACGAGAAGCAGGGGCCGCCGTTCCCGGTGCCGGAAGCCGAAGTGCGCGAGCTGTATGGCCGCGACTGGACGGTGGCGACGCTGGAGCGGCGCGATATCCTGGCGCAGCAGCCGGGCTTCGCCGCCGAAGGGGTGAGCGCGCTGCAGACGGTGGCGTACCGGCTGGCGAAGCGATAGGCGCCGCGGCGCCGCCCGCATGTCGGGCCGAAGCCGCGGCGGCGACGGCTTTGACGCGCGAAAGTGCGATCGGGTTCTTCTTTCCGGCAGCATGGCCGCCCGGCCGGCGGCAGGAAGGATGCAACGGTGTCAGGATGACTCCCCGGTCCGGCCTTGCCGGGCAGCTTGGCTGGCGCGCCTGCGGGAGGTGCGCCGTGCAGACCGGGGCCGCGCTTCGTGCGGGTCGACGCGAACCCCGGTTTCGCTGCACTCTTTGCCGATCTGTGATGCGCACGCCAGGGGCTTCGTGATCGTGAGGTTGTCGCCAGTGAACCGCAATGTGGACGATGGGATTGGCGTGCACCATGGATGAGCGCAAAGGCGTTCCCGGCTGGCTGGCTGTTGCGTCCCTCGCGTTGATCACCGTGCTGGCCCTGTGGGCGTTGGCGCCGCCGCGCGTGCACTTCGCGGTGGAAGGCGGTGTCATCCTGGCGCCGCCACCGCCGGAGTCCGCGGTCAGGCTGTGGCTGAGCACGGCGGATCGCCGGCTGCGCCTGGCGCGGCAGCCCGATATCGAGGCGGGCGCCGGCGGCTCGTCGCCCGCCGACGTGGTCGTCGACATCGACCACAAGTACCAGTCCATCGTCGGCTTCGGCGCGGCGCTGACCGACGCCTCGGCGTGGCTGCTGCAGAACCGGCTGGATGCGCCGCAGCGCGCTGCATTGCTGCGCGAGTTGTTCGGCCCGCCGCCCGGGCTCAACTTCAACATGACACGGCTGACCATCGGCGCCTCGGATTTCTCGCTGCAGCCGTACACCCTGGACGACCTGCCCGCCGGCGACACCGATCCGCAGCTGCTGCACTTCAATGTCGCCGCAAACCTGTCGGAGGTGATACCGACCGTGCGCGAGGTGCTGGCGATCAACCCGCAGCTGCGCATCATCGCCTCGCCGTGGAGCGCGCCGGCGTGGATGAAGACCAGCGCGAACCTGGTCGGCGGCGGCCTGCTGGAGCAATTCGAAAGCGCCTACGCGGACTACCTGGTCAAGTACGTCGACGCCTATCGCGGCTACGGCATCCCCATCTTCGCGCTGACCCTGCAGAATGAGCCGGCCTTCGTGCCGCTGACCTACCCGGGCATGGAATTGCCCGCGGCCGCGCGGGTGCGCATCATCGCGCAGTATCTCGGCCCGGCGCTGGCGACGCGCAAGCCGAAGACGCTCATTTTGGGCTGGGACCACAACTGGGACCAGCCGGACCAGCCGCTGGACGTGCTGGCCGACCCCGCTGCTGCGCGCTATGTCGACGGCATCGCCTGGCACTGCTACAGCGGCAGCCCGTATGCGCAGGGCCAGGTGCATCGCGCGTTTCCGAAGAAGGACACCTACATCACCGAGTGTTCTGGCGGCGACTGGGAGTCCAGCAAGAACGGCGAGCTGCTGTGGTTCACGCGCGACCTGCTGCTGGTAGGGCTGCGGCAGTGGGCGCGCGGTATCGTGTACTGGAACCTTGCACTGGACGAGCAACACGGTCCGCATTTCGGCGGGTGCGATGCCTGCAAGGGCGTGGTCACGATCGACTCGCGCACCGGCGCGGTGAGCCGCAACGATGAGTACTATGCATTCGCCCACTTCAGTCGCTTCGTCCTGCCCGGTGCCGTGCGGGTGAGATCCAGCGATACCGACAAGGGCCTCGACAACGTGGCGTTCCAGAACGCCTCCGGCGGATCGGTGGTGCTGGTGATGGTCAACAGCAATGCGGAGGCGCGCCGCGTCTCGGTCGCGCAGGGTCAGACCCACTTCGAGTACACGTTGCCGCCGCAGAGCGTGGCGACTTTCGAATGGCATCCGGGCCAGTCCAGCCGGCCGGCGGATGCGACGGGCCCGGCGCCGGCGGATTCGGCGCCGATGAATTCAGCGCCGGCAGATTCCATGCCGGCAGATTCAGCGCCGGCCGGAAAGGCGCCTGCCGCCGCGGCCACCAGCGCGACGGGCGGCGAGCGCAAGGTGGTTGACTGATGCCAGTGTTCCGACAGACGCCTTTTCTCCATCGACGGGATCGCATGATGTGCCCAGCCTCCGGTTTGCTTAGAAGCGTCGTCGCCGCGGCGATGCTCCTTGCGGGCAGCGCCTCGCTGTCGCCTTGCGTCCAGGCGGCGCCGGCCACGCCGGGCCCGAAGGTCGTGGTCATCAGCCTGGACGCCTTCGGCGCGGCCAGCCTGCATGAGCCGCGGCTGCCCGCGCCGACGCTCCATGCCTTGATGCAGCGTGGCGCCTATGCGGTTTCCATGCAGCCGATCAACCCCACCGTCACCTGGCCAAACCACACCGCCATGGTCACCGGGGTCGACGCGAGCCGGCATCACGTGCTGGTCAACGGGCTCATCGTCAACCAGCGCACCGCCACGCCGCCCCGGATCGACATGGGGGCACCGAAGTCCCGGCTGGTCGCCGTGCCCACCGTTTACGACGCCGTGCATCGGGCGGGCCTCACGACGGCGCAGGTGGACTGGGTCGCCATCGAAGGCGCGCGGAACATCGACTGGCAGTTCGCCGAACACCCCGATCCCGACGGCGCCATCGAGCAGGAGCTCGTGCGGCAGGGCGTCGTCACCCGTGATCAGCTCGTGCATTTCGGCGACTCGTCCCAGGCGTGGCGCGATCGCCTCTACACCCGTGCGGCGATCGACATCATCCGCAAGCATCACCCCGACCTGCTGTTGCTGCATCTGCTGGCGCTGGACAACATCGAGCACGACACGGGCTTCGGCAATGACTCGGGGCGCAACACCATCGCCTTTCTGGATGATCGCGTGAAGGACGTCGTCGACGCGGTACGTGCCGCCGGTGAGCTCGATCGCACGACCTTCATCATCGTCTCCGACCACGGCCAGCAGAGCGTTCGCCAGCTGGTGCATCCCAATGTCCTGCTCAGACAGGCCGGGCTGCAGGGTGCCTCCGCGGCTCAGCCCAGTTTCTGCGTGCCGGATGATGGTTTCGCCCTGGTCTTCCAGCAGCACGCCACGGAGGCCTCGACCGGCAAATTGAAATCGCTCTTCGCAGGCCGGCCCGGCATCCGCGCGGTACTGACTCCCGCCGAGGCGGCGAAGCAGGGCTGGCCGGTGCCGGCGCAGAGCGACCAGGCGCCCGACCTGCTGCTCTACGCCGCAGACGGCTACGCCTTCAAGGAGGGCGATACGGGCGACTTCGTGACGCCGACCCGGGAAATCGGCGCCCACGGCTACCCCAACTCGGACCCGCTGATGCAGGGCATTTTCATCGCCGCAGGCTTCGGTATCCGGGCCAGGGGCGAAATCCCGGCATTTCGCAATCTCGACGTTGCGCCGACGATCGCGCATCTGCTGCACGTTTCCCTCGGCACGGTCCAGGGCAGGCCGCTGACGGAAATCCTGGAGTCGCCGGACCAGCGGCAGCCTTGACGCCGGCGCGGGCAGTGTCTGCGCCGGGCAGGTGAGCTGGAGCTCGTCGCCATCCCCGCTTCGATGGCGTGCATCGCGGCGGCGAACGGGTGATCGGGACGGCGTCGCCGCCGTCAACGTTGCAGCCCGGTGCTACAGTGTTCCGCTTCTCCCGATAGCACAGCGAAGCGAGCGCCACGATGACTACCCCGGCCTTCTATCCCATCGGCACCCCCGGACGTCCCTGGGGCGAAGCGGAAGTGGCGGCCTGGCAATCGCGGCAGAGTGTCAGGCGCAGCTACGCAGCGGACGTGCTGGGCGTGATCGAAACCCTGCGCGCACGCTTCGACGTGGCGGAGTATGGCCGGCTGGACTATGCCTCCGGCAGCTACCCGCTGTTCGCGATCAGGAGCCGCGGCTGGCGCGACGAGCTCCCCGTGGCGCTGGTGACCGGCGGTGTGCACGGCTACGAAACCAGCGGTGTGCACGGGGCGCTGCAATTCATCGAGCGGCATGCGGCGGACTACGCGGGGCGGGCCAACCTGCTGGTGGTGCCGTGCGTGAGCCCGTGGGGCTATGAGCGCATCCACCGCTGGAACCCGGATGCGCTCGACCCGAACCGCTCGTTCCGCGAGCACAGCCCGGCGCAGGAGTCGGCGGCGCTGATGCGGCTGGTCGCGCCGTGGCGCGAGCGCGTGCGGGTGCACATCGACCTGCACGAAACCACCGACAGCGACGAGAGCGAGTTCCGCCCGGCGCTGGCCGCGCGCGACGGCAAGCCGTACGAGCCGGGCACCATTCCCGATGGTTTCTATCTCTGCGCGGACAGCGCCAATCCGCAGCCGGCGTTCCAGCAGGCGGTGATCGCCGCGGTGGCCAAGGTCACCCACATCGCGCCGGCCGATCCGGACGGCACCATCATCGGCTCGCCGGTGGTGGCGCATGGCGTGATCGAATACGACTACCGCCCACTGGGCCTGTGCGCCGGCATCACCGACGCGCCGTACCGCACCACCACCGAGGTCTATCCCGACAGCCCGCGCGCCACGCCCGAACAATGCAACGCCGCGCAGGCAGCGGCGGTGTGCGCGGCGATCGACTACGCGCTGGCACACGGCTAGGCTTCCGCACGCCGCTTCGACCATTCCCCGATGATCCGCGACGCCACCCCCGCCGACTTCCCCGCCATCCTCGCCCTCAACGAGGCGTTCGTGGCGGTGCTGAGTCCACTCGACCACGCGCGGCTGGCGCAGTTGCATGCGCAGGCGGCGCTGCATCGGGTGATCGAATCGGCCGGGCGGGTCGAGGCGTTCCTGCTCGCGCTGCGCGAGGGGGCGGACTACGACAGCCCGAACTACCGCTGGTTCACGCAGCGCCATCCGCGCTTCCTGTACGTGGATCGCATCGTGGTGGCCGACGACGCGCAGGCGCGTGGTGCCGGCGGCCGGCTCTATCGCGAGTTGTACGCGCTGGCGGTACGCGAGACGGTGCCGCTGCTCACCTGCGAGTTCGATATCGAGCCGCCCAATCCGGCGTCCGCGCGTTTCCACGCCAGGCTGGGCTTTCGCGAAGTCGGCCGGCAGTCACTGCACGGCGGCAGCAAGACGGTCTCGCTGCAGGCGCTCGATGTCGCCGCGGGCGACACGCCACTGGCGGCCATCGACGCAGGCTGATTTCCCGCCACCCTCGAATGACGCGGCAGCCGTTGTCGAACGGGTGCTTGCGGACATGCCAGTGCGGCCGGCGCGGACCGCATTGCACGACGTGAGCGTGTGCTAGCATCGTCGCCGAAGGGGAGTAGCTCCCAATCGCTGTCGCCGTCATGACGAGCCTGGGCTCCGGTGCAGCAGCAAGCCATCTGCTGGTTTGCGAGCAAGACCTTCGCCGCTCCACGGCGAAGGTGCGTCCATCACAGATGCCTTTCCAGCCGTGGCCTTTCGAGCCTTGCCGGAGTCGCAGCATGCCCATGGACGTCCATCCACAACCGTGACACGCGACGGCTCCGTCCTGTCCGCCGGCTGGCTCCTGCTACCGGCGCCGAATCCCCATCCCGCGAAGAGACTTCCCATGGAACTGCTGGCCAACCCCGAAACCTGGATCGCCCTTGCCACGCTGACGGCGCTCGAACTGGTGCTCGGCATCGACAACATCATTTTCATCTCGATCCTGGCGGGCAAGTTGCCACCGGCGCAGCGGAACGCGGCACGCCGCACCGGCATCGTCCTGGCGGCCGTCACGCGCCTGGGCCTGCTGCTCGCGATCGCATGGATCGTCGGGCTGACCGCACCGCTGTTCTCGCTGTTCGGGCATGCGTTCTCGTGGCGCGACCTGATCCTGGTCGGCGGCGGCCTGTTCCTGATCGGCAAGGCCACGCACGAGATCCACCAGAAGCTGGAGGGCGCCACCGAGCAGGTGACGCTGGGTGCAGCGGTGGCGACGTTCGGCAGCGTGGTCACGCAGATCATGCTGCTCGACATCGTGTTCTCGCTCGATTCCATCATCACCGCCGTCGGCATGGTCGACGAGCGCTGGATCATGGTCACCGCGATCCTCGCCTCGATCGGCTTCATGCTGGCGTTCGCGCGGCCGATCGGCGAGTTCGTCGAGCGCCACCCCACGGTCAAGGTGCTCGCGCTGAGCTTCCTGATCATGATCGGCCTGGTGCTGGTGGCGGATGGTTTCGGCCAGCACATCCCGAAGGGCTACATCTATGCTGCGATGGCCTTCTCGGTGTTCGTGGAGCTGATCAACCTGTGGATCCGCCGGCGCGCGAACGGACAGGTCGCGCCGGTGGCGTTGCACGAAAGGTACGCGGACGGCGCCGACCAGGCTGCGCAGGCGTGCGGCGTGTCCTCGCCTGCGCCGGCGCAGGGCACGGCGTGCGATGTGGTCGATAATGCCGCTTCCTTTCCGATCTCCGGGCAACACCGTGACTGACCCTCGGCCGCCGTTGCTGCTGCTTCCCGGATTCCTGTGCGACGAAGAGCTGTGGCGCGACCAGCTGACGGGCCTGGCCGACGTGGCCGAGTGCCGGGTCGCCGACCTGGGCCATGGCGACAGCATCGCCGGACTGGCACGGCAGCTGCTGGCGACCGCGCCGCCGCGCTTTGCGCTGGCCGGCTTTTCGTTCGGTGGCTATGTTGCCCAGGAAATCGCGCGGCAGGCGCCGCAGCGCATCGAGCGGCTGGCGCTGCTCGACACTTCGTTCCACGCCGATACGCCCGAGCGCATCGCGCAGCGGCGGGCGGCCAACAAATCGGTTAGCCTGCCCGGCGAGTTCCGCGGCATGACCGAACAACTACTGCCGAGCTTCGTGGCGCCAGCGCGGCTGCACGATGCGGCGCTGGCGCAGCGGATCAACGCGATGACTTTGCGCCAGGGCCGCGACGTGTTCATCCGGCAGAACGTGATGCGGCGCGAGGACGGCGAGGCGGTGTTGCGCAGCCTGACGTGTCCGGTCATGGTGTTGTGCGGCCGGCTGGACGTGCTCACGCCGCTGGCGCTGCACGAGGCGATGGTTGCGCTGATGCCGCAGGCGCAGCTGGTGGTGGTCGAGGACAGCGGCCACATGAGTCCGATGGAGCAGCCCGCGGCGGTCACCCAGGCCATGCGAACATGGTTGTCGGCGTAGGCAGGTTGCCACCGGTCCCCAACCACGGAGCAGGCTCCGGACCGGCGGCCACTAGTTTCCGGGTCTACCGCGGAAGAGTGTGTCGATGATCGACTTGCGCGTTCAAACCCTGTCCGACAAGGCCTTCGCGATCGGGCTCGGCTTGAAGGGACTCGACGGCATCAGCGAGGTCGTCGGCGGACTCTGGCTGCTGCTGCTCGGTCCGCTGCGGTTGCAGGCATGGGTTGGCGCGCTGGTCGCGCCGGAGTTGCACCAGGATCCCACTGACTTCATCGCGACGCACGTGCTGCACTGGGCCGCACAGTTCGACCAGGGCTCGGTGCTGTTCGCGGCGGTCTACCTGCTGTCCCACGGCGTGGCGAAACTGGTGGTGATCGTGGAGATCCTGCGCGGCAGGCTGTGGGCCTACCCGGGTCTGATCTGGCTGACCGCGGCGTTTGCCGCGTACCAGATCTACCACATGGTGGTGGCTGGTCCTTCGTTCGGTTTCGTGGCGCTGACCCTGTTCGACCTGGTGGTCATCGCGCTCACCGTGGTCGAGTACCGCAAGTTGCGGCGCACCACCGGCGAATCGCGCGCAGCGGGCTGACCGGCGCGCGGCGGCGTTGCGATTGTCCGCCTGTCCGGCCACGGCGCGGCGGCTGTCCGCGGACAACCCGCCGGCATCGTGCGCATTGCCGGTGGATGCAGGCGGGACAAGGCTTCGCGCGTCCCACAACGGGTTGGCATGGCGATTGCACTCCGTACATCACAGGGAACCTCACCCATCAGCGGAGGCACGTCATGAAATTCGAATCACAGATTCTGGCCGGCTTGTTCGTCGTCTGTTTCGCCGTTTGCGCGCTGGTCATGGGCGCGATGCTGACGGCCACGTTGCACCCGGTGCAGCTGGCCGGCGCGGATCATGCAGCGGTGGTGGTTCCGGCTGCCCTGGCAGGCTGAAGGTCCACACGCGCGGGCGCGCCATCCGGCACAGGTGGATGGCCGCGGCGAAGCGTCGCACACCATGGCTTTAGTCATGCATGAAAGCGGCAGGCATTGGGTAGGATCGGGGTTTACCCCACGACGAGATCCGTACCGATGAAGCATCCCATCGCGCTGGCCCTGGCCATTGCCCTGTCCGGTTCCATGGCCGCCTGCACCGATACCGGCAGCGACAAGAGCGAATCCGCCACCTCGCAGGCGCACACCGATACGGTGGCCGCCGACGCCGGCAATCCGTTCTTCCGTGAAAGCCCGCTGCCGCTGCACTACCCGCCGTTCGACAAGATCAGGGACAGCGATTTCGCGCCCGCCTTCGACCGCGGCATGGCCGAGCATCTCGGGGAAGTCCAGGCGATCGCCGGCAACGCCGAGGCGCCCACGTTCGACAACACCATCGTCGCGCTGGAGAAGTCCGGGCAGATCCTTTCCCGCACCTCGACCGTGTTCTTCAGCCTGGTCGGCGTGGACACCAACGACGCGCGCAAGGCGCTGCAGGCCGAGTACGCGCCGAAGCTGGCCGCGCATCGCGACGCGATCTCGCTGGACCCGCAGCTGTTCGCGCGCATCCAGAAGCTGTACGACACGCGCGACAGCCTGGGCCTGGACGCCGAAGGCGTGCGCCTGATCGAGCGCTACCACACCGACTTCGTGCGCGCCGGCGCCAAGCTGTCCGACGCCGACAAGGCGCACCTGAAGGAGATCAACGGCAAGCTGGCGAAGCTGGGCACGACGTTCAGCCAGAACGTGCTGGCCGAAGTGAACGATTCCGCCGTGGCGGTCGACACGAAGGAAGAGCTGGCCGGCCTCAGCGACGAGCAGATCGGCGCCGCCGCGGCCGCCGCAAAGGCGAAGGGCCTGGACGGCAAGTACGTGATTGCCCTGCTCAACACCACCGGGCAACCACCGGAAGCGCAATTGCAGAACCGCGCGCTGCGCCAGAGCCTGCATGAGGCGTCGATCGCCCGCGGCAGCCGCGGCAACCAGTACGACAACACCGCGATCGTGTCGCAGGTGCTGAAGCTGCGCGCGGAGAAGGCGACCATGCTCGGCTATCCCACCTACGCCGCCTACGTGCTGGCCGACGAGACGGCGAAGACGCCCGAAGCGGTCAATGCGATGCTGACCAGGCTGGCGCCGCCGGCCGTGGCCAACGCGAAGCGCGAAGGCGCGGCGCTGCAGGCGATGATCGACAAGGAGCAGGCGGCGAAGGGCGAGGCGACCTTCGCGCTGCAGCCGTGGGACTGGGCCTACTACACCGAGAAGGTGCGCGCCGAGAAGTACGACTTCGACGAGAGCCAGTTGAAGCCGTACTTCGAGATGAAGAACGTGCTGGAGAACGGCGTGTTCTACGCCGCCGGCCAGCTCTACGGGCTCAGCTTCAAGCAGCGCACCGACCTGCCGGTCTACAACCCCGACGTGCTGGTGTACGACGTGTACAACGCCGACGGCAGCCAGCTGGCGATCTTCCTGGCCGACATGTACGCGCGGCCGTCCAAGCGCGGTGGCGCATGGATGAACGCCTACGTGCAGCAGTCCGGGCTCACCGGCAACCTGCCGGTGGTGGCCAACCACCTCAACATCACCAAGCCGGCCAGCGGCCCGACCCTGCTGACCTGGGACGAGGTGACCACCATGTTCCACGAGTTCGGCCATGCGCTGCACGGCATGTTCTCGAACGTGCAGTACCCGTACTTCAGCGGCACCAGCGTGCCGCGCGACTTCGTGGAGTTCCCCTCGCAGGTCAACGAGATGTGGTCCGACTGGCCCAGCGTGCTGGCGAACTACGCCAAGCACTACCAGACCGGCGCGCCGATGCCGAAGGCGCTGCTGGACAAGGTGCTGGCCACATCCAAGTTCAACCAGGGCTTCGCCACCACCGAGTACCTCGGCTCGGCGATGCTCGACCAGAGCTGGCACCAGCTCGGCGCCGACAAGATCCCCGAGGCCGGCGGCGTGGTGGCGTTCGAGGCCGCCGCGCTGAAGGTGAACGGCACCGACTACGCGCCGGTGCCGCCGCGCTACCGCACGCCGTACTTCAGCCACATCATGGGTGGCTACGCGGCCGGCTACTACGCCTATATCTGGTCGGAGGTGCTGGACGCGAACACGGTGGAGTGGATCAAGGCGAACGGTGGCCTCACCCGCGCCAACGGCGACCGCTTCCGCGCCGCCCTGCTGTCGCGTGGCGGCAGCAAGGACGCGCTGCAGCTGTTCCACGACTTCACCGGGCAGGAGCCGAAAATCGAGCCGCTGCTGAAGCGGCGCGGGCTGGACGCCGCGGTCGACTGAGCCGGATCCGTCGGTGGAAAACCAAGCCGCCCGGAGCGATCCGGGCGGCTTTTTTCTGGGATGCCGGAATGTGGGTATGCGCTAGAGTCAAGCTCATACCCCTGCGCGAGCCCGCTTCTTGTCCATATCCCATCCCGCCGCTCCGGAGCCACGCCGAGCCCACGTCGTGCGCTGGTTGCTGATCGTGACCGGCGCACTGTCGCTGGCGCTTGCCCTGGTCGGCATCGTGCTGCCGCTGCTGCCGACCGTGCCGTTCCTGCTGCTGACCGCCGCCTGCTGGTCGCGCGCGTCGCCGCGTTGGCATCGCTGGTTGCTGGCGCGGCCGCGACTGGGGCCGGCGATCGTGCGCTGGGAGCGTGAGCGCACGGTGCCGCGGCGGGCCAAGTTCAGTGCGGTGGCGCTGATCGTGCTGTCGATGGGTGCGTCGATCTGGCTGCTGCGCGATCACCCCTGGCTGCCGTGGGCGCTGGCGGCGGTGGCTGTGCCGGTGCTCGCGTTCATCCTGCGCCTGCGGGAAACGCGCGACGGCGCGTGATGGCCGAGTCGCGGTATTCACTGATCGAATAGGCGGACCAGGCGCGCAGGCGAATGGTGTGTTGAGCTCGCAGTTGGGTGGTTGATATATGGCCGGCCCGGCGTCAAAGTGCGCAGGCATGGCGAGTCCGCTACACGCTCCACGGAGCGTGCTGTCGCCGACGCAGCGGGGGCTGCACGCCATGCATGGGGATATTCACGGATCAACAGGGGAAAAGGATGAAGCGATTGTTTCCAGTGCTTGCGGCACTGCTTGTGGCATGCCTGTGCGCGCCCGTCACCGCACAAACCGACCCGCAAACCAACCCGATCGAGGCGCTGCCCTGGCAGCGGGGGCCGACTACCGTTTCGCTGGGCACGCACGCCTCGTTGCAGGTGCCGAAGGGTTACGCGTTCCTGGACAACAAGGGCACCAAGGCGTTGAACCTGCTGATGCAGAATCCCTCGAACGATGAGGACGAGTACGCGCTGGTGGACGATAGAGGCGACTGGGTGGCGTATTTCACGTACGCGGATACCGGCTACATCAAGGACAACGAGCAGATCGATCCCGATGACATCCTCGACTCCATCCGCAAGGGCACCGAGCAAAGCAACAAGGAGCGGCGCTCGCACGGTTGGGACGAGCTGCGGGTACTTGGCTGGAGTGCGAAGCCCGAATACGACACCCAGCTCAAGTCGCTGGCCTGGTCGATCCTGGCCGAGGACGTCAGCACGCAGCAGCAGGTGGTGAACTACAACACCCGCCTGCTGGGCCGCTATGGCGTGATGCAGGTGGTGGTCGCCACGGCTCCGGACAAGCTCGGCCACTCCATCGGCAGCTTCAAGGAGACGGTGCCGGGCTTCCAGTTCTCGCCTGGCGAAACCTATGGCGAGTACCAGCCCGGCGATCACGTCGCGGCCTATGGTCTGGCGGCGCTCATCACCGGGGGAGCCGCGGCGGTTGCCGCGAAGAAAGGCTTGTTCGCCGTGATCGGCGGCTTCCTGGCGGCAACCTGGAAGTTCCTGCTGGTTGGCCTTGCGGCCGTGGGCGCCAGGTTCAAGTCGTTCTTCGTGAAGAAGCGCTGAGGGATGGCGTTGACCGAACCGTGGTTGCTGATGGGCGGCGTGCTTGGCCTGTACCTGTACGACGCCGCCCTGCTGCTGTTCCACGATGAGGTGGTGCTGGAGGCGCGGCGGCGTGGTTTCGTCGTCTCCGGTGGTTCGTCACTGGAGCTTGGCGGCCGGCACCTGTTTCTGCCGAACCCGTGCTGCCCGCATCGGGTGCTGCTGCGGCTGGCCTGGTCCGGCACGGCATCGCCGTTGCAGCGGGTGCGATGGCAGCGCGTCCGGTTCACGCTGGCGACCCTGGCGCCGTGGACGTGGCTGCTGCTGGGCCTGTTCTTCGCGGGTTTGCCATGCGCGCTCTGGTTCGGTTCGCATGCGGTGCTGCTGGGCTGGCTGCTGCTGACCTACCTGGTGATCGTGGCGATGCTGGCCCAGGTGTATCGCTGCCGGAAGGCACTGAACCTTTCGCCGCGGGCGGTGCTGGCGCTGGCCTTCGACGCGCTGCTGTGCGCGCCGTTCGCGTTGAACATCGTCAGGAAGATCAGCCTGCGACAGCAAGCCGTTCCCGACCTGCGTCGCGCCGCCGCGTCGATGTTGTCGCCTGCGCAGCAGGCAACGCTGCTTGATCTGCTGCGCGGGCGGATTCGCACCAGCCTGGATTTCGTGGAGCCGGGCAGTGCCGCCAGCGATTCGTTGCAGGCCTGCCTGACGCACTTCGAGGACAACACGCCATGACCCTCACCCAGGTCGTCGTCATTCTGGCCGGACTGTTCTTCGGCTACCGGCTGGTCAGTCACCTGCTTTCGCCGGGTACCGGCGAGCAGGACCGGTCGTCGCCCCGGCCGCCCGATGGACAGGACCGGCAGGGCCGCGCGAACGGCCACTGGCGCGACTACGGCCCGGCATGGAGCGATGCGCCGCCGCCCGCGCCGCCACCCGCGTGGTACCAGGTGCTTGGTGTTGCCGAATCCGCCAGCCTGGACGACATAGAGCGTGCCTACCGGCAGCAGATCAGCCAGTACCACCCGGACAAGGTGGCCCGGCTCGGCGAAGATCTCCGCCAACTGGCCGAGCAGCGTTCCCGGGAGATCAATGCCGCCTACGACATCGCGAGCCGGCTGCGGCGCGGATAGCCGGCAGCCGTTGGCGGTGCGGAACACGTGCTCCGCGCAATCGCGGGGTTGCGCCGGCGGGACGATGGTTACACGCTGTCACGCATGTGCCCACGGCATCGGTTGATGATCATGAAGTCATTCCTTCGGTGTGCGCTGTGCGGACTGTGGGTCATGTTCGCCACCGCTGCGGCGGCCCTCCAGCCCGATGCGCAGAAGACCCGCGCCTACATCGACCACGCATGGACCACGCTGACGCGTTCGATGGACGACTGCTCGGCCCTGCGTGATCCCAAGGTGGGCACGCAGCCGGTGCTGTACCTGCCCGCGGACCTGCCATCGCCGCCGGACCTGGCCGCGGTGAAGAAGCGCTGCAACGTCGACGTGCACGTGCTGCCCCGAGCGATCGGCCAGCTTGGCGACATCGCGCCGACTTCGCTGCCGCGGCAGGGCCTGCTCTACCTGCCGCATCCATACGTGGTGCCAGGCGGCTTCTTCAACGAGATGTACGGCTGGGACAGCTACTTCATCGTGCTCGGCCTGGTCGCCGACCACCGCGAGGCGCTGGCGCGCGACATGGTCGACAACGCGCTGTTCGAGGTGCAGTACTACGGCGCGGTGCTCAACGCGAACCGCAGCTATTACCTGACCCGTTCGCAGCCGCCGTTCCTGAGTTTAATGATCCGTGCCGTGCTGGATGACCCGGACAGTTTCAAGAGCAAGGCCGAAGCGCAAGCGTGGCTGGAACACGCGTATCCGCTCGCCGTGCGCGACTACTCCACCTGGACGCGCAAGGAACACCGGGCCGGCGCCACTGGCTTGGCGCGCTACTACGACTACGGCGGCGCGGCGCCGGTGCTGGAGATGCGCGACAGCCGCTACCTGCGCGGCGTGATCGACTGGCTGCTCGCGCACCCGTCGGAGGATCCCGGCTACCTGGTCAGGGCCGCCGAACATCCGGACGCGGCGGAAGTCGTACGGCTCAAGACCGCCAGCTGCGACGTCGAGGCCTCGAAGGTCTGCGCCGGCGCCTGGTCGCAAGGTTATCGCCTTAGCGCTGACTACTATCTCGGCGATCGCGCGATGCGCGAGTCGGGTTTCGACACCAGCTTCCGCATGGGTCCGTTCGGCGGCTCCACCCACCACTACGCGCCGGTGGATCTGAACAGCCTGCTGTACCGCTACGAGCGCGACCTGCACGATTTCGCCGTGCAGCTCGGCAACAATGCGGACGCCAAGCGCTGGGCCGGCGCCGCCGACGCGCGACGTGCGGCAATCGACAAGTACCTGTGGCGTGCCGACCAGGGCATGTACATGGACTACGACTTCGTGCGCGGCAAGCCGTCCGGCTATCACTTCGTCGCCACCTTCTATCCGCTGTGGGCCGGTGCGGCCTCGCCGGCGCAGGCCGCGTCGCTGCGCGGCAAGCTCGGCATCTTCGAGCGCAAGGGCGGCCTGCAGACCAGCGACCACGCCAGCGGCGCGCAATGGGATGCGCCGTTCGGCTGGGCGCCGACCAACTGGCTGGCGACGGCCGGGCTGGACGCCTACGGCTTCCACGACGACGCCCGCCGCATCGCGCGCGAATTCACCGCCACCATCGATCGCAGCCTCGCCCACGACGGCACCATCCGCGAGAAATACAACATGGTCAGCGGCAACGCCGACGTGAAGATCAGCGCCGGCTACACCGCCAACGTGATCGGCTTTGGCTGGAGCAACGGTGTTTATCTGAAGATGCAGGCGCTGCTGCGGGAGCCCTCCGGGAATCCGTGAGGGGCATGCGCCGGACGCGGATTCAGGGCGCGGCGAGGCTCGCGGTCATGGCGCGTCCGCTGCTGCACTTGAGGTACGGCGAAGCGCTCAGCCAGCGTGCATCGGGGTAGTAGGAGAACACGTACTGGCCGCCCTTGAGGGCGTCGATCAGCGGCCGCGCAATCGCGGTGCGCACGGCCGGGCAGCCGTAGCTGCGACCGATGCGGCCCTGCTGGCGGGCGAGTGCGGGGTTGACGTAGGCCGCGCCGTGGATCACCAGTGCGCGCGCCAGCGCATGGTCGTTGGTGCCCGGTTCGAGGCCTTCCATGCGCAGCGAGTAACCGTTGTGGCCGGCGTAGGTGCCCAGCGTGCGGAACAGGCCCAGGCTGGACTGCAGGCTCTCCGGCCGGTTCGAGAATGCCGTCGCCAGGTTCTCACCGGTGTTGCGCCCGTGCGCCACCAGCTCGTGGTACAGCAGCTTGCGTCTGGCCAGGTCGAACACCCACAGCCGCGGCTCGGTGGAGGGTTTCGAATAGTCGATCACCGCCAGCCGGTCGGACGGAGGCTGGCCCTGCGCGGCGGCGCATTCGGTAGCGGCGAGCGCCAGGCCGATCACCTTGGGATTCGCGTTCGGCGCGAGCCGGCTGAGCGCATCCTGCAGCGAGGGTTCCGTGGCGTGTGCCGCGACGAAACAGCCGGCGAGGAACAGCGTCAGGGTGGCAGCGTGGCGCAGGAATCGGCTCATCGGAACGGCTTGGCGGGGGCGGGCTCGGGCGGTGCGGTCGTCGATCCTAGCAGCCCCTTGTTAAGAACCCGTCGGGCGCGACGGGCAGGCGACTGTGCTATGACAGGCGGGACTCCCTTGCGCAGGATCGTGTCGTGCCGCCCAGATTTTTCCGTGTCATTCAGGGCATCGCCATGCTGGGCTTGCTGTCGGGAACGGCGGTGCATGCACAACAGCCTGCGCTGGAGCAACCGCTGAGCCCGGTGGCCGAACAGATTCGCGAGCGGGTCGAGCAGTGGCGCGGCGTGCATGTCGATGCCGATGCCGCCCGGACGCCCGGCGACGCGGCGGCAGTGTTCTACGAGCAGAGCCGGTTCGCGCCGGCATGGACGCGCCCGGGCGATCTCGACCAGCTGCTTTCCGCGCTGGGCAACGTGGCTGGCGACGGCCTCGATCCGGAAGACTATGCGCTGAGCGAGTTGCAGCGTCGGCGCAGCGTGCTGAGCGATCCACGGGCCACGCCGCAGCAGCGCGCGCAGTTCGACCTGCTGGCCACCGATGCCTGCCTCGCTGCGCTGCTGCACCTGTATCGCGGCAAGGTCGATCCGGCCACGCTGGACACGCACTGGAACTACGACCCGCGCCAGCTCGACCAGGCGCAGGGCCTCAAGGCGGTGCACGATGCGCTGGCGCAAGGCACGCTTGGCGAGCTGTTCGCGCGGGCACGGCCGCAGAACCCGTTGTACGGCCAGCTGCGCATGGCGCTGGCGAAGCTGCGCGAGGTGGCGGCGCAGGGCGGCTGGTCGACGCTGGCCGACGGCCCCACGCTGAAGCCGGGCAGCCGCGATCCGCGCGTGCCGGCGCTGCGCCAGCGGCTGCGCCTGGCCGGCTATCCGGTGGGCGAGGGCGTGGACGACCTGTACGACCCGGCGCTGGAGGCCGCGCTGGAGCAGTTCCAGCGCGAACAATACCTGGCACCCGATGGCCATCTGGGCAAGGCCACCCTGGCCGCGCTGAACGTGCCAGTCGCGGCACGGATCGACCAGTTGCGCGCGAACCTGGAGCGCGCGCGCTGGCTGCTGCATGAGTTGCAGGGCAGGTTCGTGGTGGTCGACATCGCCGGCTACCAGGTGGCCTACTACAAGGATGGCAAACCGGTGTGGCGTTCGCGCGTGCAGGTGGGCAAGCCGTATCGCAGCACGCCGGTGTTCAAGTCGAAGATCACCTACCTCACGCTCAACCCGACCTGGACGGTGCCGCCGACCATCCTGAAGAACGACATCCTGCCGAAGCTGCGCAGGAGCCCGGGCTACCTCGCCGCCAACCGCATCCGCGTGCTGGATGGCCAGGGCCGCGAGCTGGCGCCGGCCAGCGTGGACTGGGCCCATCCGCGCGGCATCGTGCTGCGCCAGGACGCCGGCCCGGGCAATTCGCTGGGGCGGCTGGTGATCCGCTTCCCCAACGACTACGCGGTGTACCTGCACGACACGCCGCACCAGGAACTGTTCGCCAACGAGCAGCGCGCGAACAGCTCCGGCTGCATCCGGGTGGAGCGCCCGCGCGAGCTGGCCGAACTGCTGCTGGACGACCCTGCGCGCTGGGACCGGGCCGGGATCGACCGCGCGATCGACACGCTGAAGACGCAGACCGTGATGCTGCGCGAGCCGGTCACACTGCTACTGGCGTACTGGACGGTGGACCTGCGCGAGGACGGCCGGGTCGGCTTCCGCCCCGACGTCTACCAGCGCGATCCGCCGCTGCTCGCCGGACTGGAACGCCCGCGCGTGTCGCCGTGGCTGCCGGCAGCCGTCACGGCTCCCGTGCCGGCGCAGCCCTGAGGCGAAAAAAAGCCGCACCGGCGGGAGTGCCGGACGCGGCCAAGGGTTGAACCGATCCACTGCCAGTGCATCGGGCGCCGGCGGCGGAGGTCCGCAGCGGCCGGGGCAGTGTGCCCAGCGTGAGTCTCACCGAGCGGGATTGCCCTGATCCCGGTCAGGGCGCCCGGGCGGGTCGCCGGTCACCATCGCGCCCGGCGGATGTGCCGCCCTCAACCCTGGAGATCGTACCGATGCTGTTCCAAGTGAAGGATTTTGCCGGTGACACCGGCGCCATCGCCGCCATCCTGCGGGCCCATGACGCCACCGCGAAAGTCACCGGCGATCCCGTCGCGGGACAGATCGACGTGGCGGCACAGCTGACCTCCGGCCAGGTCATCACCGCCCTGCACGAGGCGGGTTACGAGGCCGCCCGCGTGTCCGAGCCGCGGCAGATCCACGTCAGCGGCGGCAGCACCTGCTGCGGTAGCTGCTCATGACGGGTTGACGTCGTCGTCAGTGCCGCCTGGCCGCGCCGAACGCGGCTTGCGCGGCCCGGGCGCGGAGTGCCGGCCCTGCGTCGCGTCGATCGCATCGATCCAGCCGGCGCGCGCGGTGGGAAACGCGTCCGCGTACGGCACGTACGGCTTGATGTCGAGGATCGGCGTGCCGTCGAGCAAGTCCACCCCGCGTACGCGCAACGCGCCGTCTTCGACCGCGACCAGCTCCACCGCCGACAGCCCGATCGGATTCGGTCGGTGCGGCGAGCGCGTCGCCAGCACGCTGCGCTTGCCGCCGCCGCGCGGCGGGCGCACCTCGGCCTTCCAGCCCTCGCTGCGGTGGAAGGCAAACAGCAGCCAGATCCGCTCGAAACCGGCCAGGTCGCGCCAGGCCGCCGCGGGGAAATCCGCCACGAACTCGATCACCGCCTCGGCCGCCGCCCCCGTCTCGGTGCCGGCCACCACGGTGGGCTGGTGCGGCGCGTCGATGCGCTGCGCATACGGCGAGCGCACGAACGCGATCGGATGGCAGCAGAATGCGCCGGGGGTATCGTGCACGGTGGTCATGTGCGGCATTATCCACGTTCGCACTGCTTCCCCACGGTTCCGTGAACCGTTCCCCGCCGAGGACGCCATGAAATTTCTCGTGATGATCTACTGCGACGACGCCTTGCTGGAGGCGTTGCCGGAAGGCGAATTCGACAACCTGATGCGCGGCTGCCTCCATCACGCCGACGACTTGCAGGCCAACGGCTGCCTGCTCGGCTCGCAGCAGCTGGAACACCCGGCCACGGCGCGCACCCTGCGCGTGCGCGGCCAGCGCAGCAGCGTGGTCGACGGTCCGTTCGCCGAGACCAAGGAGTACCTGGGTGGCTTCAACCTGATCGAGGCTGCCGACATGGACGAGGCACTGCGCATCGCCTCGACCTTCCCGTGGGCGCGCACCGGCGCGATCGAGGTGCGCCCGGTGCGCGACATGGACCGGGTGCGGCAGCGGGTGGGCGCGTGAGCATGCGCGACGACGACGATTTCGACGACGACCGCGATGTCGACGACGAGGACGACTCGGTTGAAGCCCGGGTGTGGCAGCTGCTGCTGCTGATCAACCCCGGCGACGAGGAGACCGCGCTGCAGCAGTTCGGCGAATATCGCGAGGCGCTCGCCGAAGACGGCGACGCCGAACCGGTGGCGCTGGTCGCGCGGGTGATCGACTGGCGCTCCGGCTTCATGGTCGCCGAGGATGACCTGCGCTCGCTGGTGCAGGCGCTGGACGAACTCAGCGCGCGCTGGAACCTGTCGATCGACTGGGCCGGCGATCCAGACGACGACGACTATTTCGACGATGCCGATGCCGGCAGCCTGCTCGGCATCGCCTACGATCGCCTGGCCGAATCCGGCTATACCTTGTGGACGTGGGAAACCGAGGACGACTCGTACGCCGGCTGGATCACGCTGAGCCGCGACAACGAGCCGATGCGCGAACTGGCCACCGCGTTGCACATCAACCTGCGCCTGGGCAGCGACTTCGGCTGAGCGTGACTGGTGGGTGCTTGCTGGTTGCCAGCGCCGATCCGATGCGGCACATGACAGGGGGACTCCGTGAAAATTGCCATCGCAAGCATGCTTCTGTTCCTGCTCTGCATCGACGCGGTTGCCGCGCAACAGGTGGTGCGCAGCTATCGCGCCGATGTGGCACTGGATATCGACACGCAAGGCCATGTTGCCCGGGCCACGCCACCGGATGATCTGCCTGCCATGTTTGCCGGCTCGATCCAGCAGGCGGTGGCACATTGGCAGTTCAAGCCGGTAATGAAAGACGGGGTCGCGGTCACGGCGCGTACCTACGAGCGGATCAAGTTCGAAATTCTGCAGCAGGGACCGGACAAGTACGGCGTACGTGTCGTCCCTTTATCCAACGGCCCCAGCCTGGCCTTCACGAAGGCGCTGAAATATCCGGCCGACATGATGCGCGCACGTACCGAGGCGAGCATGCGGATCGAGGCGACCGCCCAGCCGGACGGTTCAGTCACGAATGTGCGGGTTAGTGACATCAAGGTTTCAGGCAAACTCGCTGGGGGTCCCGGGCATTCGATGGCGGTCTTTGAACGGGCGGCGCGGGAGGCAATGCAGGCTCTGCAGGCGAAGCCGGAGTGGATTGATGGCCGACCAGTGGCTACGACTTTCAGCATGCCGTTTTCCTACGGCCTGATGGCGATTACTGGCGATGGTGGCTCGGCGACGGGCTCGGCGGTTGGAGCGGCACGCTGAAAGGCGAGCCGGAGGGAGTCAAGCATGCTGCAACTGATCGGTTTCGACGGCGATGACACGCTGTGGCACAGCGAGGGCTACTACCGCCAGGCCGGCGAGGCGTTCGCCGCGATCATGGCGCGCTACGTCGACTTGGGCGACCAGCACGTGCATGACAGCATGCTGGCCACCGAACAGCGCAACCTCAAGCTGTTCGGCTACGGCGCCAAGGGCATGGCGCTGTCGATGGTGGAAACCGCGATTGCGGTCAGCGATGGCCGCATCACGGCGGCCGACATCCATCGCCTGGTCGAGCTGGGCAAGTCCGTGCTGCAGCATCCGGTGGAGCTGCTGCCCGGCATCCGCGAGGCGGTCGAGGCGGTGGCGCAGCGGTACGAGGTGGTGCTGATCACCAAGGGCGACCTGTTCCACCAGGAAAAGAAGGTGGTCGAGTCCGGCCTGGCCGACCTGTTCCGCCGCATCGAGATCGTCTCGGAAAAGAACGCCGCCACCTACCGCCGCGTGCTCGGCGAATTCGATCTGCAGCCGGCGCAGTTCGCGATGGTCGGCAACTCGCTGCGCTCGGACATCGAGCCGGTGCTGCGCCTGGGCGGCTGGGGCGTGCACCTGCCGTACCACGTGACCTGGGCGCACGAACTGGAGAACGGCCTGGCTGCCGACGAGCCGCGCATGCTCACGGTGGATGCGCCGGCGGCGATCCCGGTGGCGGTGGAACGCTTGCGCGAGCTGGCGGCCTAGTCGTCGAAACCGGTGTAGCCCTCGGGGAAGATCGGTGTGCCGTCCGCTTCCAGCCCCGTTATGTCGGCCAGCGCCTTGGCGGCGGCAGCTTCGGCGATGTCCTTGTCGCGGAAGCTGCGGTTTTCGCAGATCGCGTAGTACACCGGGAAGCCGTGGCGGCGCGGGGTGATCGCCAGCCACGCGGCGTAGCGCGAGCCTTCCAGCGTGGCACCGGAGCGGGCAAGGTAATCGTTGAACTCGCGCTCGGCCATGGACGACGGTTCCGCTCGGAAAGTGTGCAGTGTATCGCGTGGCCCGCTTGACGCATCATGGCGCGATGACTGTCGACCCCTCGCCACCGCGCATCGTGCTGGACACCAACGTGTGCCTGGACATCTTCCTGTTCCGCGACGCGCAGTCCGCCGCGTTGCACGTGGCGATGCAGCGCGGCACGATCGAAGCGGTGACGCGTGCCGATTGCCGCGAGGAATGGTTGCGCGTGCTGCACTACCCGCAGCTGCCGGTCAGCGACGCCACGCGGCCGGCGATCGAGGCCGCGTTCGATGCACTGGTGCGCTGCCTGCCGGACGAACGGGCCACCGCGTCGCTCGATGTGCCGCTGCCGCGCTGCGCCGACCCGGACGACCAGAAATTCCTGGAACTGGCGCAGGCGTCGGGTGCGCGCTGGCTGGTCAGCAAGGACAACGAGCTGTTGAAACTGGCCTCGCGCTGCAAGCGCGACGCGCTGTTCTGGATCGGTCTGCCGCAGGCCTGGTCGCCGCACAAGGGGTAAGAGCCTGTGCAGGTTCTCGTCGTCGCATCGTCGCCGGTGCTGTGCTGTGCTGTACTTGTGCGCCCGTCTGTCGAGACGCCCCTGTGCTTACGCCACACACCATCGACTGCCCGTATTGCGGCGAACCGATCGAAATCCTGGTCGACGCCTCGATCCCCAGCCAGCAGTACATCGAGGACTGCCAGGTGTGCTGCCGGCCGATCACGCTGACGGTGGAGATCGACGACGACGGCGAGCCGCAGGTGCGCGCCAGCGGCGAGAACGAGGCCTGACGCAGGCTCCTCCGGGAGGTTGCCGACCGCAGAGCGTCCTTCAGGTGAGGGGCGTCACGCGGGCGGCAAAGATCAAGAGCACCCCACCCCAGCCCTCTCCTGCGTCGCAGGGGAGGGAGCCGGGACTTCACGTTACCCGGCGAACGCGGTGCGCCCGACGATGCCGATGCCCTGCGCCTGCAGCGCGGCGCGGGTGGTCGCATCACTGGCCGGCGTGACCGGGCGGCTGAGCTCCCACAGCACGCTGGCGCGAAAGCCCAGCGCCACCGCGTCTTGCGCGGTCCACAGCACGCACACGTCGCGCGCCAGCCCGCACACCACCACTTCGTCCACGCCGCGCTCGTGTAGCCAGCCGGCCAGCCCGGTGCTGGGGCGCGCGCCGTGCGGGCCGTGGTTTTCGCGGAAGCCGCTGTAGGAATCCACGCCGGGGTCGCTGCCTTTGCGGATCACCGCATCCAGCGCCGACCAGTCGATGCCTGGATGCAGCACGGCGCCGGGCGTGCCTTGCACGCAATGCTCCGGCCACAGCGTCTGCGGCTGGTCGTACAGCGCGATCTGCTCGAACGGCGCGTGGCCGGGGTGCGCGCTGGCGAACGAGACGTGCCCGCGCGGGTGCCAGTCCTGGGTGGCGACCACGTGGCGGAAGCGGCGCGCGCGCAGCAATGCGTCGATGCCCGGCACGATCGCGTCACCCTCGTGGCAGGCCAGCGTGCCGCCGGGCATGAAATCCGGTTGCACGTCGACCACGATCAGCGCGGCATGGGGTGAGAGAGGCTGGCTCATGGCATGGAAGTGCGGCGAAGACCCGCCAAGTCTAGCGTGCGCGCTGTGATCCGCCGCCATGACCCATAATGTGCGCCGTAGCGGCAACACGGTTCAGGGGCGCGCGATGCAGTACGACCAGTCATGGATGGGTTACGGGATCGTCGGCGGGCTCCAGGCCGGCCTGATCGCCGCGACGGCAGCGCTGCTGCTGTTTTTCGTTTTCCACTGGCTGGGCCGGCGCAACGGCTGGGGCTGGGGCCCGCAGATCGGCTGGTCGTTCCTGCTGGCGACGGCGCTGACCGCCAGCGGCGACCTGTGGAACCTGTTCTATTTCAACTACGGCCGACTGCAGTCGCTGCAGCTGCTCAAGGTGAAGCTCGCCGAAGTGCACGACCCGGACCACATCGGTCTGCGCGCGCTGTGCGAATTGCTCGGCGTGGCCGTCGGCATCTACGTGGGCTGGGCGTTGTGCAGCGGTGATTGGCGCCGCCGCTTCGGCGGACGCAGGTAGCGTCGTTCCGCTCTCGCCTAAAGCAGCGGGTCGAACAAGCGTGCCACGTGCATCGCCACCCGGCGCAGGTAGGGCGCCTCGCGGTACTCGCGTTCGTCGATGGCGCGGGCGCGGCTGAAGTCCTCGCTCAGCATCGCCGCCACCTCGGCGGCGAAGGCGGAGTCGACGGCCAGGGCGGCGACTTCGAAGTTGAGTCGGAACGAGCGGCTGTCCAGGTTCAGGCTGCCGATCGCGGCGGTGTCGCGGTCGATCAGCAGCGCCTTCTGGTGCAGGAAGCCGGGCTGGTAGCGGAATACCCGGATGCCGGCGCGCACCGCCGTGTAGGCGTGCAGGGTGGAGGCAAGGAACACGGTGCGGTGGTCCGGCCGCGACGGGATCAGCACGCGCACGTCCACGCCGCGCAGCACCGCCAGCTGCAGCGCCGCGCGCACCGCGTGGTCGGGCACGAAGTACGGCGTGCTCAGCCACACGCGCTGGCGCGCCGCGTTGATCGCGGCGGCGAAGAACAGCGAGCCGGTTTCCTGCGGGTCGGCCGGGCCGCTGGCCACCACCAGCGCGCTGGCGTCGCCCTCGGCGGGCGGTGCCGGTGTCAACGGCGGCGACGCGCCGGTGATCCATTGCCAGTCCTCGGCGAACAGCCGCTGCAGGTCGGCCACCGCCGGTCCGCGCAGCTCCAGCTGGGTATCGCGCCATGGTGCCAGCGGCGGTTTCAGGCCCAGGTACTCGTCGCCCACGTTGAGCCCGCCGACGAAGCCGCGCACGCCGTCCACCACCACGATCTTGCGGTGGTTGCGGAAGTTCAGCTGGAAGCGGTTGCGCCAGCGGTGGGTTGCGAAGCGGTGGATCGCCACGCCGCCCGCGCGCAGGGTCTCGACGTAGCGCCGCGGCAGCGCGTGGCTGCCGATGCCGTCGAACAGCACGCACACGCGCACGCCGGCCGCGGCACGTTCCAGCAGCACCTGCTGCAGGCGCCGGCCCAGCGCATCGTCGTGGATGATGAAGAACTGCACCAGCAGGCTGTGCTCGGCCGCGGCCATCGCCGCCAGCATGGCGTCGAAGGCGGCATCGCCGTCGATCAGCAGGCGCAGTCGGTGGCCGCCTCGGAACGGCCGGCCCTGCAGCGCGCTGATCGCGGCGTAGCGTTCGCAGCCCGGGTCGACTGGCGGCGCGGTGTCCATGGTCGCGGGCAGCGCGTGCGCGAGTGGCGCATGGTGTCCGGCACGATAGCCGAGGAAGCGGCTGGAACCGAGGTACAGGTACGGCAACAGCGTCACGTACGGCAGCAACAGCAGGCCGAGCGTCCAGCCGATCGCACCCTGCGGCGTACGCGCGTGCATCACCGCGTGCATCGCCGCGAACAGGCCCAGCAGGTGCAGCAGGGCGATGCAGGCGGTGAGTGCGCTGGCGTTCATCGCGGGCGCGGCGGGCCGCTCAGTCGCCCAGCAGCTGGTTGGCCAGGTGGCGAGCCTGCTGGCGGATTTCCGGCATCGCGGTGGATTCCCACAGCGTGCCGCGCAGCAGGCTGCCGATGGCGAACAGGTTCGGCCAGTACTGCTCGCCGTGGCGCAGGCGGCCGTCGCTGTCGGCCTGCACGCCGAGGCCGAGCGGATCGGCGATGACGTGCGCGTTGGTGAGCAGCTGGCTGACCAGCCGGTGGTTGCAGCGGCGCAGGTCGGTCTCCAGGCCGACGGTCTGGATCACCAGGTCGGCATCCAGCAGACGGGTCGCGCCGGCGTGGCTCACGCTCAGTTGCAGCGCATTGCCGGCAGCGTCCACCGCCTGCACGCGACCGTACCGGCGCTGTAGCCGGCCATCGCTTTCCAGCGCGGCGATCGTCTCGCACACCTGCGGTGGCATGCGATGGCGCACGCGTTCCCACGCCCAGCGCGCATGGCGCATGAAGCGCGCACGCTGCTCCGGCGACAGCTCGGCCCACAGGCCAGGCAGGTGCGGGCGCAGGCCGTCGACGACGGCGCGCCATTCGCTGCCTTCCTGCGCGATTGCCTCGCGCAACAGGCGCATCCAGCGGCGGATCTCCGGTGCGTCGTGCATCGCCTCGACCAGCGCGACACCGTCGTCGGCGGGCGCGGCGGCGGCGTGCAGGTGCGCCTCGGGAAAGCGGCCGTGGCGGGAGATCGCGACGAACTCGGCTTGCGGCCATTGCGCGGACAGTTCCAGCAACACGTCGACCGCGGTCAGCCCCAGCCCGATCAGCACCACCTTGCGTGGCGGCGGTTGCAGTGCACCGGTGTCGGCGAGCAGGCGCCACGGGTCGACCACGTAACGGCCGCTGGCGAGCGCTGCGGCGCCGACCCCGGCCAGCGGCTGCGGCGGCAGCGCGCCCAGCGCCAGCACGGCAGCGTCGGCCGGGTGGCTTTCCTCGCCGTGGATCACGGTGACGCCACCCGACTCGGGCACCAGCGCGTCGACCGCGAATGGCAGGATGTTGACGTGGTGCCCGCGCGCCTTGCCCTGCTGCAGCGCGCGCGCCACTTCCGCCTCCAGGTAGTCGCCGTAGCGGCGGCGCGGCAGGAAATCGGTGCCGGCGATGGTGGGGTCGTCGCGCTGCACGAAATCCAGGAAGCCGCGCGGCTTGCCGGCGAACATGCTCATCGAGGCCGCGCGCACGTTCAGCAGGTGGCGTTCCGAAGCGGTGCCGTAGGCCACCCCGCGCGCCGGCGTGCCGCCGCCGGTGAACCAGTCCAGTTGCAGCGGCTGCGGCGAGGTGTGCTCCAGCAGTTCGCTGAGCAGCGTGGCGGCCGCGGCACCGCCGCCGATGATGGCGACCCGTCGAAACATGGAACTCCCCGTGCGTGTGGTGGCGGGTGGATCAGCCGGGCAGGCGACCGGCGATGGCGCTGCGTCGTGGCGGCGCGACCCGGTGCCCGGCAGACTCGGCCTGCTCCCGGGCGAAGTATCCGGGCAGCTCGCCGCCGCAGACGTGCAGCGACAGCGCCGTGTCGTGCCGAGACAGGTTGCGGCAGCGGTGCGCCAGCCCGCGGTCGCCCTCGAACCAGGCGCTGTCGCCCGGGCCGAGCCAGTTGCGGCCGTGCAGGCCCAGTTCGCCGGAGTCGGTGTCGCGGCGGTAGGACTGCACTTCCAGCGCGCCGACCAGGGTCAGTTGCAGGCTCCACGGACCGGCATGGTCGTGCACCGGCGTGGCGTGGTTCGGCGGCCAGGCCAGCAGCAGCACGCTGACCGGCGGCTTGCCGCGCTCGGCCAGCAGCCAGCGTTCGAAGCCGCGCTGGCGCTGGCGCAGCCGGGCCAGCACCGAGGCATCCTGATGCACCACGCGGCCCAGATCGCGCGCCATCGTGGCGAGGTCGGGGTGTTCGACGGCGGCGTGTTCCAGCGCGATCGCGCGCAGGGTTTTCAGGAGAGGCGGGTGCTTGCCCATGCGTGGAACCTGGCAGGGTGAATGGGCGCCAGTGGAGCATGCATATCGTTAAAGCCACGTAAGCCGGCGGCATCGCTGCAGGCACTGGCGCGGGCGCGCAAAAAGGCGTCCGGCCGGCGCATCCGCCGACCGGACGCCCGCTGCGAAAGTGCTAGTCGCGCAGGTCGAACGTTACCGGCACCCGTGCCCAGGCCCGCACCGCCCGCCCGTTCACCAGCGCCGGCTGGAACTGCCAGCCGGCCAGCACCTGCTCGGCGGCGCTGCGGTCGAGCAGCAGGTAGCCACTGCCGCGTTCCACCACCACCTGCACCGGCTTGCCGGTTTCGTCCACCAGCACGCGCAGCAGCACCGTGCCCTGCATGCGCTGCTGCAGGGCGCGGGTGGGGAAGCGCAGCGGGGCCGAGCGGTAAGCCAGGCTGGCCTCGACCGGCGCCGTCAGTGCCGGCCCTGGCGCCGTGGCGCTCGGCAGCAGGGTCGGCGTGGCGACCGGCGGCGCGGCGACGTTGCCTTCGGTACTGGGCACGACCGCCGGCGGGTTGGCCGGCAACGGCGGCGTGTGCGCGACCGGCACGGCGGGCGGGTGCGGCAAGGGGGTCATCTCGACCGGTGGCGGCGGAGGCAGGGGCGGTTCCGGCTCGACGAGGCGGATCGTGGGTGCCGGACTGATCTGTTCGATCACGTGGAAAAGCGTCGGGCCGGTCGGCCGCGTGGCGATCACGATCACGGCCAGGTTGAGTGCGATCGCGGCGCTGATGGCGGCGATGCGTGTGCGGTCGGGGTGGGTACGATGAGCTACGGCCAGGCTTGCGGACGACATGGCGACCTCCTGACTTCGGTGTGGCTGGTTTTGGTAGGGGTGTCGCGGCAGCCACGCTGCGTGAGCAGGGGGATCGTGTCGCCGCGTCTGCAGCGTATGCCCATGGAATACGCTTGCGCAAGCGGACGGCTGGATGGCCAAATGCGGGATCGTGGCAGCGCGGTCGCGACGGGCAAAAAAAGCCCCGCGGGGAGGCGGGGCGGAATGTGGAACGCGGGTGGTAGGGGTCACACCCGCCAATGGATCGTGCGCTGCCGCGGCAGCGATCCGGTGTGGATTCTTCGTGAAGGCGGTTTTCACGACAGTGTTCACCGCGAACGCGGCAGTCCTGCAACAATCGACCTCCGGCAAGCAGCCGGCATGCGATGAGGAACGATGATGAACCTGATCAAGTGGACGGCCGTGGCGGGGCTGGCCTGTGCCGGCCTGCTGCCTGGCGCGCCGGTGCGGGCTGACGACATTTCCTGCAAGATGAGTTTCCAGTTGTCCGGCTGGTCGGTGTTCTACAAGACCGCCAGCGGCAGCGGCACGGTTCATTGCAGCAACGGCCAGAGCCTGCAGGTGAAGTTGCGTGCCAAGGGTGGCGGGCTGACCTTCGGCAAGACGAAGATCACCGACGGCGTGGGCAAGTTCAGCGGCGCCAGCAACGTGCGCGACGTGCTGGGCCATTACGCGAATGCCGAAGCGCATGCCGGCGCCGAGAAGTCGGCGGCGGCGCAGGTGCTGACCAAGGGCAACGTCTCGCTGGCGCTCAGCGGCAAGGGCGAGGGCTGGAACCTGGGCGTGGCGTTCGGCGCGTTCATCATCGAATGACGTGACAGGGTGCCGGGGCGACCATGCGCCACGATAGTCGGGCGCGGACACCCCGGTTAAGGTATGCCCTCGCACCTCGCATTCCCCAGGAGTCCCGCATGTCTGTCACATCCGGTGCGGTTATCCCGCGCTACAGCTTCGGCGACGAGCTTGCCAGCAGCATCATCCACGGCCTCGGCATCGTGCTCAGCATCGCCGGGCTGGCGACGCTGGTCGCGTTCGCGGCCCTGCATGGCAATGCGCTGACCGTGGTGGCCTGCGCGGTGTTCGGCACCTCGCTGGTGCTGCTGTACACCGCTTCCACGCTGTACCACTCGATTCCCGTGGCGGCCGCCAAACCGACGTTGCGCGCGCTCGACCACATCGCGATCTACGTGCTGATCGCCGGCACCTACACGCCGTTTACCCTGGTCGCCCTGCCCGGGGCATGGGGCTGGAGCCTGTTCGTGGCCGTGTGGACGCTGGCGCTGGCCGGCACCGCGCTGGAGCTGGGCCTGCTCAAGCGTTATCACAAGCTGGCGGTGCTGCTGTACGTGGGCATGGGCTGGATCGGCATGATCGCGTTCGAGCCGCTCAGCCAGCACCTGCAGACTGGCGGCACCGCACTGCTGCTCGCGGGCGGGCTGGCCTACACGCTGGGCGTGCCGTTCTACCTGTGGCGGCGACTGCCGTACCACCATGCGTTGTGGCACGTGTTCGTGCTGGCCGGCAGCGTGCTGCATTTCCTCGCCGTGCTGCTGTACGTGATTCCCGACGCGCCGGCATGAGCACGCCGGCGAGCCTCGCGCTGCTGCGCCGCGAACTGGAGGATGCGGCCACCCACCTGGGCCGACCGCACGAACTGCGCTTCAAGCCGATGTTCGGCGGGCTGATGGCGTATCTCGCCGAGAAGCCGTGCGCATGGCTGACACCAGGCGGGCTGGCGCTGAAACTGGCACCCGCCGACCAGCCAGCGCTGCTGCGGCTGGAAGGCACCGCGCGGCTGATCGCGAAACCCGGCGCGGCGCCGAGCCGGCACTACATCGTGCTGCCCGCTGCGCTCAGTCGCGACACCGTGCAGCTTGCCGGCTGGCTGGCGAAGAGCGCGCGGCGCTGACGCTCAGCGTTTCCGTTGCGCCGGCACGAACTGCGTGCGCACGGCTTCGGCCAGCTGTTCCGGCGGCAGCAGGCCCTGGCCGATCACGAAATCGTTGAACGCCAGCCGGTCGAACTTCGGACCCAGCGCCAGCTCGGTCTGCAGGCGCAGCTGTTGCAGGCGCAGGTAGCCGTAGAAATAGGCGTTGGCCTGACCGGGCGAGTCGAACGTGTAGCGGTTGATCTCCTGCTGCGCCATCGCCTCGGACAGGCCCACTTCGTGGACCAGCACCTGATGTGCACGCGCGGGCGTGATCAGGCCCAGGTTGAGCATCGGGTCGAGCCAGGCGCGAGCCGCACGCATCAACCGTGCCTGCAGCGCGGCGAACTGGCCGGCCGGCGGCTCGTACGGCAGCATCTCGGCCTCGGCATACAGCGCCCAGCCTTCCACGTTGACGCTGTTGAACGCGAACAGGCTGCGCGCCAGCGATACGCCGCGTTCGGCCATCGCCGCGAACTGCAGCTCGTGACCCGGCCGGCCCTCGTGCGCGGTGAGCGTCCATGCGGCGGCCTTGAAAGTGAAGTCGTCGTAGGCCTGGGTCGCGTCGCCGTTCTTGCCCGGGTTGCCCATGGTCAGCACGAAGGTGCCCTGCTCGCCGTGGTTGTTGATGAACGGCGGCGGGTCCATGTGCGGCGCCGGGATCTGCGCCGCCTCGGCCTCCGAGGCCAGACGAATCTGCATCTTGCGCTGCGGCAGGGTGACGATGCGTTCGCGGCGGATGGTGTCCTCGATGTGGCCGAGCACCTCGTGGTACCACGGCTCCACCTGGTCCCGGCCCAGCTGCTGTTTCTTCAGCGCCTTCAGCACGTCGCGGTAGTCGGTGGCATCGATGCCTTCGGCCTTCGCCACCACCGGCGCCAGTACCTGCATCATGCCGCGCAGCTCGACGAACTCCAGCTGCGCCTGCTCCATCAGTTGCTGTGGCGGGATGTCGATGCCGACCTGGCGCAGGTTGTATGCGTACAGCGGTTCGGGCAGACGGAAGTCGCTGCGCGCGCGTGGCAGAACGGTGCCACGCACCCAGCCGTCGTACGCCTTCAGCTGCGTGTCCAGCGCGTCCAGTGCAGCCTTGCCCTCGGCATCGTCCAGCTTGTACTTGGCGAACAACTGGCGGATGCCGTCGACATAGCGCTGGCTGTTCGCGAGTTTCTGCTCGACTTCGCCCTTGTACGGACCGAGCAGTGCCTTGTCGCCGAGCCGGGCGACGGTCTGCGCCTTCGCCAGCTCGGCGATCGGCGTGCAGCCGGGCGTTTTGCCCACGTAGCACTGCAAGCGCTGCAACGCCGAGCGGCGGCGCGCCGCGGCGACGTCGTCCTTCAGCAGGCTGAACTCGCCGCTGAAGACCAGCTGGCCCACGTCGGTGTACGGCAGCAGGTACTGACGGTTGAGGTCGATACCCTCGATCTGTTCACTGGCGGCCTTGATCAGGATCTGCAGGTCCTGCCGCACGTTGGCGTCCTGCTCCGTGGCCAGCAAGCCCTGCAGTTTCGCCTTCGCCACGACCAGCGCGGCCCGCGAGCGCTCGTCCGCGCCGGGGCGGAGGTCGGCGACCTTGTCGTCGTAGCCGGACACGCCCACCTGCGAGGCGAACTCCGGGCTGAAGCGGGCGATCTGCTCGAGCAGGATCTGCGAGTCGGCGTTGCTGCGGGCGATCCAGGCTGGCGGTGCGGTCTGGGCGTGCAGCGAAGCGGTCGTGGTCAGCACGGCGGCGAAGGCGAAGGCGAGGCGTCTGGGCATGGTGTTCTCCCTGGGGAAGTCCAGCCTAGGACGCTGCGCGTGCCGAAGGCATGTGCCGGAAGCTCAGCCGAACAGCATCGCCAGCCCGAACAGCCCGACCATCACGAACGAGAGCACCAGTTTCACCAGGGTGCCAAACAGCAGGCCCAGCCAGGTGCCGATGCCGACGTGGGTCGAGCGCAGCACGCTGGTGCCGGAGGCGAGCTCGCCGGCCAGCGCACCCAGGAACGGCCCGAACAGCAGGCCGGGGATGCCGAAGAACATGCCCAGCAGGGTGCCCAGCGACGCACCCCACAGGGCCATCTTGCTGGCACCGACGCGCTTCGCACCCAGCGTGCTGGCGACGAAGTCGACGATTACCCCGAGCGTGCCCAGCGCGCCGATGATCAACAGCCACCACAGGCCCAAATGCCGGTAGCCGTCCACCGCCGCGGCCAGCCAGATGCCGCCGAACAGCATCGGGATGCCGGGCAGCGCCGGCAGCACGGCGCCAGCCAGGCCACCGGCGATCAGCAGGGCGGCGAGTACGTACAGCGCAATATCCATCGGGCAGGTTCCATCATTGGGACACGCGACGGGCATGCCGGTCGCACAACCCATGATCGATTGAGGCACTATGACATGCAACCGCGTGCCGCCCGTGCCTGCCGGAATTTCCGTGGACGCAGCCCCTCCTCTCCTGCTCAAGGCCGACGAGCTCGGCCGCATCGAGATCATCGAACGCGCTGGCGTGCGGGTGATTCGCCGTGACGTCCGCGCCGCGCGCTGGTGGGCATGGCTGGCGGCCCACCGCGCGGCGGCACGCGAAGCCCGTGCGTTGCAGCGGCTGGCGGGGATCGATGGCGTGCCGGTACTGCTGGGCTGGGACGGGCGCGAATTGCTGCGCAGCTACATCGCCGGCATTCCGATGCAGCAGGCGCGGCCACGCGACCGCGACTACTACCGCGACGCATTGCGCCTGCTGGCACGGCTGCATCAGCGCGGCATCGTGCACAACGACCTGGCCAAGGAACCGAACTGGCTGGTGTGTGTGGACGGCCGTCCCGCGCTGGTGGATTTCCAGATCGCCTGGACCCGCGGTCGTCGCGGCCGCCTGTTCCGCCTGCTGGCACGCGAGGACCTGCGCCATCTGCTCAAGCACAAGCGCACGTATTGCGAGTCAGCGCTGAGCGCGCGTCAGCGCACGATGCTGGCCACGCCGGCGCTGCCTTCGCGGCTGTGGCGCGCCAGCGGCAAGCGGCTGTACAAGTTGGTGGCGCGGCGGGTCTTCGGCTACTGGGACAACGAGGGCAGGGGACGCATGCGCGGCTGAGCGCGGCTGGCGCCTACTTCTCCACGAAGGCCCGCTCGACCACGTAGTCGCCCGGCTCGCGCGTGCGCGGCGAAACCTGGAAGCCGCGGCCGTCGAGCAGGGCGCTGAGGTCGTCCAGCATCGCCGGACTGCCGCACAGCATCACGCGGTCGGTGGCCGCGTTCAGTGGCGGCAGGCCGGTGGCCTGGCTCATCACGCCGTCGGCGATGGCGTCGGTGATGCGGCCGCGGTTGCGGAACGGCTCGCGCGTCACCGTGGGGTAGTAGATCAGCTTCTCGCGCACGAGTTCGCCCAGGTACTCATGCTGCGGCAGCTCGTGCTCCAGGTAGTGCGCGTAGGCGAGGTCTTCGACCCGACGCACGCCGTGGGCCAGCACGATCCGGTCGAAGCGCTGGTAGGTGTCCGGGTCGCGGATGATGCTCATGAAAGGCGCCAGCCCGGTGCCGGTGCCGAGCAGGTACAGGTGCCTGCCGGGCTTGAGGTCGGTCAGCACCAGCGTGCCGGTGGGCTTGCGCGTGACGATCAGCGGGTCGCCGGGCTGCAGGTGCTGCAGACGCGAGGTGAGCGGACCGTTCGACACCTTGATCGAGAAGAACTCCAGGTGTTCCTCCCAGCTGGCGCTGGCGATCGAGTACGCGCGCAGCAGCGGACGGCCGTCCGTTTCCAGCCCGATCATCACGAACTGGCCGCTGTCGAAGCGGAAACCCGGGTCGCGCGTGGTGCGGAAGGAGAACAGGTTGTCGTTCCAGTGCTGCACGTCGATCACGTGCTCGGTTGCCATTGCCACCATGGTCGGTCGTCTCGCCTTGTTGCGCCGTCGGGGAAGTCGCACGCCATGCCATCCGGCTGGCCGGAGATGGGGACTCGCGGGGAGGGCGGCCGTGGCCACGGTGCCTTGCGAGCGCCGGGATGGGCGCGGCGACAGGCGCCTAGGATACGCGAGTGGCTGCGCCCGCGCCCGCATCCTGGCGTGATCGGCAGGGCAAATTGCCGCATCCATGCGGTGCATCGCCGGTAGCGACTGGCCGGGATAGCCGGCTTCGGGGTGCGCGATATTGTGCCGGTGGCACGCCCCTGGTTGCGATGCGGGGGTGTGTTCGAGACACGCCCCGCCGCTGGGCCGCCGTTCCATCGGCGGCCCAGCAGTCCTGCGTCGTCAGCCCTGCTTGACGGTGTTCGCGGGCACGAAGGTGTAGCCCATCGCCTGTAGGCCTTCGACGATCTGCTTCAGGTAGCTGATGCTCAGGTACGGGTGGAAGAAGAAGCTCTGCACGCCATCCTGGATCACGGTGTTGCAGTTGGCGCTGTAGAGGATGTCGGCCGGGTAGCGCGGCGGGTTGTGGTTGAACTCGGTCAGTTCGACGTTGCCGAGCTGCTCCGGGATCACCACCGAGCCGTAGATGTCGCGCACCAGGTAGGGATAGAACTCGCCGTAGATCCGGGTGTAGTCCGGGGTGCCGGTTCCGCAGGCCCCGTTCGGGCACCAGCCGGCCGCATACAGGCCGCGGTCGTAGCGTGCGGTGAACGCGGGCTGGAATACCTGGTAGTCGATCGCCGAGGCCGCGTAGTGCGGCGGCTCGAAGATGTTCGGCACGGTGAAACCCGCCTTGGCGAATTCCTGCTGGCTGCTTGCGATGCGCCCCTGCGCCCACAGTGCGGAGTCTTCGGCCACCGGCGTGTCGTAGATGACGTAGTTGTTGGTGCTGATGTGCGCGCGGTAGAACTCGAAATCGTCAGCGGTTACGCCACTGTAGGGATTGTCGACATTCGAGTACTGGTGCGTATATCCGTGCATCAGCAGTGTGCCGCCCCTCGACTGCATGTAGCGCAGTGCCTGGACCACGCCGCTGGCCTGGTAGAGGTGTGTGCTGACCGGCACGCCGTTGTTGTATACCCCGTTCGGATCCTTGTAGAACGGGATCACCGCCACGCTGAAAGGCACGTGCTTTTTGTACAGATAGTCGGCGATCGCGCGCAATTCGGTCGGGTCGGCGTCCGCGCTGACGTCCTCGATGCGCACCAGCGCGCGCTTGCGCGACGGCATGGACGGGTTGGACACCTTGCCGATCAGGTCGACGGCCGCGAGGTAGCGGTCGTTCGGCCCCGTGTAGCTGAAGGGAATCTCGCCAATGTAGGTCAGGTTGGCGCCGCGGGTGGCCCAGTTGATGGTGCCGCCGACGTCGTTGCTGGCCGTGGCGAGTACCTGCGCCCTGGTGGGGTCGTTGATCGCCGTCTGCAGCAGGCCAGTGGGCACCGCCAGCGCATTGCGCTGCAGCGCGACCCCCTTGTAGGTCACCGCCAGCGCATTGCTGAAGTCGAAGAACATCGGCGTGAAGCCGTACTGCCCGGCGAAGTTGCTTGCACGGGCGGCCAGTTGCCAGATGTTGTCGTTCATCCACAGCACCGGTTTGCTGGTCGCCAGCACGTCGTCCAGCAATGCGGTCGGCAGCGGCTCGTCGTAGGTCGAGCCGACGTAGACCAGGCCGGTATAGCCGCCGAGCTCGCCCGCGACGTAAGCCGCCGCCGGATGCAGGGTGTACTTGCTGCCGTGGGTGACCAGGTTTCCGGCCATCACGCCGTAGGCTTCACCCAGCCAGCCCCACTGGCCGGAGCTGTCGTACAACACCAGCGTGTTCTGGTTCGGGTTCGCGCCGGGCGCGCCGGCGTACTGGTTCACCGCCTGCAGCAGTGCCGGTGCCAGCAGACGGGTCGTCGTCGGGGAGACGACGGTCGACTTCTTCTCCGGCAGCGCCGCGCGCGGGGGGGGCGGTGGCGCGGGAAGCATGCGGTCGCCGGTGGTGCGCACGGCCGTCGCCGGCGTGGCGACGGTCATCGGACTGGATGCCGCAGCGAACAGCAGTGCCGCACTGATGATGACGGACTTGAAAGTCGACAGCCCGACAAGCGTTGACTTGGTCATGGGAGTTCCTCTCACGCGGTGGTTGGGCAGGCGCGCAGTCAGCGCGCTGCTGGAAGTGCAATACACATCCCGAATGCCCAGGCCCCTGTCCCGTGAAAGGGACGCCTTGCCCTCCGTTGGCAAGCTTGCTTGCAGCCGATCGCCAGCTTGGCTGGCTTGGCTATTATAAATCACACATCATGTCAAGGACACAACAAGGAGAATTCATCGAAAATTTTCGTTGATTTAACTTGCAGTTCGCAATATTGAACAACAAGGCGGTACTCGTGACCGCCGATACGGGCTCGATCGCAGGCACTCCCCCCGCCCATTGAGGCGCTTGCGGTCGGCTTTTCGCGATAGTGGGGACATGGGCAGGATGCCCGCGTAGCAGGACCGTGTTGCCGTCCTGTGGGGGAGAAAGCACATGCAGGATGCACTGATTGTCTGTGGCACACGCCCGGAGATCATCAAGCTGGCACCGCTGTATCACTGCATGCGCGCCAGCGACTGGGTGCGGCCGCACTGGTTGCATACCGGGCAGCACGACGAGATGGCGCGTCAGATGCTTGCCTGCTTCGGCATCGTTCCCGACATTTCGCTCGATCGTGTCGGCGACGGGCTGCACGAGTTCAGCGTGCGCTGCCGCGGCCTGCTCGACAGCGTGATGTCGGACGGGTCCTGGTCGCTGGTGGTGGTGCAGGGCGATACCGAGAGCACCTTCCTCGGCGCGCTGTGCGGCTTCCACCACCGCGTTCCGGTCGCGCACGTCGAGGCGGGCCTGCGCACCTATGACCTGGAGCGGCCGTTCCCCGAGGAAGGCCTGCGCCAGATGGTCAGCCGGATCACCCGGTTCCATTTCGCACCGACCGAGCGTGCGGCGCAGGCGCTGCGCGCAGAGGCGATCCCGCACGAGCATGTCTTCGTCACCGGCAATACCGTGATCGACGCGCAGCACTGGGTGGTGCGGCACCACCGGATACAGCGCCGGGTGGAGGGGCGCGGCCACCTGCTGGTCACCGCCCATCGCCGCGAGAACTGGGGCAGCGACCTGCGCGAGATCTGCCATGCGATCGCCGATGTCGCGAATCGCCACCCGGAGCTGCAGGTGCTGTTCCCGGTGCACCTCAACCCGGTGGTGGGCCAGCCCGTGCACGCCATCCTCGGCGGGCTGGCCAACGTGCACCTGAGCCTGCCGTTCGACTACCTGGACATGCAGCAGGCGCTGGTCGACTCCTGGCTGGTGCTGACCGACTCCGGCGGCCTGCAGGAAGAGGCGCCCACCTTCGGCGTGCCGCTGCTGGTGCTGCGTACCGAAACCGAGCGGCCGGAAGCGGTCGAGACTGGCTGTGCCCGGCTGGCCGGTACAAAGCGCGAGTCCATCACGAGGCAGATCGAGGCGCTTTGGTCCGACCCGGCCGCGTACCAGTCGATGGCGCGCGCAGGCAATCCATTCGGTGATGGCCAGGCCAGCATCCGGATCGTCGATGTGCTGCAGAACGCGCTGGCGTGCGGCGAACACCTGCGCACCGCGGTCTAGCAATGGAGGTGCGGCATGTGGTGGCTGGATGCATTCTCGACCTATCTCTACGGCCTGAGCGTGGCCGTCATCGCGATCGCCCTGCTGATGCTGGTCAGCGGCCTGGACGACCTGTTCATCGACATCGCCTACTGGCTGCGTCGGTTGTGGAAGTCAATGGTGGTCTACCAGCGGCACGAGCACACCAACTATCACGAGCTGTACCGTCCGGCGGAAAAACCGCTGGCGATCATGGTGCCGGCCTGGAATGAAACCGGCGTGATCGGCCACATGGCCGAGCTGGCGGCGACCACGCTGGACTACGAGAACTACCACATCTTCGTCGGCACCTATCCGAACGATCCCGATACCCAGCGCGATGTCGACGAGGTGTGTGCGCGCTTTCCCAACGTGCACAAGGTGGTGTGCGCGCGGCCGGGGCCGACCAGCAAGGCCGACTGCCTCAACAACGTGCTGGACGCCATCCTGCAGTTCGAACGGCGCGCCCGCATGACGTTCGAGGGCTTCATCCTGCACGATGCCGAGGACGTCGTGTGCGCGCACGAGCTGCGGCTGTTCAACTACCTGGTCGACCGCAAGGACCTGATCCAGCTGCCGGTCTACCCGTTTGCGCGGCAGTGGAACAACTTCACCAGCCTGCATTACCTGGACGAGTTCGCCGAGCTGCACGGCAAGGACGTGCCCATGCGCGAGGCGCTGGCCGGGCAGGTGCCCAGCGCCGGCGTCGGCACCTGCTTCAGTCGGCGCGCCGTGCTCACGCTGATCGAGGCGGGCAATGGCATCGCGTTCGACGTGCAGAGCCTGACCGAGGATTACGACATCGGCCTGCGCCTGAAGGCCAAGGGCATGGAGGAGATCTTCGTGCGCTTCCCGGTGCTGCGCTACCAGCGGCATGACGCCGGCGAGAGCCTTCTTGGCCAGAGCTGGCGCGAGTCCAACGTGATCTGCGTGCGCGAATATTTTCCCGACCGCCTGGCGACGGCGGTGCGGCAGAAGTCGCGCTGGATCATCGGCATCGTCTACCAGGGCTACCGCACCCACGGCTGGGGGCACGGCTGGGTGCTCAATTATTTCCTGTGGCGCGACCGCAAGGGCGCGATCAGCAACTTCGTCAGTTTCGCCGCGATGCTGATCCTGCTGCAGCTGGTCATGCTCTGGCTGCTGCAGCAGGTGTGGACCGAGGCGCCGCGCTTCGTGTCGATCTTCGAGGGGCAGCCGTGGTTCGATCTCGTTCTCACGGCGAACATCGCGTTGATGGGCAACCGCATGCTGCAGCGGATCATCTTCGTGTCCGGCTATTACGGCGTGAAGCAGGGGCTGTTGTCGATACCGCGACTGCTGTGGGGCAACCTGATCAATTTCCTGGCCAACTGGCGCGCGATCCGGCAGATCATCAAGTGTGGCGACCCGCGGCGCGTGGCCTGGGACAAGACCACCCACGACTTCCCCAGCATCGGCGGCGAGAACCGTGCCAAACGCTCGCTCGGCGAGATACTGGTCGCGAACGGCGTGGTCTCGGCGCAGGAATTGCGCGAGGCGGAACTGCACCGCATCGACGGCCTGCAACTGGGCAGCTCGATGGTCCACGAATCCCGGATCACCGCCGCACAACTGGCCTGCTCGATCGCCGAGCAGATTGGCGTCGGTTGCGAATCGGTGGACTTCGCCGGGTTGTCGCGCGCATTGCTGGATGTGCTGCCAGCGTGCCTGGCATTGCACTACGCCGTGTTGCCGTTGCGCCACGAAGGCCGCACGCTGGTTCTCGCCAGCGAGTCCTACATCGACCCGGTGTCGCTGGCGGCGATCGCACGCCAGCTCGACCGGCCGGTGCGTTACGTGATTGCGCACAAGGGCCAGGTCGCGGTCGGGCTGCGTTGCCGGTACGCGCACGCGTGCCGCCACGAGCGCGACCCGTACCGTCTGCTCGACGACGCGACGCGCAGCGGGCGGATCCGTGGCGACCGCGTGACATCGTTATGGGACAGCTACGTGTCGCGCCAGGTCATGCTGGGCGAAATCCTGGTGGCACAGGGGCACCTGGATGCGGTGGCGTTCAGGTCGCTGCTGCTCAGCCACGCGCGCAGCCCGCAGCCGCTGGGGAAGTTCCTGGTCGAACAGGGCGTGATCAATCAGGAAACGCTGGATCGCATGCTGGCCCTCCAGGCGACATTGCAGCCGGACATCGACCTGCTGCTCGACCTGGAGGCCGCCATGCCGGTGCGCTCGCTGGCGCCAGCGGAGGAGGCAGCATGAAACGGCCATGGCCCATCCACTGCGCGCTGGCGCTGTTCGCGCTGGCGCCGGCGTGGCCACTCCACGCGGCGGGACAGGAGCCGGCCGCCGGCGGCAGCCGCTACCGGCAGTTCCTGGTGTACCCGCATCGACAGGCCGGCTACGCGGCCATGCGTAGCGGCGACGAGCGCACCGCGGTGGCGGAGTTCGAGCGTGCGCGGACGCTGGCGCCGCAGGATATCGACACGGCACTGGACCTGGCCGGGGCCTACCGGCATTTCGGTCATGCGGTGCAGGCGAGCCAGGTGCTGGACGAACAACGCCGCTATACGCCGGATGACCCGCGGCTGCGTGTCGCCGCACCTGTTGCCACGGCAGCGGCGGTCGACTGCGCTCGCGACAACCGGCCGACATGCCGCGCCCAGCGTGGCTTCGACGACCTGCAGGTGGGCGATCTTGCCAGGGCGCAGGCGGAGCTCGATGCCCGGGATTTCGCGCGCAGCCCCGAAGGCCGCGCCTTGCGCCATGCACTGGTGCAGCGCGCGATCTACCTCGGTGATCGTCAGCGCGCTGTCGCGCAGCTGGCCGAACTCGAGACGAGCGACAAGCTCAGTGCCGACGAGCGCGGCCAGTGGTTCAACCTGCTGCTTCAGCTCGGCGAGCTGGATGCGGCGCGCCAGCTGCAAGCGCGCGGCGGGCTGGATGCGCCGGCGCAGGATCTGGCCATGGCCGCGGCCCTCGACCAGCGCGGCGACCGCAAGCGGCTGGCCGCCTACATGGCCGCCCGCCAGCCCGCATTCACCAGCGAAAAGGATGAGCGACAGTGGCTGGACCTGCTCGCGTCGGTGGCGCGAGACCGGCCGGGGTTGCTGTTTCGCTATGCCACGCGCCACCCCGCCAACGCGGTGCTGCAGGCGCGGCTTTCGGTGCCGCTGGCGATGGCGCGCGGCGACAGCACGACGGCGCAACGCATGCTGTCGCGATTGCCCGGCGGAAGCCTCCACGAAGAGCGTTTCAGCCTGGCTCTGCAGCAAGGCCGCCATGCCGAGGCCGGGCAACAGGCCGAAGCACTGATCGCGCAGCCGGAGGGCTACCGCCTGCTCGATCCGCTCAGCTATCGCCTGATCGAGGCCGGTGCACGCGGCGAGGCGAAGCATTTGTTGCTGGGTGCATATCCGTTCGCCGGTAATCCGGGCCGGGCAGCTCTGCTGTCCCGCCTGGCGGTGCTGGCCAGCGAGCAGCCGACGCTGTTTTCGCCGGACGATCGCACGCGCCTGCGGCAGCCGCTGGAAAGCGTGCCGCTGCGCGTGGCGCAGGTTCCGATCCTGGGCGCCCTGCGCGACTGCGACGGGATCCGCCAGGTGATGGCCGACCTCTCGCCGGACTACCCGGCCGGACTGTGGCGGCAACTCGGCGATTGCTACGGCAACGACCGGCCCGGCCTCGCCGAGTACGCCTACGCCGAGGCCCGCCGACGCCAGCCAGGCAGCGACATCACCCGCGCGCTGGCTTATCAGGCCTACAGCGCGCAGGACTATGCCACGGCCCTGCAAGCCTGGCGTTCGGTGCCGGCGGCGCACATGCAGCCGGCCGATCTGCTGGCCGCCGCGACCACCGCGCTCACCGTCGACGACCCGGCCGTCGCGCGTTCCTGGCTGGATACGTATGCGGTGCGGGGCGGCCGGCAGGACCACAACTACTGGTGGCTGCGCGCGCAGGCCGACGAGCCGGGCGACCCGGCGCTGGCCCGGGTCGATCTGGAAAATGCCGTGGCGATGCACGCCGATCCGCGTTACTACGCGCGCCTGGCGGCCCTGCAAAGCCGGGCGGGCGAAGCGCAGCAGGCGCTGCTTTCGCTGCAACGTGCCAGTGCGCTGGCACCCGACGACAGCCGGCTGGCCGCCTCGTTGGGCTACGCCTATCTGCAGGCGGGTGCGCCGGACGAAGCGGTGGCGCAGTTCGAGCGCGCGCACCGGGCCAATCCCGACGATCCCGGATTGACCCGGCAGTTGCTGTACGTGCACCAGCAGCTGGGCGACGACGCACAGGCGCAGGCCTATGCGGCGCAGGCGATCGACCAGCTCGGTCCCGCCGTTGCCAGCGACGCCGGGAACGACGGCACGGAGCGGGAAGACACGGAGCAGCAGCGCTACAGCCTGCGTCGCCTGCACGAGGATCTCGGCCGCAAGTGGCGCTTCAACGCGGACATGACCCTGGGCGACACCGTGTCCTCGGCGGCCAACGCGGCGGCGCCGGGCGTCTCCTATCGCAGCTACCTGCAGCTCGAGGCGCAATACCGCTTCGACCCGCATCTCACCGGCGGCGACGCCAATACGCTGGCGGCCTACGCGCGCGTCTTCGCCGGCAGCGGTGCCGCCGGCTCGGTGTGGCCGGTGCATTCGCCGATGCTCGGCGTGGGACTGCACTGGAAGCCGCTGGTCACGCAGAACGTGGTGTTGTCGATCGAGCAGCAGACGCCCGCCGGCAACAGCCGCGATACCCATAACGACACCATGCTGCGCGCCAGCGGATCGTGGTCCTTCAGCCCGCGGCTCAGCGACGATTGGCATGTGACCGGATCGGGCTGGCTCACCCAGAACTTCTATGTCGATATCGCCCGTTACCTGCGCGCCAGGCAGACCGTGTTCACTGCGGACTACCAGCTGGGCTGGCACCGCAAACTGGTCGACGGCCAGACCGTCGAACCTTATGTCCATGTGCAGTACACCGGCATCGACCGCGCGCACGGCGCGGGCTACGCGCGCGACACCCGCGCCGGCGTCGGCGTGCAGTGGAACCTGTGGTACGGCGAAACCCGCTACGACGCCTACCCGCATCGCTTCAGCATCGCGGTGGAAGGACAGCACGCCTTCACCAGCTACCTGCGCGAGAACAACGCGGTGTTCCTGATCGCGAGGACGCAGTGGTGAAGCCTGCGTTGTGCTGGCTTGCGGGGCTGGCGCTGCTGCTCTCGACGCTGCGGGCCGAGGCCGCCACGGCGATCTTCTACCAGCCCCAGCTGCGCGATCGCGAGATCGCGCAGGCACAGTGGCCGTCCGTGTTCGCGCAAGTGCGCGCGCGCGGCTTCGACACGCTGGTGGTGCAGTGGACCCGTTACGGCGATGCGTTCGGCGACCCGGCCGGACACGCCTGGTTGCTGCAGCGGGTGCGCGAGGCGCACGCTGCCGGCCTGCACATCGTGCTGGGGCTGGACAGCGACCCCGCGTTTTTCCAGCGCCAGGAAGCATCGCCGGCGGCGCTGGATGCGTACCTGCGCACGCTCTCGCGCGGCAACGCCGAGGTCGCCCGGCGCTGGGTCGGCGACCTGGGAAGTGCAGCGATTGCCGGCTGGTATCTGCCGCTCGAGATCGACGACCGGCGCTGGCGCGATCCTGCGGTGCGCAGGCAACTGCAGGATCATCTTGCCGCGGAACAGCGCGAGCTGGACGGCGTCGCGCCGCGGCCGGTCTACGTGACCTCATTCTTCGCGGGCAACATGGCACCGTCGCGCTATGCCGAGCTGCTGGCCGATGTCCAGCGCAGCGGCGTGCATGTCTGGGTGCAGGATGGCGCGGGCACCGGACGCCTCGCCGCGGGGGAGCGCGAGCTGTATCTCGGCGCGGTGGGCCACTGCAAGGAGCCGCATGCACAGGGCGTCGTCTACGAAATTTTCCGCCAGACCGGCAAGGACAGCGCCTTCACCGCCACGGCACTGCCTGCCGCCGAGGCCGGCGTGGCCCTGGCACAGCGGGCGCCGTGCGGGGGCGACAGCGTCTTCTTCGGACTGCGTTACCTGCCCGGGGTGGCACAGGTGCTGCGGCGCCAGGACGGCGCAAAATAAGGAACGCCTCCGGATGGAGGCGTTCCTTTTGGCGAGCCGTTCACGCGAGGTGGGCGCTCCGGCACGGTGGCCGCTTTACTGCGGCACCTTCAGCGGGGCGATCGTATCGTGCAACGTGGTCCAGTACGCCTTGGTGTACGGCACCATCTGCTCGGCGTAGTTCCACCAGAAGGTACCGCCGACGAACTTCGGGTTCTTGATGGTGTTGACCATCGGGTAGTAGGTCTTGATCAGGTTCGTCTGCACCGAGGTGGGTGCACTGAGGCTCGACGTGCCGATCTCGCCGAAGCCGACCTTGGCGTTCGGGAAGATGTTCACCAGCGCGCTGAAATCGGTCTCCCAGGATGGCGACAGCCCGGGGCAGTCCTGGTACGGGTAGTAGCTGAAGAACGCGTAATCGGTATTCAGCCGGACGGTGGAGGACAGGAAGGTGGTGGGCCAGGTCTTCCAGTAGTCCTGCGGCTTCGCCCAGCAATTGGTGCCCTTGCTGTCGTCGTTGTAGTAAAGCGTGATGGCGGTCTTGCCGCCGACGCCCTTCACGATCGAGTTGGCGGCGGCGACCATCTGCCCGATCGCGGTTTCCTGCGCGTTCACCGTGGCGTTGCTGCCATTCGGGTTCTGGCGCAGCCATTCGCCGTTGATCTCGTTGGCGATCTCCCACACATCGACCGTACCGTTCAGGCCGTAGACCAGCTCCTTGGTGCGTGCGGTGTAGGTGTTGATGTCGGTGGGGAAGTAGTACGAGTCCATGATCTCGCCCATCACGTAGGCCACCGTGTGCAGCTTGACCAGGGCAGGGTAGTACTCGGCGGCAGACGTGCCGGGGTCGAACACCACGCGCACCGTGGGCTTGTACGGCAGCTTGGTCAGCGAGGTGATGATGGCGTTGAGGTTGGACAGGTCGTCCAGGGTGACGCCGTAGATGGGCGTCTTGAGCGTCGCCGCCTGGGCGTGGGCGGTCGGCGCGAGGGGTGCCGATGCGGCGTAGAGGGCCAGGGATACGGCGAGCGGAGCCAGCAGGGTCTTTGCAGCAGTTGCTAGGTGGGCCATCGATGAGAGGTCTCGTGTGTGGGCGATCCTTTACCCGTATTGGGAGTAGTGGTTGTGACACGGGGGTGCCACGACATGGCGACGGCACCGTGGAAAAGCTCGCGGAGTCGGGCCAGGTCGTGCTCGTCCGGGCACCGTGAAGATCGTCCATGCAACGGCCGCCCTCCCCGTACGCCGAGGCAAGGGGGACGGCAGTGAGGCTACCGTTGGGATGCCAGTGAAAATGCCGAAACTGCCTGGACGGCCGAACCAGGTCGGAACCGTCCGTCGACACGCCGATCAGGTCAGCCTTGCTTGCAGGAACCAAGGCCGGGCAGTACTGGCCCGAGATGATCGCGCGTGGACATCACTGGTGTTGTGCAGTCTAGCAAACCGACTTTTGACGGCATCAAAATTTGGTTAGCGCGTGGTAATTTGCCGCGAGAACCGTGTGCTTTTGTGATGCGGTTGGCAGGAAGGCGGCTTGTCAACAGCCGGTGGCATCGTTCCGTGACTGTGCCGAGTGCGGTCCCGAGCCTGCGTCGTGGCGTGAACCTTTGCTCGCGGCGCAGGCGCGAGGACACTCGCCATGCCGGCCTGGCGTTACTGGCGGGTACGAGTGGATGCGAGAATGCATGGCCTGGCGTTGCGCCGGGTCGGGCGCAACGTTTGGATACTATCGGGCAACCCATTGAACACGTCAGGCTACCAAGTGTCCGTCGCCCCCATGATGGACTGGACCGATCGCCATTGCCGCTACTTCCACCGGCTGTTGTCGCTGCGGGCGCGGCTGTACACCGAGATGGTGACCAGTGCCGCGCTGGTGCGTGGCAGGCAGCTGCGCCTGCTCGAGCACAGCCAGCAGGAACATCCGCTGGCGCTGCAGCTCGGTGGCAGCGATCCGCACGAGCTGGCGCAGGCGGCACGCTTCGGCGCCGAGGCGGGCTATGACGAGATCAACCTCAACGTGGGCTGTCCGTCGGATCGGGTGCAGTCCGGTCGCTTCGGTGCCTGCCTGATGTACGAGCCGGCACTGGTGGCCGACTGCGTGAAGGCGATGCGCGATGCGGTCGGCATTCCGGTGACGGTGAAATGCCGCATTGGTGTGGACGACCAGGACGACTACGCCGACCTGCAGCACTTCACCGGGCTGATGCTGGAAGCGGGCGTCGAGGTGCTGGTGGTGCACGCGCGCAAGGCCTGGCTCAAGGGCCTGTCGCCGAAGGAGAACCGCGAGGTGCCGCCGCTGGACTACGAGCGGGTCTATCGGCTCAAGCGCGAGTTTCCCGCACTGGTGGTGGTGATCAACGGCGGCATCACCACGGTGGCGCAGGTGCAGGCGCACCTGGCGCAGCTGGACGGGGTGATGCTGGGGCGCGCGGCGTACCACGATCCGTACCTGCTGGCTCAGGTCGAGCATGCGCTGCACGGCGAGCCGCTGCCCACCCGCGAAAGCGTGCTGCAGCACCTGCGGCCCTACGTCGAGGCCGAGCTGGCGCGCGGCACCGCGCTGAAGCACATCAGCCGGCACCTGCTGGGCCTGTACCAGGGCGAGCCGGGCGCACGCGGCTTCCGCCGTATCCTCAGCGAGGGTGCGCACCTGCCGGGCGCCGGCTGGGCGTTGATCGAGCGGGCACTGGCGCCGCGCCCGCTCGCGGCGTGACAGCGCACGCCCGTCCGGTCAGTATTCAGCTGCGGTTCCCTAGGCTGAACGGCAACCGGAACCGAATCCGGATGGAATCCAGGCAACCATGTCGAAGCAATACCTCCCGCTGGTCCTGACGCTGCTGCTGATCGCAGGCGGCGGCGTGCGTGCGGCCCAGCCGGCCGTGCCGTCGCTGACCCTGGAGCAGGCGGTGGCGAAGGTGCAGCGGGAGACCGGCGGCAAGGTGCTGTCGGCGGATCCACGCAAGTTCGGCCACCATACGGAATACCGCATCAAGGTACTCGATCCGGATGGCCACGTGCGGGTGGTGGCGATACCCGCCGAGCTTCCCCGGGGTGGTCAGTCACCGGTCGAGCCGCCTCGGGGCAATCCGTCACCGGTCAACTCGAATCCGCGTCCGGCCATCATCGACTTAGGCAACAGAGGGAGACACTAATGCGCATCCTGTTGGTGGAGGACGAGGCGCCGTTGCGCGAGACGCTGGCGGCACGCTTGAAACGCGACGGCTTCGCCGTCGATGCGGCGCAGGACGGCGAGGAAGGCATCTACCTCGGCCGCGAGGTGCCCTTCGACCTGGCGATCATCGACCTGGGCCTGCCCAGGATGTCCGGCATGGATCTGGTCAAGGCACTGCGCGAGCATGGCCAGCGCTACCCGATCCTGATCCTGACCGCGCGCGGCAGCTGGCAGGACAAGGTCGAGGGGCTGAAGTACGGCGCCGACGACTACCTGGTGAAGCCGTTCCACGTCGAGGAACTGCTGGCGCGCATCAACGCGCTGGTGCGCCGGGCCAGCGGCTGGTCGAAACCGATCCTGGCCTGCGGCATGATCAAGCTGGACACCACCGCGCAGACGGTGACGGTGGAGGGCAAGCTGGTCGACCTCACCAGCTACGAGTACAAGGTGCTGGAGTACCTGATGCTGCACGCCGGCGAGCTGGTCTCCAAGGCCGATCTCACCGAACATATCTACCAGCAGGATTTCGACCGCGACTCCAACGTGCTCGAAGTGTTCATCGGCCGGTTGCGCCGCAAGCTCGATCCGGAAGGCACCCTCAAACCCATCGAGACGGTACGTGGACGCGGATACCGCTTTGCCATCCCGCGCACCGACGGCGACGACGAATGAACGCGGGTCGCCGCGCCGCCCGCTGTCGCTGGCGGCGCGCGCGGCGATCGCCACCACATTCGTGCTGGCCGGGTTTCTCGGTCTGGTCGGGCTGACCCTGACCCAGACCAACAAGGCGCGCGCACTGCGCACGCTGCACGACCGGCTCGAGAATTTCGCGATCGCGTACATCACCAATACCGACGTTAACCGGTACGGCAAGCTGTTGCCGCCGGAAACGTCGCCGAACCCGAATTTTTCGCAGCCGGGTTCCGGCCTGTACGCCGTGGCGCTGGGCGACCAGGGCTATCGCTGGGAGTCGTCCTCGGCGATCGGGCGCGACTTCAGCTTCCTGAAACCGCTGGCGCCCGGCCAGAGCCAGTTCGTGGGACCGGTCGACACCCGCATGGGCCGGCTGTACTACTACAGCTACGGCGTGGCGCTGGACACGGTGGAGAAGAAATCGGTGCGGCTCACCGTCATGGTGGCGCAGGCTGAGGACCAGCTCGAGGGCGAGAACGCGGTGTTCCGCCACACCCTGGTGGTCTGGCTGTCGATCCTCGGCGTGATGCTGATCGTGCTGCAGCTGCTGCTGTTGCGCTGGAGCCTGACCCCGCTGCGCAAGGTGGCCAGCGACATGAGCCGGGTCGAGCGCGGCGAGAGCGAACAACTGGACAGCCAGTACCCGCTGGAGCTGACCGGCCTGACCGAGCGCATCAACGCCTTCATCACCAACGAACGCGAGCAGCGCACGCGCTACCGGCACACCCTGGCCGACCTGGCGCACAGCCTGAAGACGCCGCTGGCCGTGATCCGCTCGCAGCTGGAATCGCCGACGGCAGGCGACGAGGCGGCACGGCGCAGCAGCGTGCTCGACCAGGTGCGGCGGATGAACGAGCTGGTCGCCTACCAGCTGTCGCGCGCGGCCACCTCCGGTCGGCAGACCTTCGCTAGCGCGGTGCCGATCGCCGGTCACGCCGAGGATTTGGTGCAGGGCCTGGAGAAGGTCTATGCGGCCAAAAATGTTCTGTGCGAATTCGACATCGAGGACGACGCGATGTTCTACGGCGAGCAGGGCGACCTGCTGGAACTGATGGGCAACCTGCTGGAGAACGCGTTCAAGTGGGCCGGCCATCGCGTGCTGCTGGTGGTGAAGATGCAGCCGCAATCCGGCCGCAAGCGCCCCGGCCTGTGGCTGAGCGTGGAAGACGACGGCCCGGGCATCGCCGAAGACCAGATCGAGAAGGTGCTGCAGCGTGGGGTGCGCGGCGACGAGCGGGTGCAGGGGCACGGCATCGGCCTGTCGATCGTGCAGGACATCGTGCACGCCTATCAGGGCGAGCTGGTGGTCGACCGCTCGCCGGAATTCGGCGGCGCGCGCTTCAGCGTGAAACTGGCGGCGAGCTGAGCCCTCAGCGTGCGCGACGGAGGCCGGCCGGCTCGCGCCCCTCGGCCGGCGAACGGCCGTAGTAAGTCTGCAGCAGCCTGGCGATTGCCGGCTCGGCGTCCCGCAGCAGCGCCGGTTGCGAATAATGCAACTCGCTGACCACGGCGAAGTACTCGGCGGCGCTTTCGGTGGCGTAGTGGTCGATCGGGCTGTCGCAGCTGTCCGGCGGCATCGCGACCAGGCGGTCATAGGCCTGCTGGAATTGCTCGATCCAGCGCCGCCGCGGGATGTCCACCAGCGGCGGCACGCCATCCGGCGGTCCGTCGAGCATGTCCAGTTTGTGCGCCATCTCGTGCACCACCACGTTGTAGCCGTCCCACGGCTGCTCCAGATCCAGCTGCACGTCGGCCAGCGACAGCACCAACGGACCGCGCTCCCACGCCTCGCCGATGCGGATCTCGTCGCCTTCGGTGACTACGCCGGTGCGGTCGTCGTGGTGGCTGCGGCGCACCTTGAATTCGCCCGGGTAGATCAGCACCTCGCGCCAGCCGCGCAGGCTGGCGGCGCCCTGCTGCAGCGCCGGCAGGCAGGCCTGCATGGCGATCAGCAGGCGCCAGTAGTCGTCCAGCACGGCGCCGGCCAGCGCGTGGAAACGCTTGCGCGCCAGGAACAGGGCGGATAGCCGGCGCAGCTGCTGCTGTCGTTCGGGGTCGAGCCGGCGTGCCAGCGGGCAGCCGGCCAGTGCACGTCGCCACAGTGGATCGGCGATCGGCGCCGGTTCAAAACGCGTCCGCAGCGATTGCCACCAATGCCCCGGCATGACGCCGAGCGCTTACTGGATCGACCCAGGCAGCAGCGATTGCCAGCCCAGATGCGGCCGGCGGGTTGGCGTCGGCGCGGAGGAAGCGCCGCCGGAGCGGCCACTGCCATTGCCGGAAGTGCCGCCGGAACTGTCGCTGCTGCCGGACGGCGGGCAGTCGCGGGTCAGCCCCAGCGCGTCGCCACCGCTGCTGTTGTTGCCGTCATGGGAGCTGGCGTTGTCGAGCGCGGCGTGCGAGGTGCTGTCCAGGTCCTGGGTAGTCTCCGGACTTGCCGCCGCGGCGCTGCCGATCCCGGCAAGGCACAAGACGCAACCGATAAGCCAATGGGTGGCACGCATGGCGAACGAACTCCCTGCCCCTCAGGCGAAGGCCACGATCGTCTCAGAAACCCCGGCGCCGTACCAGTGCTGTGCCGGCCGCCGGCGGATGCCGCAGGGCCGCCACCGGGCTAGAATCCGCCGATGCCCGACTTGCCCCGCCATCTCTCACTTCGCCGCCGGCCTCTCGCCGTGGCCGCTTCCGGGGCTGGCTGATGCAGCCGGCGCACTTGCTGGCCCTGCTTGCCGATGGAGAGTCGCTATCCGGCGCCGGCCTTGCCGCACGGGCCGGGGTGACCCGCGCGGCGATCTGGAAGCAGGTCGAGGTCCTGCGCGCCCGCGGCGTGCCGATCGAGGCACGCGGCGGGGCCGGCTACCGCCTGCCGTGGCCATTGCAGATGCTGGATGCGAAGCAGATCCGCGCCGCCCTGCCGCCACAGCCGGCGCGTTCGCTGGGTGCACTGGAGGTGCATTGGGAGCTCGATTCCACCTCCAGCGAACTGCAGCGTCGTGGCAGCACGGCGAAGGACTTCAGCATCGTGCTGGCCGAGACCCAGCATGCCGGTCGCGGCCGGCGTGGCCGCGAGTGGCTGTCGCCGCCGGGGCTGAACTTGTACCTGTCCTGCCTCAAGCGTTTCGAATCGGGATTCGCCGCGCTGAGCGGATTGTCGCTGGCGATCGGCGTGATCGTGCTGCGCGCGCTGGAAAATCTGGGCATCGCCGGGGCCGGCCTGAAGTGGCCGAACGACGTACTGGCCGTTACCGAGGGGCAGGCCGGTGGCAAGCTGGGCGGCATCCTGGTCGAGTTGAGCGGCGAATACCAGGGGCCGTGCGCGGCAGTCATCGGCATCGGCCTCAACCTGCGGTTGACGCCGGCATTGCACGCACAGGCCGGCCAGCCCGCCAGCGACCTGGCCACCCTGGCCGGTGGTACGCCGCCGGACCGCAACCGCGCCGCGGCGACATTGATCGCAGCGCTGGTCGATGGGCTGCAACAGTTCGAGCGCAACGGCTTCGCCGCGTTCGGCGCCGATTACGCGCGCCACGACCTACTGCGCGACCAGCCGCTGCAGCTGAGCGGGGCCCTGGGCACGTTCGACGGCGTGGGTGCCGGCGTGGATGCGCATGGCGCACTGCAGGTGCGCATGGCCGATGGCAGCGTGCGCCGGATCGACAGCGCGGATGTCACGGTGCGCCGCGCATGAGGCTGCTGCTCGACCTCGGCAACACGCGGCTGAAGTGGGCGTTGCAGGTGCAGCCGGCTGGCTGGCTGGCGCGCGGCGCGGTGGACTGGCAGGAGGATCTGGCGGCCGTGCTGGAACCGGCGTGGGCCGGTTTGCCGCGACCGGCGCAGGTGGTCGCGGCGTCGGTCGTCGATGCCGCGCGCGAAGCGCAGGTGGCGACCATGACGCAGCACCTGTTCGCCTGCACGCCGACCTGGCTGCGCACGCCGGCGCATGCCTGCGGCGTACGCAACGCGTATGCCGAGCCGCAGCGGCTGGGCGTGGATCGGTTCCTGGCGATGGTGGCGGCGCATGCCGAGGGCCACGCGCCGTGCGTGCTGGCCGGTGTCGGTACCGCACTCACGCTGGACGCCCTGGCAGCCGATGGCCAGCACCTGGGCGGCCTGATCGCACCGGGTCCGCAACTGATGCAGCAGTCGCTGCTGGGCGCCACGGTGCGGGTGCGGCCGGAGCGACCGGGCAAGCTCGTGGAGCTGGCCGACAACACCGCCGACGCGGTGGCATCGGGCTGCTGGCAGGCGGCGGCCGCGTTGGTCGAACGTTTCGCCGCGCATACCGCCGCGCGGCTCGGCGCGACGCCGGAACTGATTCTTGGCGGCGGCGACGGCGAGTCGCTGTTGCCGCTGCTGTCGCTGCCGGCCCGGCTGAGCCAGGACGGTGTGCTGCGTGGCCTGGCCGTGTGGGCCAACGCGCAATGACGCCGCCATCGTCCGTCTAGAATGACGATCGTTGCCGGTTGATGGGGGTTCGATGTTCCTGCGCCTGCTGTTCGTACTGTTGACCGCGCTCAATATCGCGGTGGGTGCCTGGCTGCTGCTGGGGCAGCCGTATGCCCGCGGCGGCACGCCCAGCGATCCCGGCGTGGCGGAATTGCGCCTGCTGTCGGAATTGCCGCAACCTGGGCCGGCAGCGACGACAGCCATCCCTGCGGCGATGACGCCGCCGCACAACCTCAGCTACAGCTGCCTCGCCCTGGGCCCGTTCGCCACCCCGCAGGACCTGCGCAACGCGCGCCAGGCCTTGTCCGCACAGGCCACGCGGATGCGCTCGCGCCAGGAACAGACCAGCCAGACCAGCGGTTGGTGGGTCTACCTGCCAGCAGCCGGCAACCGCGCGCAGGCACTGGCGGTGGCCCGCCAGCTGGCGGCGCGCGACATCAATGATTACTTCGTGGTCAGCTCCGGCGATCAGCCCAACACGATCTCGCTGGGCCTGTTCAAGGACCCGGCCAATGCGCGCAAACGCCGCGACGAAGTCATCGCGGCCGGCTTCCCCGCCCGCATGAGCGAGCGCAGCGAGAGCGTGCCCGAATACTGGCTGGACCTGGTGGTCGCCGATGGCGGCAACTTCGACTGGCGCAGTCGTGTCCACACCACGGGAATCGATGCGCACAGCACCGGCTGCTTCTGAACACGCGCTGCGAGGCGGCCTGCTAGAATCCCCCCGGCCTCGCCGGCATAGCTCAGTTGGTAGAGCAACTGATTTGTAATCAGTAGGTCGCGGGTTCGATTCCTGCTGCCGGCACCAGCTCCCCGTCATCCGCTTTGCCGCCGCGCCCGGCTTTTTCACGGTGTGCGGCCTTGCGGCATCGCCTGACCAAGCTGAACGCTTCGAACCGGTCTTAACGAAACCATCGCAATCTGTCTACTTCGGCCTGCCCACGCTCGCAGCTGCGGGGGCACGCTGCGAGGGTACGTCATGGGTACGCTTTACGTGGTGCAGGGCTTTCACGAAGAGGGCGGCGACATCGTCGCGGACAAGCCGATCCTTCACGGCATGGAACAGCTGGCACGCACGCGCGGCGAGATGTTGGCCGGGCAGCGTGACGGCGTGCTGGTTTATGCCCAGGCGGCCGACATCGACCGTGGCGAGTATTCGGAACCGGTCATCCTCGCCCGCTATGGCCAGGTACCGCATCCGGAACAACAAAGCCTTTGCCAGGCCGGCTGACCGGAACGCTGGAAGGACCGACAGGCGCCGACCCGAGGCCCTCCCGGGGCAGCTGCGCACACGTGCCGTAGGCCCGCGCCGACATACATGGCGTGTCGTGCCGGGCAAACTGGGTCATACCGGAGGCACTGGATCATCCGTCGGCAGGGGCGCGCGGATGGGCACTCCGGGTGACTCCTTTGTCCGAGGGTGCGGCGATGCGCGTGGTTTTGACGATCAGGGAAAGCCGCCACGGCCTGTGGTGCATCTGCAGCGGAGAGGTCGTGCTGTACGACGGGCTGCGCTTCGCGCATGCGATCCGTCTGGCCCGTGGACTGGCACGCGAGGAGCATGCCAATTCCGGTCGCATGGCCAAGGTCGACATGGCCTGTTCGGAATTCACCATTACCCTGGCCCACTATGCGGGGCCGATCATCCCGCAATGTGCGGCGGCCTGATTCCGTCGACCCGACACAATCTCCGGTCCTTGCCGCACAGGTCGCGCCCTGCCGTGTGGGGTGTCATCCGCATTAGCGTCCTGGCGCGGTTGCGCAAGGTGTCTCGGCCGTATGCGCTACGGCGGCCATCGGCAGGCATTCTCCGCCGGTTTGCTTGGGCCGGCCGGTACCTGGCGGTGAGTGTACACGTGGCGTGAAAGCTTGCTACGATCGGCCCGACGGCTGCACAGGGGCAGCTCGGGGTGATCGACATGCAAACGCTTCTTGCACACTCCGCCTTCTGGCGTGGAGTGTCATTGTTTGCAGGGATGCTGCTGGGAAAAATCGTTCATGGTGCCAGGCCGGAAGTTTCGCCGGTCCGCGGTACCGGGGATCTGGTGTCGTGGAGTCCTGGTGCGCGATCGCGCCGCGAGGACGAGCAGGCGCGAAGTCGCCAGACGGGATGTCACTGACGGGCGAACATGCCGGCCTCGCTGGGGTAGCGTGGTTGCAATGGATGCGATCGCCGCTGTCGTGTGTGTCGATCCGGTGACGTCACCTTGCCGGATCGTGCCGGAGAATGCCCCTGCCTGTTTCACGTCCTTTCCACGCCTGCGGTCTGTGCGCGTTCGCGCTGCTGGCCACGGCGGCACTGGCGCAGCCGGATTCCGGCAGCATGCTGAAGATGAGCGTCACCATGAAGATGCAGGTGCCGGGTGCCGGCGACCTGCCTGTGCGCACGACTACGCTGGACGTGTGCATCTCCAGTAGCCATGACATGCGCGTCATACTGCAGCGACAGCGGGGTTGCGTGGTCAGCGACTACCGGCAGGTCGGCCATGTCGTCAGTTACCACCTGGTCTGCGGCGGCGACCCGCCGAGAATGACCGGTGATGCAAGCTTTGAGCTGCTGCCCGATGGCGGTACCAATGGCAGCGTTCACGCGAACGGCTACATCGGTGGGCAGGGCGTCGTCATGGACATGACCTACGCCGGCCAGCGCACCGACAGCTGCGATTATGCCGCGAGCCGGCAGCGGCATTGAGCAGAGAGCCATCAGCGTCGACCGGGCCGTTCCGGTAAACTTCGGGGCGCTTGCGGCGAGCGTATCGCGGGCACCTTTCTCACAGGGACGGCGGTAGCTCGCTCGGGATAGTGGCAAGACGCCACCGTTCACCGGCTACCGTTCTCCTACATCGGCGGCATGCGCTGGCTCAGACCGTGCGGCTGCCGCGACGCATGGCAGGTAAACACGGATCATGGGCAAACAGACCGTTTCATTGATCGGCGTGCCAACCGACATCGGCGCCGGCCATCGTGGTGCCGCGATGGGGCCGGAAGCGTTGCGTGTGGCCAACCTGGCGGAAAAGTTGGAGCGCCGCGGGCTGAAAGTGATCGACCGGGGCAACCTGCAGGGGCCGCTCAATCCGTGGTTGCCGCCTGAACACGGCTACCGCCACCTGGACGAGGTGGTGGCCTGGAATACGGCCGTCTATACGGCTGTTCACCAGGAGCTTCAGGCCGGGCGCCTGCCAATCATGCTCGGCGGCGACCACTGCCTGGCGATCGGTTCGATTTCGGCGGTGGCGCGCCATTGCCACGACGAAGGCAAGCAGCTGCGCGTGCTGTGGCTGGATGCGCACACCGATTTCAACACGGCACAGGCCACGCCTAGCGGGAATATCCACGGCATGCCGGTGGCCTGCCTGTGCGGCATTGGCCCGAGTGAACTCACCGGGCTCAGCGGCAACACGCCGGTAACCACGCCGGATGTGTTCCGCTACATCGGCATCCGCTCGGTCGACGAGGGCGAGAAGCGGCTGGTGCGCGAGGCGAACATGCAGGTGCACGACATGCGCCACATCGACGAGATCGGCATGAAGCGCGTGATGGAAGAGGCGCTGGCCGGGATCGACGAAAACACCCACCTGCACGTGAGCTTCGACGTCGACTTCCTCGACCCCAGCATCGCGCCGGGCGTGGGCACCACCGTGCGCGGCGGCCCGAATTACCGCGAGGCGCAGTTGTGCATGGAGATGCTCGCCGACACGGGGCGCGTGGCGTCGCTGGACATCGTCGAACTGAACCCGGCCTTCGACAAGCGCAACCAGACCGCGAAGCTGGCGGTGGACCTGGTCGAGTCGCTGTTCGGCAAGTCCACGCTGCTGCGCTGAGGCGGCCGGCGGGTGCCGCCAACGGACGTTTGCGCCGCGGCCTGCAACGGCTGTCCCGCATGGGTGGGTTGTCGGCGCCGTCGGCACATCCCGCGCAGATGATGGTGCCAGCCCGGCGGTCGTCGCCAGAGGCTCGCTGGCGACCTTCGACATCGAGATGGGGGGAGAGCCGGCCGTTCGCGCGCTGGAGCGGCACAGGCAATTGACGTCCATGCGGCGGCTAGCATAGGCTGGCCCCTCCTGCCATTGCCTCGCGAGTCGTCAGCCATGAGCCTGGACATCAGCATTACCTTGACCGATTCAGACGTAAAGCTGTTTGTCGACAGTATCAAGGAGGCGCAGAAGAAGGCGGCCGCGCTGGATGCCGTGAGCATTGTAGGTGCCGCGCGCAATCTGCTGGAAGAAACCATCGGCAAGAATCTGCCCGACTTCGTGGCGATCCGTCTGAAACATCTGGACACCATGATCGCCCTGGTCGAGGACGCCGGCTTCGGCCTGCCTGAGGCGGATCGCGACAACGTACTGGCGGCGCTGGCCTATTTTTCCAGTCCGGACGACATCCTTCCGGACAATATCCCGGTGCTGGGCTTCCTTGACGACGCGATCATGATCGAGCTCTGCGTGCGCGAGCTGCAGCACGAGATCGAGGCCTACGAGGACTTCCGCCACTGGCGCGACAACGAGGCGACCCGACGCGGGGAGAGCCGGGCGGGCCTGATGCTGAACCGGGTCGAGTGGGCCGAGGCACGCCGCATCGAGACGATCGAGCGCATGCACCGCCGCCGCAACGAATCCTATGTCGGCGGCAACTGGTCACCGGTGCTGTTCAAGGTGCGTTGATTGCCAACGGATGCCGGTATTCCACACGGGGCGCTGCGGCGCCCTTGTCATTTCCGGCGGCGGCGCCCCATCGCCACGACATTGCCTTCGACAAGCGCAACCGGGCCGCGATGCTGGCGGTGGATCTGGTCGAGTCGTTGTTCGGCAAGTCCACGTTGATCCGTTGAGGTGCCAGCGAAACGCCGGTGTGGCCGTGCGGGCCGCACCGGCAGGTTTTACTCCTCGATGAGCTTCGCGTCCGCCGCATTCGCCATCACCGAGGCGATGCCAGCGTCGCGCGAGCGTTCGCTCTCGTACATCTCGCTGCTGCCGATGACCTGATGGTTGGCCGCCTTGAGGTTGAAGTGGAACTTGCCGTTGACCGAGGTCTTCTTCTCGTAGCGCGTCGCGTCTGGTGCGTTCTTGCGTATCGACGTGATGCCGTTGTGCGCACTGGCCTTGTCCTTGTAGCCCTCGCTCTTGAGAATGATCTCGCCGTTGGCGGCCTTCAGGTTGAAATAGGTTTCGCCGTTCTTGCCGGTAAACACAGTGAACTTGCCGCTCATCGGTGGATCTCCTTGCATAGGTCGGGGGCCTCGCGGAATCTGAACCGATAGGGCGTGATTTTTTTGGCAAGGGCGGCAACCCGTCCGGTCGAGTCGTTCCACCGGATGTCGTAGACTGGCGTTTTACTTGCGCGACGCAGCATGAACATCCGAGTCCTCACCGGTATCACCACCACCGGCACTCCGCACCTTGGCAATTACGTGGGCGCGATCCGGCCAGCGGTCGAGGCCAGCCGGCGCGACGACGTGGATGCGTTCTATTTCATGGCTGACTACCACGCGCTGATCAAGAGCGACGACGCAGCGCGGATCGAGCGTTCGCGGCTCGAGATCGCCGCGACGTGGCTGGCCGCCGGCCTGGATCCGCAGCGGGTCACCTTCTACCGCCAGTCGGACATCCCGGAAATCCCCGAGCTGACCTGGTTCCTGACCTGCATCGCCTCCAAGGGCATGCTCAACCGCGCGCACGCGTACAAGGCGGCGGTGGACAAGAACACTGCGGCGGGCGAGGACGCCGATGCCGGCATCACCGCCGGCCTGTACATGTACCCGGTGCTGATGGCGGCCGACATCCTGGCGTTCGACGCGAACCAGGTGCCGGTGGGGCGCGACCAGATCCAGCATATCGAGATGGCGCGCGACCTCGGCCAGCGCTTCAACCATCTGCACGGGCACGAGTTCTTCGTGCTGCCGGAGGCGCTGATCGAGGAGCAGGTGGCCACGCTGCCGGGCCTGGACGGGCGCAAGATGTCAAAGAGCTACGACAACACCATTCCGCTGTTCGCCGGCGGCAAGAAGCAGCTGCGCGAGGCAATCATGCGCATCGTCACCGACTCGCGCCTGCCCGGCGAGCCGAAGGATCCGGACGATTGCGCGCTGTTCACCATCTTCCGTGCATTCGCCAGCGAAGCCGAGACCGCGGCGTTCCGCCAGGCCCTGCTGGACGGCATCGGCTGGGGCGAGGCGAAGCAGGTGTTGTGCGAGCGGATCGAGGCCGACGTGGGGCCGATGCGCGAACGCTACGAGGCCTTGATGGCCGATCCGGCCGCGATCGAGACGATCCTGCGGCAGGGTGCGCAGAAGGCACGCGCGATCGCCACGCCGAAAGTGGCTGCGTTGCGCGAAGTGCTGGGTCTGCGCGCGATGACCACCGCGCCAACGGCGACTGCTCAGTCGAAGGGCGCGCCGAAGCCGGGCAAGATGCCGCGCTTCGCCAGTTTCCGCGACGCCGATGGCAGCTTTCGTTTTCGCCTGTTCTCTGCAGAAGGCGAGGAGCTGCTGCTGTCGAAGCCGTTCGCCGATCCGAAGGCGGCCGGTGCGCTGCAGAAGCAACTCAAGATATTGGGTGCGGCTGCGGCCGTATGGCAGATTCAGCCACTGAGCATGAGCCTGGAGCTGGACGGCGCGGCGGTCGCCAGTACGCCCGACTACCGTGACGGGCAGGCTCGCGACGAAGCGCTGGTGCAATTGCGCGAAGCGCTGGATCAACTGGCCGCGCAGGAATGATGCGCGGCGCCAAACTTTTCGGGTGATCGACTGATGCGATATCTCGCCATCCTGCTGCTTGCGCCGTGGCTGCTGATCCTGTGCTGGGGTTACTGGGCGTACCCGAAGAGCCTGCCGCGCACGTCCGGCCGGCGCGTCTTTGATTTCACCGCGCTGCTGCTGGCGCTGATCGCCGCGGCGCAGTGCGCAGTGCTCGGTTTCGACACGGTCGAGTTGCCCACGGTCGACGGCTTCGGTCGCGCCAGTGGTGCGATCTGGCAGCAGGTGCTGCCGGCGCTGTACGGCTACGGCGCGTTCACTGCGGTGCTGGTGCTGGCGATGCTGCTGCGGCATGCGCTGTGGGGGCGCCGGCGGCGATCCTGATCAGGCCCACGGGCGCCCCGCGCTGAACGCGGTGGCTGCCTGCCACAAGTCATGCCGTGACTTATGGCGGTCGAGGTGGCTAAACGCAAACGGCAAGCTGCGCATCTATCCGGTGTAGCGAATCCATCGCTCCCAGGGCGTAACCCCGCGCCGCATTCCCGTGGAAATTTCGACATGCGCATGGCATGCCTGCTGTTGCTTATTCTGGCCGCGCTGTCGGCACCGGCGCTGGCCGTCGAGATCGACGGCCACATCGGTGCCGACGAGTGGAAGGGCGCGCGGCACATCGCCGACTTCCGCCAGACCCAGCCGCTTACCGGCAAGCCGGGCTCGCTGCATACCGAGGCCTGGATCCTGGCCACACCCAAGGGCCTGGCCGTGGCGTTCCGTTGCGACCAGCCGGCGGGCGTGCCGCGCACGCACCAGCGCGTGCAGCGCGACTTCGAGGACCAGGTCGACCGGGTCAATGTGATGATCGACTTCAACGGCGACGGGCGCACCGGCTACGACTTCGTGGTCAGCTCGACCGGCGGCATCAACGACGCCGTGGTCACCAACGAAAACCAGTTCAACAAGGACTGGGACGGCAGCTGGCAGCATGCGGTGAGCGAGGATGCCGAAGGCTGGACCGTCGAGATCCTGATTCCGTGGTACATCGCGCCGATGCACACGGCCGTGGACGGCAAGCGCACCATTGGCATCTATCTCGACCGCGTGACCGGCTCGACCGGCGAACGCGACTCGTGGCCAGTGGCCAGCTTCACGCTGCCGCGCTTCCTGTCCACATTCAGCCGGGTCGAGGTGCCGCAGTACAGCCAGTCGCTGCTGGCGCTGACGCCGTACGTGTCTGGCCTGTACGACAACGTGCGCGGCCGCAGCCACTTCCAGCAAGGCGCCGACCTGCTGTGGAAGCCGAACGGTCAGTTCCAGCTGACCGCGGCGCTGAATCCGGATTTCGGCCAGGTCGAGAGCGACGACCTGGTGGTCAACTTCAGCGCCACCGAAACCTACGTCAGCGACAAGCGGCCGTTCTTCACCGAGAACCAGGGCATCTTCGACTTCAGCCTGCTCGACGACTACAGCCAGCTGGTCTATACGCGGCGTGTTGGCGGCCCGTCCGACGATGGTCACGGCGCGGCCGACATCAATGCGGCGGTGAAGCTCAATGGCAGCTTCGGCACCACCAGCTACGGCGTGCTGGCCGCCGACGAGGATGGCGAGGCGGGGCGCTTTTTCGGCGCCGCGCGGGTGACCCACGATTTCGGCGAGCAGAGCCTGGGCATGCTGCTGACCCGGGTCGACCGCCCGTGGCTGGATCGCGAGGCCACCGTGCTCGGCGTGGACCATCACTGGCGGCCCACGCCGCAGCTGACCATCGCCACCAACGTGGTCGGCAGCGACATCCTGCAGTCGGGCACGCACACGCGCGACAGCGGCGGCACCGTCATCGCGGATTACGAGATGGGCGACGGCTGGCGCCAGCAGTGGCTGGGCATGCATTTCGGCGACCAGTTGCAGGTCAACGACTTCGGCTACCTGGAGCGCAACAACTTCAACTACGGCCACTGGGAAGTGCGCAAGCGCAACACCACGCTGCCGGCCGACTCCGCCTACAGCTCGCACGAGTGGCGCTTCCGCATCGACGGACTGGACAACGACCACGGCCTGCGCCTGCGCCGCCAGTTCCGCGTCAGCCGCAACAGCAACCTGCGCAACGGCGCCACCGAAACGGTGCAGCTCAATGTCAACAGCGCCGGCTGGGACGACCTGCTCACCCGCGGCAACGGCGCATTGTTCCTGCCGCCGTCGGTGGACCTGGCCTACAAACGGATCAGCCCGCGCCATGGCGACTGGGCGTTCAAGCTGGATGCGGAGGTCGTGAGCGGTGGGCTCGGCGGCAACCGGCAGCTCGGCTACGACGTCAAGTTCATCCCGACCTATTTCGTCAGCGACGCGTTCAGCGTCTATGCCGGCCCGTACTACGAGCACCTGCCGGACTGGCTGGTGTGGCAGCACGACAACCTCATCGGCCGCTACGACGAGCACACGCTGCAGCTGGACGCCGGTTTCGACTGGACCATCGACAGCCGCCAGGAGTTGCGGGTGAAGCTGCAGGCGATCGGGCTGGACGCACGCGTGCGTGGCGGTTACCGCGTGCAGGCCAACGGTCGCGCCGTCGCCAGCAACGAGCCGGTCGACGACTTCAGCGTGCGCAACCTCGGCCTGCAGATCCGCTACCGCTACGAGCTGGCGCCGCTGTCGTACCTGTACGTGGTCTACGGCCGCGGCGGCTACGCGATGGATGGTTACGCGCGCCGTACCGCCGATGTCTTCGACCGCAGTTTCGCGCTGCGCGACGACGAACAGCTGCTGGTGAAGCTGAGCTACCGCTTCGACATCTGAGGCTCAGTCCCAGGTGTTCAGGTGCGGCCCGAACGCCTTGCGCTGCGGTCGCACCACGCAGAAACGATGCCCGCTGGGGGCTTCCAGCACCCACCAGCGTTCGCGCACGAACGCGATGCGGCGCGCCCCGAGCCGTTCCAGCCGATCCACCTCGGCGTCGAGGTCGTCGGTCTCGATGTCCAGGTGCACGCGGCTGGCGTGGTCCACCTTCTGCAGCAGGATGATCGGTTCGTCCGCGGCGGTCTGCAGCTCGGCGTACTTGCCGTCGCCGTCCTGGTCGACGCTGGCGATCGGCTTGCCCAGCGCCAGGCTCCAGAAGCGGGTCGCGGGGGCAAGGTCGTCGACCTGGCAGTCGATGACGAGGGTGCAGAGTCGGCTGTGATGCATGGCATGGCTCCGTCGGCTGGCCGCTACGCGTGCGGCGACGCAGTGCGAGAATAGCCGCATGGTTCCGTTCAAGTATCTCCAGGCTTACCCCGCCACGCTGCAGGACAAGGTGCGCGAACTGATCGCGCAGGAGCGCCTGGGCGAGCACCTGGCCAGGCGCTATCCGGCGCGCCACGACGTGCAGAGCGACAAGGCGCTGTACGCCTACGTGGCCGCGCTGAAGCAGCGACACATGAAGAATGCGCCCGGCATCGACAAGGTGCTGTACGACGCCAGGCTCGACGTGCTGCGCAACGCGCTCGGCCTGCACACCGCGGTCTCGCGCGTGCAGGGCGGCCGGCTCAAGGCGAAGAAGGAGATCCGCGTGGCCAGCCTGTTCAAGGCCGCCGCGCCGGAGTTCCTGCAGATGATCGTGGTGCACGAGCTGGCGCACCTGAAGGAAATCGAGCACAACAAGGCGTTCTACCAGCTGTGCCAGTACATGCTGCCGGACTACCATCAGCTGGAGTTCGATCTGCGCGTGTACCTGACCTGGCGCGAATTGCCGTCGGGCGACACCACCAACCTGCGGGAATGACGATGGACAGTGCGGCGCTACAGAAGTATCTGCTGCGGCTGTTCGAGCGCCACGACGTCGAACTGGACGTGGACGAGGACGGCTGGCTGGTCACCGACGGCGATTTTCCGGCGATCCGTGCCGCCTGGCACGAAGGCGCGGCCGGTGAGCCCGGCCGGCTCGACGTCGACGTGGTGCTGAGTGAGGAGCGCTATATTGAGGAGAGCTTCGCCGGCGTGGGCGGCGGCGACGCCGGCTGTCGCGATGCCTTGCGCGCGTTCGAACACGACGTGTTCCATCCCCTGCTGGCCGCGTGCTGGTACGTCACCGATGAGCGCCGGATGCGGATTACCGCGTGGGAGATCGGCGTGCGCACCTGGGACGTATTCATCGGCCCGTTCAGCGCACGCGGTGCGGATGCTGCGAGCATGCCGGCCGAGGCGCTGGCGTCGGTCGAGGCCGCGTTGAAACGCGAGGCGCTCAGCCCCGAGCTGCACTGGATTCGGCTGGTGCACAGTCACGCCGCAGATGGCGATTCACGCTGCGAGGCGCTGCTCGACAACGAACTGTGGACGGCTGGAACGCTGGCGTTGACTGCCGTCCCGTGGCCGCACAGCGGCGACTACAGCGCCCGTTGTTTCCTGTTGCTGGACGTGCGCGATTACTGAGGACTTCAATTCAGAACGATTCGATTCGATGACATTGAGTGAAAAATCCATGACGGAACGCAAAAAGAAAAATCTTTCAGACACGGAAGAAAGGGTGCCGAAGAGTCGCGCGAGTGCTTTCATTATCACGATTTCCGTGGTTCTGACGCTATTTACGATAGGCATGTTCTTTTTCTTCCAACAGTCCGGTTGGACCGGCGCAAGAATCGCTGGCGAGGCATTCTTTGCATTGCTTACGACGGGGATGATCGCTGGTTGCGTATCACACCGTATGTTGATGGTGATTTCGAGAATTGGAGCGGCTTTCGTCTTCCTGATTTATTTCTACTACATCATTCACGAATTCCTGTTTTCTGGCCAAGCTATGCGTATAAGCAGTTTTAGCGAGCCATCGCCTTACGCTTCACTGCTTGGATTCCTGTTTTGGGGAATTCCATGCCTTCTCTATGCGCTATGGGGTAGCCAGTGGGGCAGAGTTGGAGTTGTTCCGCCCGAGCAATGGTCGAACAGGGATATCGTAGTTGCCCGAATTTCAATTTTCGCTAGACGACTGTTTCTGATTTTGTTGCTTCTCGCTGTCCTGAGACAGCTTGCGATGTACTTCTACAGATAATTTTCTGAGCCTTGGTTTGATGCGGGAACGTAAAAAGAAACAGGACGCCCGAAGACGTCCTGCTTGTTTTACGTGTTGTCGTTCGCTCAGTTCGGTAAAGCCAGATCGTCGAGCATCGCTTTGAGGAAGCGTGCGGCTTCGCCGCCGGTGGCGGCGCGGTGGTCGAAGGTCAGGCTGATCGGCATGCGCCGGTGCACTTCGATGCCGCCGATCACGGCGACCACGTCGTGGCTGAGCTTGCCGGCGCCGACGATGGCGACGGTCGGCGGCACCACCACGGGCGTCGCGTAGCGGCCGGCGAACATGCCGAAGTTGGACAGGCTGATGGTGTAGCCGGATAGCTCGGAGGCCGGGATCGTGCGATCTTCCACCTGCGTGCGCAGACGCTTGATCGCGGCGCGCACGCCGGCCGCGTCGAGCACGTCGGCGTTGCGCAGCGCCGGCACGAACAGGCCGTCGTCGGTGTCCACCGCGATGCCGATGTCGACCTGCGGATGCAGCGTGCGGGTGAGGTTCTTGCCGTCGAACCAGGCGTTCAGCGCCGGCACTGCCTTGCAGGCAGCAACGATGGCGCGGATCAGGCGCGCAGTGATGTCCTGCTTGCCGATCCAGCCGTGCAGGTCGGCGTCGTCGACCAGCGTGGTCGGCACCACCTGGGCGTGGGCGTCGGCCATCACCCGGGCCATGTTGCGGCGCACGCCCTTCAGCTGCTCCGGCTGGCCGCTGGCGCTGACGCTTGGCGGCGCGGTGCGTACCGGCTTGCCGGCCAGCGAGACCGGACCGCGCTGTTGGTTTTGTGGGGCATGCTCCGGCTGCGGCAGTTCCGGCGCCAGGTGGCGGCCGGCCGAGGCGGGCACCGCGCGTGCCGGGGCGGCGCCGAGTGCGGCGCTGCCGTTGGCGGCGGCGTTCTTCACGTCCTGCATGGTCACCACGCCGTCGGCGCCGCTGGGGCGCACGCGGGCGAGATCGACCTTGAGCTTCTTCGCCAGCGCACGCACCGCCGGCACGGCTTTCACGCCACCGATGCTGGCGGCCTGTTCGACGTGCACGGTGTTGCCGCTGACCATCGCGCCGACCACGGTGCCTTCGTCCTCGCGATCGGCCTTGGCCGCGGCGGGTGCCGGTGCGGCTTCGGTCTTCTTCGGGCCGTGGTGATGGCCGGTGGCTTCGGCCTCGGCGCGCTGCTTGGCGTTCGGGTCGGGCTCGAAATCGGCCAGCGCGGCGCCGGTCTCGATGATGTCGCCGGGCGCACCATGCAGCTTGACGACCTTGCCGGTGTACGGCGAGGGCACGTCGACCACCGCCTTGGCGGTTTCCATCGAGCACAGCGGCGCGTCGAGCTTGATGGTGTCGCCCACCTTCACGTGCCACTCGACCACGGTCGCGTCGGGCAGGCCTTCGCCGAGGTCGGGGAGGTAGAACGTCTTGATATCAGCCATGAGCGGATTTCCAGGTATGAGTTTTCCGGTTTGCTCCCTCCCCTGCATGGCAGGGGAGGGTTGGGGTGGGGTGCTCTTCGCCTGAACTTCAGATCAAGAGCTTTACCCCCTCCCAGCCTCCCCCTGCAAGCAGGGGGAGGAGCAAGGGCGTCAGCTTGCTGCGAGGGTACGCTTGGCCGCGTCGACGACGCGTTCCACGCTCGGCAGGTATTTCATTTCCAGGCGGAACAGCGGGATGTGCGTGTCGAAGCCGGTGACGCGCTCGACCGGGGCGAGCAGGTCATACATGCATTCCTCGGCCAGGCGGGCGGCGATCTCGGCGCCGAAGCCGGCGGTCTTGGGCGCTTCGTGCACGATCACGCAGCGGCCGGTCTTCTGCACCGACTCGGCGATGGTGTCGAAGTCCAGCGGGGTCAGCGTGGCCACGTCGATCACCTCGGCGCTGATGCCTTCGGCGGCCAGTGCGTCGGCCGCTTCCAGCGCTTCCTTCACCTGCGCGCCCCAGCTCACCAGGGTTACGTCGGTGCCGTCGCGCAGCACAAAGCACACGTCCAGCGGCAAGGCCTCGCCGTCGTCCGGCACCTCTTCCTTGTACTGGCGGTAGATGCGCTTGGGTTCGAAGAACATCACCGGATCGGGATCGCGGATCGCGGCCAGCAGCAGACCGTAGGCACGTGCGGGCGACGAGGGCATCACCACGCGCAGGCCGGGGATGTTGGTGAACAGGTGCTCGTTCGCTTCCGAATGATGCTCCGGTGCGCGGATGCCGCCGCCCCACGGCGCACGCCACACGGCCGGCACGGTGAGGCGGCCGCGGGTGCGGTTGCGCATGCGCGCGGCGTGGCAGGCGATCTGCTCCATCATTGGGTAGATGAAGCCCTCGAACTGCGCCTCGGCCACCGGCTTCATGCCCTGCACGGCGAGGCCGACGGTGACGCCGGCGATGGTGGTTTCGTCCAGCGGCGTGTCGAGCACGCGCAGCTCGCCGAATTTTTCCTGCAGGCCCTGGGTGGCGCGGAACACGCCGCCGTTGACGCCGACGTCCTCGCCCAGCACCACGACGCTCGGGTCGTGCGCCATCTCGTAGGCGAGCGCCTGGGTAACCGCTTCGATGAGAGTGATCTGTGCCATGACTCAGTGGGCCTTGTTTTCGAGCGAGAGGACGTAGTCGCGCTGTTTCGCGAGATCGGCGGGGACTTCGGCGAAGATGTAGTCGAACATCGCCGAGACCGGCTGGGTCCTGGTCTCGAGATAGGCGTTCACCTCGTTGTCCATCCACTCGTCGCACTCGGCCTTCCAAGCTTCTTCCTTCGCGTCGTCCCACACCTTCTTCGCCACCAGCCAGTTGCGCAGGCGCTTCATCGGCTCCTTTTCCCAGCCGTCCTTCACTTCCTGCTCGCCGCGGTAGCGGCGTGCATCGTCGGCGGTGGTGTGGTCGCCGAGGCGGTAGGTGACCAGTTCGAGCACGCTGCCGCCCTGGCCGTTGCGCGCGCGCTCCAGCGCGTCCTCCATCGCCTTGCGCACGGCGATGATGTCGTTGCCGTCCACCTGGATCGAAAAGAGACCGGCGGCGATGCCCTTCTGCGCCAGCGTGGGCGCGCCGGACTGGATCTTGCGCGGCACCGAGATCGCCCACTGGTTGTTGACGATCACTGCCACCAGCGGCAGGTTCTGCGCGCCGGCGATGTTGATGGCGCCGTAGAAGTCGCCCTTGGACGAGCCGCCGTCGCCGATGGTGCATACCGCCACGCGCTTCTCGCCGCGGATCTTGAACGCCAGCGCCGAACCCGCCGCGTGCAGGCATTGCGTGGCGATCGGCACGCTCCAGGCGAAGTCGTGCCGCGCCGGTTCCTTCTGGTAGTCGTTGCCGCGCTCGTCGCCGCCCCAGTACATGTAGACCTCGCGCGGCTGCACCCCGCGATAGAGCTGGGCGCCGTATTCGCGGTAGCTCGGTGCATACACGTCCTCGGGACGCATCGCGCTGCCGATGCCGACGTGCGCCGCCTCGTGGCCGAGGCAGCTGGCATAGGTGCCCAGCTTGCCGGTGCGCTGCAGTGCGATCGACTTGGCGTCGAACACGCGAGTGGACAGCATCAGCTTGTACAGCTCGACCATGTGGCCGAGGTCTTTCGCGAACTCGGGCAGGTCATCACGTACCTGCTTGCCCTCGGCATCGAGGTATTGCAGGTATTCGATTTCAAACTTGGCGGCGATGGTCACGACTCGCTCCGGGGGTGAGGAAATGGGCTGGCGGTGGCGTGTTTCCGACGCACGAGACACACAAACAACCGCACAAGACCGCGCTTGATAGCAGGCAGGGATGTTGCGCTGCAAGGTACAGCGCAGCATGCGTGGACGTACGGAAGGAGGTCCGGAGCACCACCATGCTCGGCGCAAGCCAGCTGGCGCGCCCTGTCGTGGGTCAGGATGTGATCGCTGCCCAGCCGTTACCATGTGTGTTCCACGGAAACATGACGGACCGGCATGAGCGACAACCAGCGCGATCTCGAAGCGGGCATCCAGACCGACCTCAACGGACAGATCACCTACGGTGGCTATCTGCAGCTGGACACATTGCTGTCGGCGCAGCAGCCGCTGAGCAACCCGCCACACCACGACGAGATGCTATTCATCGTGCAGCACCACGTCTCCGAGTTGTGGATGAAGCTGCTGATCCACGAGCTGAAGGCGGCGGTGCTGCACCTGCAGGCCGACGACATCGATGCCTGCCTGAAGATCCTGGCGCGGGTGAAGCAGGTGCAGCGCCAGCTGTTCGAACAATGGGCGGTGCTGGAGACGCTGACGCCGGCGGAGTACCTGGAGTTTCGCGGCGTGCTGGGGCCGTCGTCCGGCTTCCAGTCGCTGCAATATCGCCAGATCGAATTCCTGCTGGGCAACAAGAACGCCGACATGCTCAAGGTGTTCGCGCACGACCCGGCCGCGCAGGGGGAATTGCGCGCGGTGCTGGAGGCGCCCAGCCTGTATGACGAGTTCCTGCGTTACCTGGCGCGGCGTGGCCACGCGGTGCCGGCCGAATTGCTCGATCGCGACTGGACGCAGGCCTACCGGCGCAACGAGGCGCTGCTGCCGGTGCTCAAGCGCATCTACGAGGATCGCGCGGAGTTCTGGCCCGAATACCACATGTGCGAACAGCTGGTGGACGTGGAGGAGAGCTTCCAGTTGTGGCGTTTCCGCCACATGAAAACGGTCGAACGGATCATCGGCCATCGCCGCGGCACCGGCGGTTCGTCCGGGGTGAGCTTCCTGAAGAAGGCTCTCGATCTGGAATTCTTCCCCGAACTGCTGGACGTGCGCACCGTGCTCGGCAGCTGAGCCGATCGCCCGCCGGTTGCGCAGCCTGGCATGAATCCCGTCATGATGTGCCCACCTGAAATCCGGGAGCACCCATGAACGAAGTCGTCCAGATCAGCGCCGCGCCCGAGTATCCGCAGACGCTGGGGCATCCGCGTCCGTTGTGGATGCTGTTCATGACCGAGTTCTGGGAACGCTTCGCGTTCTATAGCGTGAGCTGGGCGCTGGCGTTGTACATCGTGGCGCACTTCTACCACGGCGATGCCTCCGGCCAGGCGTGGGCCGCCAGCATCTTTGGTGCGTATACCGCGCTGATCTACGCCTCCAGCATCTTCGGCGGCTACGTGGCGGATCGGGTGATCGGCTACCAGCGCTCGATCCTGCTGGGCGCGCTGATGATGGCGCTGGGCCTGTTCGTGGTGATGCTGCCCAGCCGCGACGTCTTCCTGCTCGGCCTGGCGATGGTGATCGTGGGCAACGGGCTGTTCAAGCCGAACATCTCCACCATGGTCGGGCAGTTGTACGGGCGCGACGATCCGCGCCGCGATCGCGGCTTCACCCTGTTCTACATGGGCATCAACGGCGGCGCGCTGCTGGCGCCGCTGCTGACCGGCTGGATGGCCGCCCATTTCACCGACACGCCGATGCAGCAGAACTACCGCATCGTGTTCGGCGCGGCCGGCGTGGGCATGCTGCTCAGCCTGCTGTGGTTCTGGTTCGGCCGGCGCGGGCTGAAGGGTGTGGGCCGGCCGGCGCCTGAAGCGGCCGGCCGCATGCGCGTGGTGTGGGTGGTGCTGGGCATGGTCGTCGCCGTGCCGCTGGTGTACCTGTTGCTGGCCTTCGTCACCACCGGCTTGTCCTGGATGCTGGGTGCGCTGTTCGCCGCGGTGGCGGTGATGCTGCTGGTCGAGGCGGTCAGGCACGGTCGGGTGCAGGTCGACCGGGTGGTGGCGATGCTGATCATCTTCGCCTTCAACATCCTGTTCTGGATGTTCTACTTCCAGCTGGGCACCTCGTTCAATTTCCTCGCCGAGAACCTGGTTGACCGGCAGATGTTCGGCGGCTGGACCTTCCCGGTGGGCTGGTTCCAGTCGGTCAGTCCGCTGGCGATCATCGTGCTGGCGCCCGTGGTCACCGTGGTCTGGGCTTTCCTGGCGGCGCGCAGGAGCGAGCCGTCGATCCCGCGCAAGTTCGGCCTGGGCCTGATCTTCAACGGCCTCGGCTTTGCGGTGCTGATGTACGCGCTGTCGCGCCTGCTCGATGCGCACGGGCTGATTCCGTTCTGGCCGCTGGTGCTGTGCTACGTGCTGCAGACGGTGGGCGAGCTGTGCCTGTCGCCGATCGGCCTGTCGATGGTGACCAAGCTGGCGCCGCCGCGGCTGGTCGGCCTGGCGATGGGCGGCTGGTTCCTGTCGCTGGCGGTGGGCGGCAACCTGTCGGGCCTGCTGGCCGGCAGGATCAGCGGCGAAAGCGGGATGACCGCCGCCTCCGCACTGGGCGGCTTCACCTTCAGCTTCTGGCTGCTGGCCGGTGCCGGCGCGTTGTTGCTGCTGATCTCGCCCCTGATCAACCGGCTGATGCACGGCGTGCGCTGACGCCATCCGGTCTTGGCAGCGCGCGGTTTTCTCCCGGGCCGCGTGCTGCAGCGCATTTGACGGATGCGAGGCCGCCGGTTACATCTGGTCGTTCGCAATAACTTGCGAATCACCGATGAGCACAGGGGCTAGACATGAGTAACATCACACTCGCCGGCGACGCGAAGCCGGTACCCGACTATCCGCAAATGCTGGGGCATCCGCGTCCGCTGTGGATGCTGTTCATGTCGGAGTTCTGGGAGCGCTTCGCGTTCTACGGCATGCGCTGGGCGCTCACGCTGTACATCGTGGCGCAGTTCTTCAACGGCGACGAAGCCGGCCAGGCGTCGGCCAGCCGCACCTATGGCGCCTACCTGGCGCTGGTCTATGCCACCGCGGTGTTCGGCGGCTACGTGGCGGACAAGATCATCGGCTACCAGCGCTCGATCCTGCTGGGCGCGGTGGTGATGGCCGCGGGCCTGTTCATGGTGATGGTGCCGCAGCACGAGATCTTCATGCTGGGCCTGGCCACCGTCATCGTGGGCAATGGCCTGTTCAAGCCGAACATCTCCTCGATGGTGGGCCAGCTGTACGCCACCGGCGATTCGCGCCGCGACCGCGGCTTCACCCTGTTCTACATGGGCATCAACGCGGGTGCGCTGATCGCGCCGATCCTGACCAGCTACCTGGCCGAACGCGTCTTCGGCACGCCGCAGCACGACAACTTCCACGTGGTCTTCGCCGCGTCGGGCGTGGGCATGCTGATCAGCCTGGTGTGGTTCTGGTTCGGTCGTCGCCAGCTCGGTCCGGTCGGCAAGCCGGCGCCGGAAATCGCCAGCCCGATGCGCGTGGTGTACGTGGCCATCGGCGTGCTGGTGGCGATCCCGCTGGTCTACCTGCTGATGGACCGGGCCGGTGCGGTGGCAATCCAGTGGTTGTTGACCGCGCTGTTCATCGGCGTGGGCGCGATGCTGGTGGTAGAGGCGATCCGCACCGGCGCCGTGCAGATCCAGCGGGTGATCGCGATGCTGATCATCTTCACCTTCAACGTGCTGTTCTGGATGTTCTTCGAGCAGGCCGGCAGCTCGTTCAACTTCCTGGCCCAGCACATCGTGGATCGCAACCTGGCGGGCTGGGAATTCCCGGTCGGCTGGTTCCAGTCGGTGAACCCGGTGGCGATCGTGCTGCTGGCGCCGCTGGTGGCGATGACATGGGGCTGGCTGGACAAGCGCCGCATCGAACCGTCGATCCCGCGCAAGTTCGGGCTGGGCCTGATCGGCAACGCGCTGGGCTTCGCGGTGCTGATGTATGCGCTGTCGAGCCTGGTGGGCGGCGACGGCATGATCCCGTTGTGGACCCTGGTGCTGTGCTACGTGCTGCAGACCGCCGGCGAGCTGTGCCTGTCGCCGATCGGCCTGTCGATGGTGACCAAGCTGGCGCCGGTGCGGCTGGTGGGGCTGGGCATGGGCGGCTGGTTCCTGTCCACCGCGATCGGCAACAACCTGGCGGGGCTATTCGCCGGCCACGTCAGCGGCGAGACCGGCATGACCGTGGACTCGGCGTTGTCCGGCTACACCATGGGCTTCTGGATCCTGCTCGGCGGCGGCGTCGTGCTGTTTCTGATCGCACCGCTGATCAACCGGCTGATGCACGGGGTGCGTTGAGCCGCGTGGAAACGGAACCCGTCCGCCGCCAGCGCGGCCGGGTTGCATGAGACGGCAGCCTGCCTTTACCCGGGTTTCACGCTTTCTCTACCAGTATCTTCAGAGAGGCGTCGTCGCCCGGGCTGGTTGCTGCCAGCGACGAGTCGTCATCGATCAGCTTGATTGCCGCGTGGGCAGACGCTTCTGGCGCAACCCGCCGGGCCACTTCATCGCGGCGGGAGGGTCGCCGGTGTTGATCAAGAGCTCGAAGCAGATCTCACGCTGGCGTAGCCCCAAACGGTTTCCGGTGTCGCGCAACTCGGGCGCATCCCCTGCCTCGCGCATCGAAGCGGGCGTGACCTGGCCCGAACCTGCGGGCGCCACCCGGGTGCGGCACCTGCAGGTGTACCGCTACGACCCCGAGTCGGGACGCAATCCACGCATCGACACCTATGCCATCGACCGCGACAAGTGCGGGCCGATGCTGCTGGACGCGCTGATCAAGATCAAGTCGGCTTGCGCGTGATCGTGGAGGACTACGTGCATGCCGACCGCATGAAATTTTCGGCCCTGGTTGCGCTCGATCTGGCCTGTCTGGCGCTGATGGCCATCGGCGTGTTCACCAGCTTGTACCTGGCGTTTCGATAAGCATTCACGTGTCGCGGCGGTTCGCCGAGAGACGGGCCACGAGCGGCGGGTATCACGCTCCACGAGGAGAGTTTCATGAGCAGCGACAGCTTCGGCACGCGCGACCAGTTGACGGTCGACGACACCCGTTACCAGATTTACCGGCTCGACCGCATCAAGACCGCGCACCGACTGCCCTACAGCCTCAAGGTGCTGCTGGAAAACCTGTTGCGCAACGAGGACGGCCACCTGGTCACCCGCGAGCAGATCCAGTCGTTGGCGGACTGGCAACCGCAGGCCACTGGGCAGCAGGAGGTGCAGTACACGCCGGCGCGCGTGCTGATGCAGGATTTTACCGGCGTGCCGTGCGTGGTGGACCTGGTGGCGATGCGCGACGCGATCATCGCGCTGGGCGGCGATCCGCAGCGGATCAATCCGCTGGTGCCCAGCGAGCTGGTGATCGATCACTCCGTCATCGTCGATGCGTTCGGCCAGGGTGACGCCTTTTCCATCAACGCGCAGCTCGAGTTCGAGCGCAACGTGGAGCGCTACCAGATGCTGCGCTGGGCGCAGCATGCGTTCGACAATTTCAAGGTGGTGCCGCCGGACACTGGCATCTGCCACCAGGTCAACCTGGAGTACCTGTCGCGCGTGGTGTTCACCCGCGAGGGACCGGACGGCATGCTGGCCTACCCCGATACGCTGGTCGGCACCGACTCGCACACGCCGATGGTCAACGGGCTGGGCGTGCTGGGTTGGGGCGTGGGCGGCATCGAGGCTGAGGCGGCCATGCTGGGACAGCCGATGAGCATGCTGATTCCGCAGGTGGTCGGCATCAAGCTGACCGGCGAGTTTCCGCCCGGCACCACCGCCACCGATCTGGTGCTGACCGTCGCCGAGCTGCTGCGCAAGACGGGCGTGGTCGGCAAGTTCGTCGATTTCTACGGGCCGGGCGTGGCCCGCATCCCGCTGGCCAATCGCGCCACGCTGGGCAACATGAGCCCGGAATATGGCGCCACCTGCGCGATCTTCCCGATCGACGACGAAACCCTCGCCTACCTGCGCCTGACCGGCCGTTCCGAACATCAGGTGCGCCTGGTCGAGGCCTACGCCAAGGCCCAGGGCCTGTGGCACGACCCCGCTGACGAAGCCGAGTATTCGCAGACGCTCGAACTGGATCTGGCCACGCTGGAGCCTTCCATTGCCGGGCCCAAGCGGCCGCAGGACCGCATCCCGGTGCGGATTGCGCCCGGTGCCGTCGGCGCGCTGCTCGGCGGGCAGCCCTACGAGAAGGCGATCCTTGGAAGTCTGGACGAGGCCATCGACGAATCGTTTCCCGCCAGCGACCCGGTGTCGATCGTGCGCGGCAGCGCCAGCGATGCGCCGCATGTCCCCGGCCATTGCGATATCGGTCACGACTGGCCGCACGCGCCGGTGGAGATCGCCATGGCCAACGGCGGCAGCGCCCGACTGGACAACGGACACGTGGTCATCGCCGCCATCACCTCGTGCACCAACACCTCCAATCCGCTGGTGATGATCGGCGCCGGCCTGCTGGCCAAACGTGCGGTGGAGAAGGGCCTGAGCCGCAAGCCCTGGGTCAAGACCTCGCTGGCGCCGGGTTCGCGCGTGGTCACGGATTACTACGACCGGGCCGGGCTCACGCCGTACCTGGACCAGCTCGGCTTCAACCTGGTCGGCTACGGCTGCACCACCTGCATCGGCAACTCCGGCCCGCTGATTCCCGAAGTGGCCACGGCGGTGGCCGAGCACGACCTCAACGTGTGTTCGGTGCTCTCGGGCAATCGCAATTTCGAGGGGCGCATCCACCCGCAGTCGCAGATGAACTTCCTGGCGTCGCCGCTGCTGGTGGTGGCCTATGCGCTGGTGGGCACGATGCACACCAACCTGCTCAAGGACCCGCTGGGCACCGGCAGTGACGGCAAGCCGGTGTACCTGCGCGACATCTGGCCGTCGAACCGCGAGATCCAGGATGTCATCGATGCCTGCGTGAAAGCCGACATGTTCGCCAACGGTTATGCCGACGTGTTCGCCGGCGACGACAACTGGCGCAGCCTGCAGGTGCCCGAGGGGAACGCCTTCCAGTGGGATGCCGATTCCACCTACGTGCGCCAGCCGCCGTACTTCGATGGCGTGGGACGCGAACCGGCGCCGTTGACCGACATTCGCGGCGCGCGCGTGCTGGCCCGGCTGGGTGATTCGGTGACCACCGACCACATCAGTCCGGCCGGCGCGATCAAGGTGGATTCGCCGGCCGGCAAATACCTCGCCGGACACGGCGTGGAGCGCAAGGATTTCAATTCCTACGGTTCGCGTCGCGGCAACCACGAGGTGATGATCCGCGGCACCTTCGCCAACATCCGCCTGCGCAACCAGCTGGCGCCAGGGACGGAGGGCGGCTTCACCCGCGACTTCACCCGGCAGGGCGGCCCGGTGAGCACGATCTTCGACGCCTCGGTCAGCTACCTTGCCGCCGGCACGCCGCTGGTGATCCTGGCCGGCAAGGAATACGGCTCCGGCTCGTCGCGCGACTGGGCGGCGAAAGGCACCGCGCTGCTCGGTGTGCGGGCGGTGATCGCGCAGTCCTACGAACGCATCCACCGCTCCAACCTGATCGGCATGGGCGTGCTGCCGCTGCAGTTCCAGGAGGGCCAGAATGCGGACACGCTGGGCCTGTCCGGCGAGGAGACTTTCGAGATTGCCGGCCTGGCCGGCCGCGAGGCGCCCGCGCCCACGGTCAAGGTGGAGGCCACCGATGCGCAGGGCAGGAAGACCGTGTTCGAGGCGCGGGTGCGCATCGACACGCCCGCGGAGGCGGCCTATTACCGCCACGGCGGCATCCTGCCGTACATGCTGCGCCAGCTGCTGGGTGCCGCGCCGGGCACCGCTGCGGCGTAAGCCGGCACCCGTGCTGCGCAGCGGGTGGCCTGTCAGCTGTCCGCCGCCAGCAGCTTGTCCAGTATCCGTACCAGCCACTGGCGTTCGTCGGCATCGAGCCTGGCCAGCACTTCGCGTTCGCGGGTGCGGGCCATCGGGGCGACCTCGTCGTGGATGACCCAGCCGGCGGCGCTGAGCTTGAGCACCGAGCGGCGCCTGTCGTTGTCGTGGGTGCTGCGGTCGACCCGGCCGGCGGCGACCAGGCGCGCCAGCGCGCGACTCACCGCCACCTTGTCCATCGCCGTGCGCTCGGCCACCTCGCGCGCGGACAGCCCCTCGAAGCGGGCCAGCACCGCCATCACCCGCCACTCCGTCACCGAGAGGTCATGGCGGCGCTGGTAGTCGTCGGCGATCGTCTGGCTGATCGTGTTGGACAGGATCGACAGCCGGTACGGCAGGAAATGCTCCAGTTGCAACGGTGCGTGCTCGGCGCTGGCCGGGGCGCTCTTGTGGCGGGAGGACATGGGACGAGTTCCTTGCAACTGGTTTCAATTGTAACTATAACGAAGGATTACCAGCGATGGTGGCACGCTCGTGAGCGGCCATCGTGCACCGACACACAGGAGAGCGCCATGAACGCCCAGCCGAACCTTGGCATGCAGGTCACCACGTTCGAGAACCCGATGGGGATCGACGGCTTCGAATTCGTCGAGTTCGCCGCCCCGGCCGGTCGCGCCGGCGAGCTGCACGCGCTGTTCCGGCGGATGGGCTTCAGCGCCGTGCTGAAACACGTCTCGCGCCCGATCACGGTCTACCGCCAGAACGGCGTGAACTTCCTGGTCAACGAGGACCCGGACTCGTTCGCCGCCGACTTCGCCGCGAAGCACGGCCCCAGTGCCTGCGGCTTCGCGATCCGCTTCAAGAAGCCGGTGGCCGAGGTGGCGGCGAAGGTGCTCGCCAACGGCGGCGAAGCGGTGGCGCACAAGGCGGCCAGCCGCGCGATCGACGTGCCGGTGGTCAAGGGCATCGGCGACTGCATGTTGTACCTGGTGCCGCGCGAAGGCGATGCCTATGCGGCCGACTACGTGGCGATCGCCGGTGCCGCGCCGAACCCGGCCGGCTTCGGCCTGACCTTCATCGACCACCTCACCCACAACCTGCATTTCGGCAACATGCAGAAGTGGTCGGACTACTACGAGAAGCTGTTCAACTTCCGCGAGATCCGCTACTTCGACATCAAGGGCGCCAAGACCGGCCTGGTGTCCAAGGCGATGACCGCGCCGGACGGCATCGTGCGCATCCCGCTGAACGAGTCGAGCGACCCGAAGAGCCAGATCAACGAATACCTCGACGCCTACCACGGCGAAGGCATCCAGCACATTGCCTGCTTCACCGACGACATCTACACCACGGTGGAGCGGATGCGCGAAGCCGGCGTGGAGTTCCTCGACACGCCGGATGCGTACTTCGAGGTAATCGACGTGCGCGTGCCGAACCATGGCGAGGACGTGCCGCGGCTGGCGAAGAACAGGATCCTGATCGACGCCGATCCGGAAACCCACCAGCGCAAGCTGCTGCAGATCTTCACCCAGAATGCGATCGGCCCGATCTTCTTCGAGATCATCCAGCGCAAGGGCAACGAGGGTTTCGGCGAAGGCAACTTCCAGGCGCTGTTCGAGTCGATCGAGCGTGACCAGATGAAACGCGGGTTCCTCTGAAGGAGCGGTGCATGGCAACGATCGTGGACAAGGGCTACCAATCCGGCTTCGGCAACGAGTTCGCCAGCGAGGCGATCCCCGGCGTGCTGCCGGTCGGCCAGAACTCGCCGCAGCGGGTGGCGCACGGGCTGTACGCGGAGCAGCTGTCCGGCACCGCATTCACCGCACCGCGCCACCAGAACCGGCGCAGCTGGCTGTACCGGATCCGTCCGGCCGCGGTGCATGAGCCGTTCCGGCCGCTGGCACATGCCACCTTCCACAACCGTTTCGACGAGGCGCCGGCCACGCCGAACCAGCTGCGCTGGGACCCACTGCCGCTGCCAGCCGCGCTGACCGACTTCGTCGACGGCCTGGTGACGATCGCCGGCAATGGCGGCCCGGCCGAGCAGGGCGGCATCGGCATCCACCTCTACGCGGCGAACCGCTCGATGCAGGGGCGCTTCTTCTATGACGCCGATGGCGAGCTGCTGATCGTGCCGCAGCACGGCCGGTTGCATCTGGCCACCGAGCTGGGCGTGATCGAGCTCGAGCCGCAGGAGATCGCGGTGATTCCGCGCGGCGTGCGCTTCCGCGTGGACCTTCCCGATGGCGAGGCGCGTGGCTACGTCTGCGAGAACTTCGGCGCGCTGCTGCGCCTGCCGGAGCTGGGCCCGATCGGTTCGAACGGCCTAGCCAATGCGCGCGATTTCCTCACGCCGGTGGCGGCCTGGGAGGACGCCGAGGGCGCGTTCGAGCTGGTGGCGAAATTCCAGGGTGCGCTGTGGACCGCGAACATCGGCCACTCGCCGCTGGACGTGGTCGGCTGGCACGGCAACTACGCGCCGTACAAGTACGACCTGCGCCGCTTCAACACGATCGGCTCGATCAGCGTCGACCATCCCGATCCGTGCATCTTCACCGTGCTGACCTCGGCCAGCGACACGCCCGGCACGGCCAACATGGATTTCGCGATCTTCCCGCCGCGCTGGCTGGTGGCGCAGCACACCTTCCGGCCGCCGTGGTTCCATCGCAACGTGGCCAGCGAATTCATGGGCCTGATCACTGGCGTGTACGACGCCAAGGCCGAGGGCTTCGTGCCCGGCGGCGCCTCGCTGCACAACTGCATGAGCGCCCACGGTCCGGACGCAGCCACCTTCGAGAAGGCCTCGCACGCGGACCTGTCGAAGCCGGACGTGATCGGCGGCACCATGGCCTTCATGTTCGAGACGCGCAAGGTGATCCGCCCCACGCAGCAGGCGCTGGATGCGCCGCAGTTGCAGCACGACTACTACCGATGCTGGCAGGATATCGGCAAGCACTTCGCGCCGTGACGGCGATCCATCCACGCATCTGACACAAGGCAGCACGATGAAACTCGGATCTCTCAAGGACGGCGGCCGCGACGGCACGCTGGTGGTGGTCAGCCGCGATCTCTCCCGCGCGGTGACGGCGGGCAGCATCGCGCCGACGCTGCAGGCGGCGCTGGACGACTGGTCGAACGCGGCGCCACGGCTGAACGCGCTGTCGGACGAATTGAACGCGGGCCGCGCCGCCGGCGCGTTCGTGCTGGAGATGGCCGCGCTGACCTCGCCGCTGCCGCGCGCCTACGAATTCGTCGACGGCTCGGCCTACCTGCCGCACGTGGAACGCGTGCGTCGCGCGCGCGGCGCCGAGGTGCCGGCCAGCTTCTACACCGACCCGCTGATGTACCAGGCCACCAGCGCCGGTTTCCTCGGGCCGCGCGATCCGGTGGTGGTGCCCAGCGAGGATTACGGCATCGACCTGGAAGCCGAGGTGGTGGTGGTCACCGACGACGTACCGATGGCGGTGACGCCGGCGCAGGCGTCCGGACACATCCAACTGGTCGGCCTGGTCAACGACGTGAGCCTGCGCGGGCTGATCCCGGGTGAGCTGGCCAAGGGCTTCGGCTTCCTGCAGTCCAAGCCGCGCTCGGCGCTGTCGCCGGTGCTGGTGACGCCGGACGAGCTGGGCGACGCTTGGGCCGGCGACAAACTGCACCTGCCGATGCGCACCTGGCTCAATGGCGCCTGGTTCGGCGAGGCCGAATGCGGCGTCGACATGCAGTTCAGCTTCGCCGAGCTGGTCGCCCACGTGGCGAAGACGCGGCCGTTGACCGCCGGCACCATCGTTGGCTCCGGCACCATCGCCAACCAGGACACCGGCAAGGGCGCCTCCTGCCTGGCCGAGCAGCGCACGGTGGAAACCCTGCGCGACGGCCAGCCGAGCACGCCGTTCCTGAAGTTCGGCGACCGCCTGAAGATCGACGTCACCGACGCGACCGGCGCCTCGATCTTCGGCGCCATCGAGCAGCAGGTCGAGCCGTACCGGCGATAACGCGAGCCGCCACGCCGGTGCTGCGGCAGGTCGCCGCGACCGGCGTGCGAATTGACCCGGATCAAGGCATGCCGGCAGGTCTCCCGACAGACTCGGCAACATGGCCATTCCCATCACTCCTCCCGAATTCGACCCGGCGCTGATTGCCCGCTACGACGTGGCCGGGCCGCGCTACACCAGCTACCCGACGGCGCCGCATTTCAAGGCCGAGTTCGACGAGGTGGAGTTGCGTGGGGCGATTCGCGCCTCCAACGAGGAGCCGATCCCGCGCCCGCTGTCGGTGTACGTGCACGTGCCGTTCTGCATGAGCCCGTGCTTCTACTGCGGCTGCAACCGGGTAATCACCCGCGACGTGACCCAGGCCGACCGCTATCTGGAACGGCTGTACCGCGAGATCGAGCTGATCGCGCCGCTGTTCGACCGCGACCGGCCGGTGCGCCAGCTGCACTTCGGCGGCGGCACGCCGAACTTCCTCGACACCGCGCACATGGGCGAGCTGCTGGAGTCGCTGGCGCGGCATTTCAGCTTCAGCCACGCGGCGGACCGCGAGTACGGCATCGAGATCGACCCGCGCTTCGCCGACGGCGCCTACATCCGCGCCATGGGCGAGCTGGGCTTCAACCGCCTCTCGGTGGGCATCCAGGATTTCGATCCGGTGGTGCAGAAGGCAGTCAACCGGATCCAGAGCTTCGAGCAGACCCGCGAGGTGATCGAGGCGGCGCGGGCTTCGGGCTTCCGCTCGGCCAGCGTCGACCTGATCTACGGCCTGCCGTTCCAGAGCGTGGACGGCTTCAGCCGCACGCTGGACCAGGTGGTGGCGCTGAACCCGGACCGCGTGGCGGTGTACGGTTACGCGCACCTGCCGGAGATGTTCAAGGCGCAGCGGCAGATCGAGGCTGCGGACCTGCCCGACGCGGCCACCCGGCTGGCGCTGTTCGGCCGCGCGCTGGAGCACCTGTCGGCGGCCGGCTACGTCTACATCGGCATGGATCACTTCGCCAAGGCCAGCGACGAGCTGGTGCTGGCGCAGCGCGCCGGCACGCTGCAGCGCAACTTCCAGGGTTACTCGACGCACGGCGACTGCGACATCGTCGGCCTCGGCGTCAGCGCGATCGGCCGCATCGGCGACAGCTACAGCCAGAACGCGCGCGACCTGATCGGCTACTACGCGGCGCTGGACGCCGGCCGCCTGCCGCTGATGCGCGGGCTGCAGCTGGACGAGGACGACCTGATCCGGCGCGAGCTGATCAACGAGCTGATGTGCCACGGCACGCTGGACAAGCAGGCGTTCGGCGCGCGCCACCGGCTGCTGTTCGACGAGTACTTCACGCGCGAGCGGCAGCGCCTGCAGCCGCTGATCGAGGACGGGCTGGTCACGGAAAGCCCACGCGAGATCCGGGTCACCTCGCGGGGACGGCTGCTGTTGCGTATCATCGCCATGTGCTTCGACGCCTATCTTGACGACGCGGCACAGGCCCCACGCTACTCGCGCGTGATCTGATCCACGCAGCCCCGACCCGGCAGCCCATCACCATCATGCAATCCAAGCCCCTGGCAGGTCGTCTGCCCGAGCCGCCCAGCCCGATTGCCGACGACGGCGACGAGACGCGCTTCTGCGGCACCTGCGCGTTCTCCAGCGCGTGCATCGCGGCCGGCTACGACAAGCCGGAGCTGGCCGAGCTGCAGTGCCTGGTCGAGCACGTCGGCCCGTTCCGTGCCGGCGAACAGATATTCCGTACCGGTGACCCGTTCCGCGCGATCTTTGCGGTGCGTTCGGGCACCGTGAAGACCCGCATGGTCGACAAGGAAGGGCGCGAGCAGGTACTGGGTTTCTATCTGCCCGGCGAGGTGATCGGTCTCAACGCGATCTACCCCGAGCATTTCCCGTGCGATGCGGTGGCGCTGGACACCGCCTATTTCTGCCGCTTCTCGTTCCCCGCGATGAGTGCGCTGGCCTCGCGCGTGCCGGCGGTGCAGCAGCACCTGTTCCGCATGCTGAGCAAGGAGCTGGGCACCGCCAGCCTGCTCGCCGGGGACCACAGCGCCGACGAACGCGTCGCCGCGTTCCTGATGGACCTGGCCGGCCGCTACGCCGTGCGTGGCTTTTCCGGCACGCGCTTCCATCTCAGCATGTCGCGCGGCGACATCGCCAACTACCTGCGCCTGGCCGCGGAAACCGTCAGCCGCGTGCTCAGCCGCTTCCGCAGTCAGCGGCTGATCGAGATCGAAGGGCGCGAACTGGAACTGCTGAATCCAAAGAAGCTGCGCGAGATCGGCCAGGCGCTGCTGCCGGAATGAACGCCGCGGGGTGCCCCGGGTGACTGACCCAGATCAGTGCCCGCGCTGGTGCTAACCTGCCACGATGGCGAATCATTCTCGTTCGAGTTGGCATCGGCATGGCTGAATCACGATCTCCCGCGGCGACAGCGGTCGCGCCGGCGCAGCTGACGGCGCTGCTGGCCTCCGCGCCGCACCGGCCGTTGTTCCTGGCCGGCACCGTCGCGGTGCTGCTCAGCATGACGTGGTGGGCGGTGGAGTTGACCTGGATGCGCTTTGGCCTGGCCGGCTGGCCGCAGCCGTCGATCCCGCCGGGCTGGGCGCACGCGATGCTGATCCAGTACGGCCTGTTCCCGCTGTTCATGTTCGGCTTCCTGCTGACCACGTTCCCGCGCTGGCTGGGCCGGCCGGACCTGCCGAAGACGCGTTACCTGCCGGTGGCCGGCTGCGTGTTCGGCGGCTACGTGCTGGCGAACGTCGGCCTGCTCAACCTGCCGTGGCTGCTGAAGCTCGGTATCAGCGTGATGCTGGTCGGCTATCTGATCGGCGTGTGGACGCTGGCCGGGGTGCTGCGTGCCTCGGTGGCCGAGCGCAAGGGGCATGCGCGCTCCTGCCTGGCGGCGTTGAGCCTGGGTTGCGTGGGGCTGGCGGTGTTCCTGGCCTACCTGTTCGGCGCGCCGGATGATTGCGCCTGGCTGGCGATCAAGCTGGGTACCTTCGGACTGCTGCTGCCGATCTATTTCTCGGTGATGCATCGCATGCTGCCGTTCTTCACCGGCAACATGGTGAAAGGCTACGAGGTGATCCGGCCGGACTGGAGCATGCCGCTGGTGTGGGCGTTGCTGCTGGCGCATTTGCTGCTGGACTGGCGCGGCGTGACCGGCTGGCTGTGGCTGGTCGACGTGCCGCTGGCACTGGTGTTTGCGTGGCACTCGCTGACCTGGCAGCCATGGAAAGCCATGCACCCGGGCATCCTGGCCGTGCTGCACCTGGCGTTCGCGTGGCTGCCGGTGGCGTTCGTGCTGTACGCGGTGCAGGACGTGGTGTATGCGGCCAGCGGGCACCTCATCCTCGGTCGCGCACCGCTGCATGCGTTGGGCATCGGCTTCTTCGGCTCGATGCTGGTGGCGATGGTGACCCGGGTGACCCAGGGCCATTCCGGCCGGCCGCTGCAGATGGGCGCGGTGGCCTGGCTGTGCTTCGCCCTGCTGCAGGTGGTGGCGCTGCTGCGCATCCGCGCCGAGCTGGGTGGCGACGTCTACCTGTGGCTGGTGATTGCCGCCTACGGCTGGTTGCTGGCGTTCCTGCCGTGGGTGCTGCGTTCGGCATGGATCTACCTGACCCCGCGGGCGGACGGCAAGCCGGGCTGAGGGGCGCGGTGCGGACCGTGGCAGGGTGACGCAGCACGGTCCCGGAGGAGTTCGAATTGACCCAGGTCAGTAGCGCGGTCGGGCGATCGCCTAGGCTAGGACGCGCAAGAACTCACGGAGATCGCTCATGCCACGTCCACCGTTTTTCGCCGTCGCCGCGGCGGCCCTGCTGACACTGGCGGCCTGCTCCGGCAAGCCGTCCGCGATATCGCCGGTGGGGGAGGCTGACGCCAGCCCCGCCGCGATCGCCGCCACCCACGGCGACTTCGGCCCGCCGCAGGGCGAGCCGATCCACGCGGTGCTGACCAGCCCGCCGCACGTGCCGCCACCGGTCAACCGCAACTACCCGGCGAAGGTGATCGTCGAGCTGGAAGTGATCGAGAAGGAGATGCCGATCTCCGAAGGCGTCAGCTACACGTTCTGGACCTTCGGCGGCACGGTACCGGGCAGCTTCATCCGGGTGCGCCAGGGCGACACGGTGGAGTTCCACCTGAAGAACGCGCCGGACAGCAAGATGCCGCACAACATCGACCTGCACGGGGTGACCGGCCCGGGCGGCGGGGCGGCGTCCAGCTTCACCGCGCCGGGGCATGAATCGCGGTTCACCTTCAAGGCGCTGAACCAGGGCATCTACGTCTACCACTGCGCCACCGCGCCGGTGGGCATGCACATCGCCAACGGCATGTACGGGCTGATCCTGGTCGAGCCGCCGGAAGGGTTGCCGAAGGTCGACCACGAGTACTACGTGATGCAGGGCGACTTCTACACCACCGGCAAATACCGGCAGAAGGGCCACCAGCCGTTCGACATGGAGAAGGCGATCGACGAGCACCCGACCTATGTGCTGTTCAACGGCAAGGAAGGCGCGCTGACCGGTGACAACGCACTGACCGCCAAGACCAACCAGACGGTGCGGCTGTTCGTGGGCAACGGCGGACCGAACCTGGTGTCGAGCTTCCATGTGATCGGCGAGATCTTCGACAAGGTGCAGCCCGAAGGCGGCACGGTGGCGCAGCACAACGTACAGACCACGCTGATCCCGTCCGGCGGTGCGGCGATGGTGGAATTCCACACCGATGTGCCGGGTAGCTACGTGCTGGTCGACCACTCGATCTTCCGCGCGTTCAACAAGGGCGCGCTGGGCATCCTGAAGGTGGACGGTCCGGAGGACAAGTCGATCTACTCGGGCAAGGAAGTGGATTCGGTCTACCTGGGCGACCGCTCGGAGCCGAACCTGAAGGCGGTGACCACGGCGGCGACGGCGCATGCGGCCGGCACGCTGACCAAGGCCGAGCAGATCGCGGCGGGCAAGCAGCTGTTCACCGGCACCTGCTCGGTGTGCCACCAGGCGAACGGCGAGGGCCTGCCGAACGTGTTCCCGCCGCTGGCGAAGTCGGACTTCCTGGCGGCGGACCCGAAGCGGGCGATGACGATCGTGACGCATGGCCTGACCGGCAAGGTCACGGTGAACGGCCACGAGTACGACTCGGTGATGCCGCCGATGGCGCAGCTGACCGACGACGAAGTGGCGAACATCCTGACCTACGTGTTGAACAGCTGGGGCAACCCGGGTGGCCAGATCAGCAAGGAAGAGGTGGCCAAGGCCAGGGCCGAGGCGGTACCGCCGCCGGCAGCGGGGCACTGACATGCATGCAAGACTGGCACTGGCCCTGCTCGGCCTGATGCTGGCACTGCCGGCAGTGGCGGCGGATTATGTCGCCCTGCCGGGAGGTACCTTCGCCAGCGTGTTGCCGGCCGATGGCAAGACGGCGCCGGCACAGATCGCGCCGTATCGCCTGCGCACCGAGCCGGTCACCAATGCCGAATTCCTGGCCTTCGTGAAGGCCCATCCCGAATGGCGTCGCGATCGTGTCGCCAGCATTCTTGCCGACCAGCGCTACCTCAGCCACTGGGCCGGTGCCGAGATGTTGGGCAGCGAGGTGCTGCCCAGGCAGCCGGTGACCCGGATCAGCTGGTTCGCCGCCCAGGCGTACTGCGAGAGCGAAGGCGCGCGCCTGCCCAGCTGGTACGAGTGGGAGTATGCGGCGGCGGCCGACGCCACCCGCCGCGACGCGCGCAGCGACCCGGCCTGGCGCGAGAACCTGCTGGCCTGGTACTCGCGCCCGTCCAATGCGCCGCTGCCGGCCATCGGCGGCGCACCCAACGCCTACGGCGTGCGCGACATCACGCAGCCGGTGTGGGAGTGGGTGGACGACTTCAACGCGCTGCTGGTGGCCAGCGACAGCCGCGATCAGAACGACCCCGACGTATTGAAGTTCTGCGGTGCTGGCGCGATCAGCCTGCAGGAGAAGGAGAACTACGCGGTACTCATGCGCGTCGCCATGCTGTCCGCGCTGAAGGCCGCCGACACCACCAACAACATGGGCTTCCGTTGCGCGAAGCCCCAGTGAGGTCATGCATGAAACGCCTGTTGCCCCTGCTCGCGATGCTCCTGCTGTTCGGTGGCGCGCGAGCGGCCACGCCGCTGCCCGGCGACTCCGTCTACAACCTGCCGCTGCAGCTGACCGATCAGGACGGCCACCGGCAGACGCTGGCCGAGCGGCGCGGCCGTCCGCAGCTGGTGACGATGTTCTACACCTCCTGCCAGATGGTCTGCCCGATGATCATCGACAGCCTGCGGCTTACCCGCAATGCGCTGGACCCGGCCACGCGCGCACGCATCGACCTGCTCGCGGTGAGCTTCGATCCGGCGCGCGACGACGTGGCCACGTTGAAGAGCTACGCGGAGAAGCGCAAGCTCGACCCGCGCATCTGGACCCTGGCGCGCGCCGAGCCGGCGCAGGTGCGCCAGCTGTCCGGCGTGCTCGGCCTGCAGTACCGGCAACTGCCCGACGGCGAGTTCAACCATTCGAGCGAACTGATCCTGCTTGATGCCGACGGCCGCATCGCCGCGCGTACCACGCGGATCGGCAAACTCGATCCCGGGTTCGTGGAAGCGATCCGCAAGGTGGTCGCGCAGCCGCACGGCTGAAGCCGGTGTCTCCCACAGCCTGATCCATGTCAGCGCGGCGGTGGCTGGCCGCGCGCAGACTTCCCGGAAAGCTTCGGGAGATGCAGCATGGTTGCCTGGTATCCGTGGATCGTGCTGGTGCATTTGGCATGCGCCATCGTGTTCGTCGGCGCGGTGGCGTTCGAGGTGCTGGTGGTCGAGTCACTGCATCGGCATTTCGACACGGCCACCATGCAGCGCATCGAACAGTCGATCATGGCGCGTGTGCGCCGGTTCATGCCGGTGATCGTGGTGCTGCTGTTCGCCAGCGGCTTCGTGCTGTTCGACATCCGTTGCGACGGCTTGTCCTGCGTGGGTAGCCGCTTCGGCAACTGGCTCTTGCTGAAGGTGTTGCTGGCGTTCGGCGTGCTGGGCGTGTTCGTCAACGCGATGTGGGCGATGCGCAGCGGCAAGATGGATGTCTGCCGGTTCCGGCACACCCATCGCGTGGTGCTGGGCCTGATGGTGGGCATCGTCTTCCTGGCCAAGACCATGTTCTACTTGTAGCCATCCATCCACACACGAGGTGCACGATGTCCCACGTCACATTCAAAGGCCAGCCGATCAGTGTCGACGGCCAGTTTCCCGCGGTCGGTTCGACCGCGCCGTCATTCAGCCTGGTCGGCGCCGACCTGTCCGATGTGGCGCTGTCCGGCTTCGCCGGCAAGCGCAAGGTGTTGAACATCTTCCCCAGCGTCGATACCGGCGTATGCGCCGCCTCGGTGCGCCGCTTCAACGAACTGGCCGGCAAGCTCGACAATACCGTGGTGCTGTGCATCTCGGCCGACCTGCCGTTCGCCCAGGCGCGCTTCTGCGGTGCCGAGGGACTGGAGCGGGTGACCAACCTGTCGCTGATGCGCGGGCGCCAGTTCCTCAACGACTACGGCGTGGCGATCGCCAGCGGTCCGCTGGCCGGGCTGGCCGCGCGTGCGGTGCTGGTGCTGGACGGCCACGACAAGGTGCTGCACGCCGAGCTGGTCAGCGAGATCGGTCACGAGCCGAACTACGACGCGGCGCTGAAGGCGCTGGGCTGAGGCCTATGGTTTGCCGACGCCCACGATCGGCACGCCGAACGGTTGCGCCTGCGGATGCAGGCCAAGGCCCAGCTTGAGGCTGCGGCCGATGCGTTCGGCGTATTCCAGCATCAGTGCGGCACTGGCCTCGTCCAGTTCCTCGAGGGTGGTTTCGCGCCACAGTGCGAGCCAGCGGTCGAAGTGCTCGGCGCGGATCGGATGCGGCCGGTGCGCGCCCATCGGATTGCCGCGGTAGCTGCCCGCGCGCAGTGCCACCGAGGCCCAGAACGAGGTCAGCAGGCGCTTGTGTTCGTCCCAGTCGTGCACGGCCGCGTTGAAGACCGGGCCGATCTGAGGATCGCGCCGCACCTTCTCGTAGAAATGGTCGACCAGCCTGGCGATGGCTGGTTCGTCCAGTGGCGACTGCGGGTTCATGCTGGACATGGTGGATCCGTGCGCGGAACGATGTAAGGGGCCGGCAACAAAAAAACGCACCCGGCCATGACGGCCGGATGCGTTGCTGGTCCGTGAAGCTTACTGGCCCAGGCTCAGCGTGCCCTTCATCAGCGCGGCGTGGCCGGGGAAGGTGCAGAAGTAGGCGTACTGCTCGCCGGCCTTGAGCTTGGCCACGTTGATCGTGGCCGTGTCGGACTCGCCGCCGCCGATCAGCTTGGTGTGCGCGATGATGCGCACGTCGCCCGGCTTCTCGTAGCTGTTGGCGGCGCCGGCCTTCATGCCGTCGGAAATCACGCCGGATTCGTCAGCGCTGTGCGCAAGCACCCAGTTGTGGCCCATCGCGGTGACCGGCAGTTTGCCGGTGTGCTTCAGGGTCACCTTGAAGGTCTTGCAGGTCTTCGGCACGGTGATGGTCTTGGTGTTGAACTGCATGGCGTCGCTGGCCTCGACGGTGGTCGCGCACTCGGCGGCCATCAACGGGGTGGAGAGCAGGCCGAGCAGGGCAATGGCAATCAGTTTACGCATGATGTATCGCTCCAAGAGAAAGTGGCAGGGTTCAAGTGAATTCTGCGATGGCAGCGCGCGGCGGGCACTGATCTGGGTCATTGCCGAGACAGCTGTCGTCGAGGAGACTCTAACCATCGCCGGCAGGTGCCGGAAGGAGGCATGATGACGCACGTCGTCACCGAGAACTGCATCAACTGCAAGCACACCGACTGCGTCGAGGTGTGCCCGGTCGACTGCTTCCACGCGGGGCCGAACTTCCTGGTGATCGACCCGGACGAATGCATCGACTGCACGTTGTGCGTGGAGGAGTGCCCGGTCGGCGCGATCTTCCCCGAACTCGACGTGCCGGCCGGCCAGGAAGTCTTCCTCTCGATCAACGCCGAGCTGGCCAGGGAGTGGCCGGTGCTGACCAGCAAGATCCCGTCGATGGAAGACGCCGACAAGTGGGACGGCGTACCGGACAAGCTGCCGCTGCTGAAGCGCTGACGTTCACCTGCAGGAGTCCGCATCAAGGGGGACAAAAAAGCCGGGCGATGCCCGGCTTTTTTGTTGGAAAAGTGCGGCCACCGATGGCCGCCCATTGGACTCTCGCGATCAGGAATGATCGCGAGGAGTGCTCCCGGCTTACTTCGCCACTACCCGCACCATTTCCAGGCACTTGTTCGAGTAGCCCCACTCGTTGTCGTACCAGCTGACCAGCTTGACGAAGCTGTCGTCCAGCGCGATGCCGGCGCCGGCGTCGAAGATCGAGGTGCGCGCGTCGCCGCGGAAGTCGGTGGCCACCACCTTGTCCTCGGTGTAGCCGAGGATGCCCTTCAGCGGGCCTTCGGACTGCGCCTTCATCTCGGCGCAGATCTCGGCGTAGCTGGCGTCCTTCTCCAGCTCCACGGTGAGGTCGACCACCGACACGTCCGAGGTCGGCACGCGGAAGCTCATGCCGGTGAGCTTCTTGTTGAGCTCGGGGATCACCACGCCGACGGCCTTGGCCGCGCCGGTGGACGAGGGAATGATGTTCTCCAGGATGCCGCGGCCGCCACGCCAGTCCTTGTTGCTCGGGCCGTCCACGGTCTTCTGCGTGGCGGTGGCGGCGTGCACGGTGGTCATCAGGCCGCGCTTGATACCCCACTTGTCGTTGAGCACCTTGGCCACCGGCGCCAGGCAGTTGGTGGTGCAGCTGGCGTTGGAGATGATCGCCTCGCCGGCGTATTTCCCGTCGTTGACGCCGTAGACGAACATCGGCGTGTCGTCCTTGGACGGCGCCGACAGGATCACCTTCTTCGCGCCCGCGTCCAGGTGCTTCTGCGCGCTGGCCTTGTCCAGGAACAGGCCGGTGGATTCGATCACCACGTCGGCGTTCACCTCGTTCCACTTCAGGTTGGCCGGGTCGCGCTCCTGGGTCAGGCGGATGCGCTTGCCATTGACCACCAGGTGGCCGCCATCGACCTTCACGTCACCCTCGAAGCGACCGTGCACGGAGTCGTGCTTCAGCATGTAGGCGAGGTAGTCCGGCTCCAGCAGGTCGTTGATCGCCACGATCTCGATGTCGTTGCCGAAGTTCTGTACGGCTGCGCGCAGCACGTTGCGACCGATGCGGCCAAAGCCGTTGATGCCGACCTTGATGGTCATGAGGTAATGTCCTCCTGAGGGCGATTGGGAATGTGTGATGGCGGATGGGCAGCCGCGGGTCGCGGCGCCGGTGTTTCAGCCGCGAAATCTTACAATGAAAGCGCCCGGATGGCCCGCGCCCGATCGCCGCTGTGGCAGACTGCCGCTTTTGCACCGGCAGCTGCCATGCCCGTTTCAAGCCGTTCACTGGTCTTCGCGGCCCTTATGTTCGCGGTCGCGCCGTCGGTGCAGGCCTGGGGGCCGCTCGGTCATCGTGTGGTCGCCGAACTGGCGCAACGGCACCTCGATCCGCTCGCCGAGGCCGCGCTGGAGCGCTTGCTGGCGCCGGAGCACACACGTTCGCTGGCCGACGTGGCCAACTGGGCCGACCAGATCCAGGATGACCCGGCGCAGGTGACGCTGTGGAAGCAGACGCGCAGCCAGCACTACGTCAACTTCCATGGTGGCAGCGCCTGCGACTACGTGCCGCCGCGCGACTGCCGTGACGACCGTTGCGTGGTGGCCGGGTTGCAGCATTACGTGGACGTGCTGGGCGACCGCAGCCAGCCGGACGCCGCCCGGCGCGAGGCGCTGAAGTTCGTGGTGCATTTCGTCGGCGACATCCACCAGCCGCTGCACGCCGGCTGCCGCGACGACAAGGGCGGCAACACGTACCAGGTGCAGTTCGACGGCAGGGGCAGCAACCTGCACAAAGTGTGGGATTCGGGCATGTTGTCCGGCCGCGGGCTCGACTGGCAGGCCTACGCGCAGCAGCTCGACGCGGCCATGCCGGTCAACCTGCCGGCGCCGATCGCGCCGCTGGACGATCCCTACGCGCAGTGGGCCGAGGAGTCCTGCCGGATCACCGCCGAGGCCGGCTTCTATCCGGACGGGCACAAGATCGATCCGGCCTACGTGGCGAGCTGGCGGCCGGTAGCCGAGCTGCGCCTGCGCCAGGCCGGCCGACGGCTGGCCGCGGTGCTCAACCTCGCCCTGGCGCGGTAGCATCGAAGAAAGCGGTGCCTGCGCGTCGGCGCATATCGGCGGTATGCATACGAATGCAGGGTAATGGCGCGCCGCGCAGCTTCTGCTAGCCTCGGCACATGAATGCGAACCCTCTGCTGCGCCGTACCAAGATCGTCGCCACCCTCGGCCCCGCCACCGACGTGCCGGGCATGCTCGAGAAGATCATCGCCGAAGGCGTCAACGTCGCCCGCCTGAACCTCTCGCACGGCCAGCCGGACGACCATCGCGCCCGCGCCAAGGCGGTGCGGGCAGCGTCGGTGGCTGCCGGGCGCGAGGTCGGCATCCTGGCCGACCTGCAGGGGCCGAAGATCCGCATCGAGACCTTCGCCGGCGGGCCGGTGGAACTCGCCGACGGCGCCTCGTTCGTGCTCGATTGCCGCCCCGACGCGCCGCCCGGCGATGCGACCCGCGTCGGCGTGAGCTACTACGGCCTGCCGCACGACGTGCATGCCGGCGACGTGCTGCTGCTGGACGACGGCCTGGTCGCGCTGACCGTGCAGGAGGTGGCCGGTGCCGAGGTGCGCTGCAAGGTGCTGGTCGGCGGCAAGCTGTCCAATCGCAAGGGGCTCAACCGGCAGGGCGGCGGACTGTCGGTGACCGCGCTGTCGGACAAGGACAAGGCCGACATCAAACTGGCCGCCGAGATCGGCGCGGATTTCCTCGCCGTCTCGTTCGTGCGTTCGGCCGAGGACATGCACCAGGCCCGCCGCCTGCTGCACGAGGCGGGCGGCAACGCGGCGCTGGTGGCGAAGATCGAGCGCGCCGACGCGATCCCGGTGCTGGGCGAGATCATCGACGCCTCCGACGTGGTGATGGTGGCGCGCGGCGACCTTGGTGTGGAGATCGGCGACGCTGAGCTGCCCGGCCTGCAGAAGAAGATCATCCGCGAGACGGTGCAGCGCAACCGCGCGGTGATCACCGCCACGCAGATGCTGCAGTCGATGGTGCGCTCGCCGATCCCGACCCGCGCCGAAGTGCTCGACGTGGCCAACGCGGTGATCGACGGCACCGACGCGGTGATGCTGTCGGAGGAGACCGCCGCCGGCGCGCACCCGGACAAGGCGGTGTCGGCGATGACGCGGATCTGCCTCGGTGCCGAGCGCCAGTTCGAGCCGAAGGAGGATCTGGCCAGCGTCAGCCACCAGATGAACCGCACCGACCAGGCGATCGCACTGGCCGCGATGGTGCTGGCCGGCCAGCTCGGCGTGCGGGCGATCGTGGCGCTGACCGAATCCGGCGCCACCGCCCAGTGGCTGTCGCGCTATCGCAGCGCAGTGCCGATCTACGGCATGTCGCCGTCCGCCGCCGCGCGCCGGCGCATGCTGGTGCTGCGCGACGTGCAGCCGGTGGAGTTCAACCATGGCGAGCGGCAGAGCATGGCCGCCTCCACCCGCGCCGCGGTGCAGCTGCTGTTCGAGAAGGGCAGGCTGGTCGAGGGCGACAGCGTGGTGATCACCTACGGCGACCGTGTCGGCCACGTCGGCGGCACCAACACGCTGAAGCTGCTCTCGGTCGGCCCCGATGGCATGGTCGAGAGTCTGCGCGATCTGTGATGTAGCGCGGGCTTGGGGCACCCTGAAGTTACGAAATCCGCCACAGGGGAAAAGGGATGAAGACCACGTTGTACACCGTGCTTTGCGTGGCGATTCGGCTGGGTGCGGTGTTGATGGCAGTAGGTGTATTCGAACGCCTTCCGGGCGTCTTCTTTTACAGCGGTGACTGGCATTACCCGCTACTGGCACTGCTCATGGAAACCTTCACCTTGCTGCTCGCGTTCGTACTGTGGATGCGTCCGAGTTTGTTGGCATGGTGGGCGTTGGGCGGCAAGCAGCAGGAAATCCTGGAAAGTCCGATCCATGCCGACCAACTGCACTACGTGGCGTTCTCTGTATTGGGCGCATGGCTGGCGATCAGCGGAGTGGCTGGCTGCTTCGGCCATGGCACGATGATTCTTCTGTTGCTGCACCAGGCGTCCTACGACGGTGCCGGGGAGACTGTGCCTGTCGCCGAGTGGCATTGGATGGTTCAGTATGGGGTAATGGTGGTGGCGGGGATTTTGCTGATGTTGGGTTCGCGTGGCCTGATCGCCCTGTTCCAACGTTTGCGGGGTTATCCACACTATATGGTTGCAAAAACTGACACTGACGCGGACACCCCACAGGACAGCTAAACTGTCTGCACGAGGGTTTCTTCGCCCCGCCCAGGAGATCGCCATGAAATCCATGTTTCGCCCGCTTCGCCAAGCTTTGTTGCTGGCATTGGCGCTGGGCTTCGTCGCGCCGGTGCTGGCGCAGGTGCGCCGGATCGACCAGCAGGACCTGTACCGCTACTGGATCCTGCTCAATACGCAGGTGAAGATGGACGTGCCCAACGGCGGGCTGAACCTGGACAAGCCCGGCTGCGCGGCAGTGACTTATACGATCGGTTCCGACGGTGTGCCGATGAACGTGCAGGTGGTCAAGGTGGCGCCGAAGAGTGATCTCGGTCCGGCGGCGCGCAGTGCGGTCGCCAATTTCCGTTATGGCCCATCGCTGACCAACCGCATCGGCGAGCCGGTCGCCACCTACTACATCGTGCCGTTCAACGCGCCCCGGGATACGGCCCAGCGCCAGCAGTTGATGGACCAGTGCAAGCTGCCCGGCTACACCCCGTGAGTCGGTTCGCCTGAGCCAGCTGTAGTCCGGCCGCGCCGCGCCTTGGCGCTTGCGGCCGCCAATCTGGCCTATAATCGCCGTTTTGAACCGCGCCGCTTCGGCCCCGAGGCGGCTTCAACCATATGCAGGCGGGCCACGCCCCGGCACCACGGAGTCGTCATGAGTATTGAAGATCTCGAAAGCATCGCCCTGGCGATGGTCGCGCCCGGCAAGGGCATCATCGCCATCGACGAGTCGACCAACACCATCAAGAAGCGTTTCGAGGCGGTCGGCATCGAGAACACCGAGGAAAACCGCCGCGCCTACCGTGAGCTGCTGCTGACCACGCCGGGCCTGAACGAGCACATCTCCGGCGCGATCCTGTATGACGAGACGATCCGCCAGTCGACCAAGGACGGCGTGCCGTTCACCGCGGTGATGAAGAAGCTCGGCATCATCCCCGGCATCAAGGTCGACAAGGGCCCGCAGCCGCTGGCCGGCTTCCCCGGCGACGTGGTCACCGAGGGCCTCGACGGCCTGCGCGAGCGCCTGCAGGAATACGCGAAGCTGGGTGCCCAGTTCGCCAAGTGGCGTGCAGTGATCAACATCTCCGAAGAGAACCCCAGCTCCACCGCGATCGAGGCGAACTGCCACGTGCTGGCCCGTTACGCCGCGCTGTGCCAGGAAGCCGGCCTGGTGCCGATGGTCGAGCCCGAAGTGATCATGGACGGCGACCACAGCATCGAGGTCAGCTACGAAGTGCACGAAGCGGTGCTGCGCAGCCTGTTCAACGCGTTGTACGAGCAGAACGTGATGCTGGAAGGCACCATCCTGAAGATCAGCATGGTCATCCCGGGCAAGGATTGCGACGAGCAGGTCGACGTCGAGGAAGTCGCCGAAGCCACCGTGCGCGTGCTGAAGTCCACCGTGCCGGCCTCGCTGCCGGGTATCGTGTTCCTCTCCGGCGGCCAGACCGACCAGCAGTCCACCGCGCATCTGAACGCGATGAACCAGATCGGCCCGCACCCGTGGCCGCTGTCGTTCTCCTACGGCCGCGCCATGCAGCAGGCGGCGCTGAAGCTGTGGGCCAAGGACATGAAGGCGAACTACGCCGAGGCGCAGAAGACCGTGCATGCGCGCGCGCGTGACAACGGCCTGGCCGCGCTGGGGCAGTGGAACGGCTGAGTGTTTATTCCTGCGATCATCCATGATCGCGAGAATCAAACGGGCAGCCATCCCTGGTGGCAATGCTCAGAAAAGAAACGGGCACCGTGAGGTGCCCGTTTCGTTTTCCGTGTGATCGGTCAACCAATCAGAAGCGGTATTCCGCGCTGACCGAGACCATGTCGGTGCTCAGGTCGACGTTGCGCTTGCTCGCGTCGAAGTAGTCGTAGTTCAGGCCGACGCTGAGGTTGCTGGTGAGGTTGTAGCCCACCCCGGCACCGGCATACCAGCTGTTGGAACTCAGGCTCTTGTTGATCGGGTTGATGTCGTTGCTCAGACCGTGGCCGGTCCAGCTGTAGAGGCCGGCGCGGCCGCCGACGTACCAGTCCGGGCTGAGGTCGTAGCGGGCATTCGCACCGACGGTCCAGCCGTGTAGCTGGGATTTGCCCGGGGCGATCACTGGCTGGCTGTTGAAGACGTTCTTCGCATGGATGTTGCCCAGGTCGTTGTAACCCACCTCGGCGCCCAGCGCGAAGCTCGGCGCCAGCGACCAGCGATAGCCACCGTTGAGGGCATAGCCGGTGTCATGGCCGTCGTACGGCCCCTGGTTGATGGCGGTGCGGCCGATATTGCCGTTGATGAACCAGCCGTCACTTTGGGTCGGCGCGCTCTGCGCGAACACGGCGGGAACGGCCAGCAGGCCGGCGGTGGTGATGGCAAGGGCAAGCAGGGTCTTTTTCATGGTCATGGAGCTTCTCCAGTTGTTGTCATGGCAGTCGGCCCACAGGGGGAATGGCCGCTGCTGGTGGTGTGCTGCCAATGAGGCGGTGGCACCCGGGTACTTAGATGGGGTGGATGCCGGAAGATTCAATACCGGTTAGTTCAGTATTAAGCTTGAGTTAATTCGACACCGGCCTCAAAAGCGGTATTCCGCGGTCAGCGACGCCGTATCGGAACTCAACTTGATGTGGTCCTTGTTCGCACGGTAGTAGTCGTACGAAAGACCCAGCCCGAAGTGCTCGCTGAAGTCGTAGCCGGTACCCACGCCGGCGTACCAGTCGACCTGGTCCAGCTTGTGGCGGTTGATGTCCTGGTTGGCGTAGCCATGACCGCGCCAGCCGTACACGCCGGTGCGGCCGCTGACGTACAGGCCCTGCCAGACATTGATCTTGCCGTTGACGCCGGCGGTCCAGCCGCGCAGCGCGTTGCGGCGCTCGGTCAGGTTGACGTCGTTGCTGTTGAACGCATTCTTCAGCTTGAAGTTGCCCAGGTCGTTGTAGCCGAGCTCCACGCCCAGGCCCAGGTCCGGGCCGACCTTCCAGCGATAGCCGCCGTTGAGCGCGTAGGTGGTCGGATGGTCGGCGTATGGGCCCACGCGCATGTGCGCCTGGCCGACGCTGCCGTTGATGAACCAGTTGCCGCTGCCGATTGGCTGGGACGGCTGGAAATTGCCGCCGGCGGTGGCCGTGCTGTCCGTGGCGGTCGGGGCGACCTGGCTGTCCTGCGCGAAGGCCGGCAGGGTGCACAGGGCAGTGGAGGTGATGGCGAGTGCAAGAAGTGTCTTTTTCATGGTGAGTACTCCTCTTTTTTGGACCGGGCCGGCGGTCATGGGAAAGGACCCGCGCGGTCGGGCAGCGCCCGGGGATGGCGCTGCGGGGCGTAGTGATAATGGGGCGAGGCTGAAGCTCGCCGAACCGTATGGTGCGGGGTTAAGCGGTGATTAATTCCGCAGTCGTGGGCGACAGCGCCGGGCCGGATCGGCGACAATGGGCGCTTTTGCACCCCCCGGAGACTGCCCGATGACCACCCGCCGCGAACTCGCCAATGCCGTGCGAGCCCTTGCCATGGACGCCGTGGAAGCGGCCAAATCCGGTCATCCGGGCATGCCGATGGGCATGGCCGACCTCGCCGAGGTGCTGTGGAACGATTTCCTCCACTTCAATCCGGCCAATCCGAAGTGGTTCAACCGCGACCGCTTCGTGCTCTCCAACGGCCACGGCTCGATGCTGCAGTACGCGCTGCTGCACCTGACCGGCTTCGACCTGCCGATGGATCAGCTGAAGCGCTTCCGCCAGTTGCATTCGAAGACTGCCGGCCACCCGGAAGCCAGCGAAACGCCGGGAGTGGAAACCACCACCGGCCCGCTCGGCCAGGGCCTGGCCAACGCGGTGGGCTTTGCGCTGGCGGAGAAGGTGCTGGCGGCGCATTTCAACCGCCCCGGTCACGACGTGGTCGACCATCACACTTACGTCTTCCTCGGCGACGGTTGCCTGATGGAAGGCATCTCGCACGAAGTCGCCTCGCTGGCCGGTACCTGGCAGCTGGGCAAGCTGGTGGCGATCTACGACGACAACGGCATCTCGATCGACGGCGAAGTGCACGGCTGGTTCACCGACGACACACCGGCGCGCTTCGAGGCCTATGGCTGGAACGTGATCCGCGGCGTCGACGGGCATGACGCCGAGGCCATCAAGAAAGCGATCGCCAGCGCCACCGCGCAGCACGACAAGCCCACCCTGATCTGCGCCAAGACCATCATCGGTTTTGGCGCGCCGAACAAGCAGGGCAAGGAAGAAAGCCACGGCGCCGCGCTGGGCAAGGACGAGATCGCCGCTGCGCGCGAACAACTGGGCTGGAAGTACGCGCCGTTCGAGATCCCGGCCGACATTTATGCCGGCTGGGATCATCGCAAGGCGGGCAGCGAAGCCGAGCAGGTATGGAACGACGCCTTCGCGAAATACGCCGCCGCCCATCCGGAGCTGGCTGCTGAGTTCAGCCGCCGCATGAGCGGCGAGCTGCCGGCGGACTGGGCCGCGAAGTCGCAGGCGTATATCGCCAAGCTGCAGGCGGAAGGCCCGGAAGTGGCCTCGCGCAAGGCCTCGCAGATGACGCTGGACGCGTTCGGCCCGCTGCTGCCGGAGCTGATCGGCGGCTCGGCCGACCTGGCCGGCTCCAACCTCACCAAGTGGAAGGGCAGCCTCGACGCCGGCAACGGCGACAGCGCCGGCGGCAAGGGCAACTACGTCTACTACGGCGTGCGCGAGTTTGGCATGACCGCGATCGCGAATGGTCTTGCCCTGCACGGCGGCTTCATTCCGTATGACGCCACCTTCCTGGTGTTCTCCGACTACGCGCGCAACGCGGTGCGCATGAGCGCGCTGATCCCGGCCCACGCCATCCACGTCTACACGCACGACTCGATCGGCCTGGGCGAGGACGGCCCGACCCATCAGCCGGTCGAGCACATGGCCAGCCTGCGCTACATCCCGAACAACCAGCTGTGGCGTCCGTGCGATGCGGTGGAGTCGGCCGCGTCGTGGAAGGCGGCAATCGAGCGCAAGGGCGCGCCGTCGTGCCTGATCTTCTCGCGGCAGAATCTCAGGCATCAGCAGCGCAGCGCGCAGCAGGTGGCCGATATCCAGCGCGGCGGTTACGTGCTGTCTGATCCGCTGGACACGAAGTTCCAGGCGATCCTGATCGCCACCGGCTCGGAAGTGGAGCTGGCGATGGAAGCCTCGCGCGCGCTGGCCCAGCAGGGCGTGGCCGTGCGCGTGGTGTCGATGCCGTGCACCGAGGTGTTCGACGCGCAGCCGCTGGAATACCGCGAAGGCGTGCTGCCGCTCTGGTGCCGCGCCCGTGTGGCGGTGGAGGCGGCGACCGCCGACTTCTGGCGCAAGTACGTGGGCCTGGACGGCGAGGTGGTCGGCATGACTACGTTCGGCGCTTCCGCCCCCGCGCCGCAGCTGTTCGAGCATTTCGGTTTCACCGTGGCGCACGTGATCGATGCGGTGAAGCGCGTCGTGCGCTAGGCGCGAGTTCCTTCAGCCACAAAAAAAGCCGCGGCACGCCGCGGCTTTTTTTGTGCACCGGCAAGCTCAGGCGAACAGCAGCCGGGCCAGTTCGTCCGGCGTCGCCGCAACGGCATCGGCGCCGGCCTGCTCCAGTTCCGCGCGGCCGCCGAAACCCCACAGCACACCGAAGCCGCGCACCTGGTTGGCAACCGCGCCGTCGATGTCGAAGTGGCGGTCGCCGATCATCACCGCATCGGCCGGTTCGGTGCCGAAATCGGCCAGTGCCTCGGCGATCATCGTGGCCTTCTCGCTGTGCGCGCTGCCGGGATGCGGGCCGTACAGGCGTTCGAACATCGCCCCGAACGGCAGTTGCTCGACGATCGGTGCGGCGTGATGTTGCGGCTTGCCGGTGACCACGGCGAGCCGGTGACCGGCGCTGCGCAACTGCCCGATCAGTGCCTCGATACCCGGATAGACGGCGTGTTCGCGCCAGCCCAGCGTGTCGAAGCGCTCGTGGTAGTACTTCACCGCCGCCTCGATGCGCTCGGCGTCGTGGTCCAGCAGCGGCGCGAAGCTGTGCCGCAACGGCGGGCCGATCCAGCGGCGCAGTTCCTCGTGTGCGGGTACCGGCACGTCCAGCCGCGCCAGCGCATGTTTCACGCAGGTGGTGATGCCGTGTTCGGAATCGATCAGGGTGCCGTCGAGGTCGAACAGGCAGAGCATTACTTCGCGGCTCGTGCCTTCAGCGCGGTGACCGCCGGCAGTTCCTTGCCTTCGAGGAACTCCAGGAACGCGCCGCCGCCGGTGGAGATGTAGGAAACCTGATCGGCGATGCCGTACTTGTCGACCGCGGCCAGGGTATCGCCGCCGCCGGCGATCGAGAACGCGTTCGACGCGGCAATCGCCCGCGCCAGCGTCTCGGTGCCCTTGCCGAACGCGTCGAACTCGAACACGCCGACCGGGCCGTTCCACACCACGGTGCCGGCCCTGGCGATCAGCGCGGCATACAGCGCGGCGGTCTGCGGGCCGATGTCGAGAATCATCTCGTCCGGCCCGACCTGGTCGACCGGCTTGATCGTGGCCGGCGCCTGCGCGGAGAACGCCGGCGCCACTACCACGTCGACCGGCATCGGCACCTCGGCGCCGCGGCGTTTGGCGTCGGCCAGTACCTTCTTCGCCGCGTCGAGCAGATCCATCTCCACCAGCGAGTTGCCGACCGAGTGGCCCATCGCGGCGATGAAGGTGTTGGCGATGCCGCCGCCCACGATCAACTGGTCGACCTTGCCGATCAGGTTGTCGAGCAGGGTCAGCTTGGTCGACACCTTGGAGCCGGCCACGATCGCCAGCAGCGGATGCGCCGGGTGTTCCAGCGCCTTGCCCAGTGCGTCCAGTTCGGCACACAGCAGCGGGCCGGCGGCGGCGATCGGGGCGTACCTGATCACGCCATGGGTGGAGGCCTGCGCGCGGTGCGCGGTGCCGAACGCGTCCATCACGAAGATGTCGCACAGCGCGGCGTACTTCTTTGCCAGCGCCTCGTCGTCCTTGCCCTCGCCGACGTTCATGCGGCAGTTTTCCAGCAGCACCACGTCGCCGGCCGCGACCTCCACGCCGTTGACCAGGTAGTCGGCTATCAGCCGTACCGGCTGGTCCAGCTGGCTGCTCAGCCACAGCGCCACCGGTGCCAGCGAGGACTCGGCATCGAACTGGCCTTCCTTGGGCCGGCCCAGGTGCGAGATCACCATCACCTTGGCGCCGGCGTCGCGGGCGGCGCGGATCGTCGGCAGCGCGGCGTCGAGGCGCTGGGTGGAGGTGATCCGGCCGTGGTCGTCGATCGGCACGTTCAGGTCTTCGCGGATCAGCACGCGCTGGTCGCGCAAATCGAGGTCACTCATGCGGATGACTGACACGGCGGCACTCCGGTAATGGGTCGGGAACGCCCCGATGGGGCGGCAACCGCCTATTGTCCGGCCCGCCGGGTATCGATGCAAACGCCAGTGGCCATCGGAACGCGTTGCGGCGCGCCATGCGCCCGGTTCACACTGTGGCAAACTGCGGTATCCGTCAGGGGGGATGGCTCATGGCTGGCAGTCTGGTGCTCTATGGCTACTGGCGTTCCAGTGCCGCGTATCGCGTGCGCATCGCGCTGAATCTGAAGGGGCTCGAGTACGAGACGCGGCCGGTGCACCTGGTGCGCGACGGCGGCGAGCAGCATGCGGCCGATTACCGTGTGCTCAACCCGCAGGAAATGGTGCCTTGCCTGCTCGACGGCGACCGCGTGATCACACAGTCGCTGGCGATCATGGAATACCTCGACGAGATGCACCCGGAGCTGGAAACGGCCCTGCTGCCGGTCGATGCGCGTGGCCGCGCGCAGGTGCGCTCGCTGGCGATGGCGGTGTGTTGCGACATCCATCCGCTGGGCAACCTGCGCGTGCTGCAGCAGCTGGAAGCGCAGTTCGGAGCCGACGAGGAGCAGCGTGCGGCGTGGTCGCGACACTGGATCGGCGTGGGCTTCCAGGCGATCGAGGCGATCCTGCACGACAGCGTGGCGACCGGCCGTTATTGCCACGGCGAGACGCCGGGCATGGCCGATGCGTGCCTGGTCCCGCAGGTCTACAACGCGCTGCGCTGGAAGCTGCCGCTGGACGACTACCCGACCATCGCGCGCATCTATCACTCCTGCACCGAGCTGGAAGCGTTCCAGCGCGCGGCGCCGGAAGCACAGCCGGATGCGCCTTGAGCGGGGAGTAGGGAACAGGGAAGGGTCAGGAGCGGGGCACGCTGTTGCTGTTCTCCATTCCCGCTTCCCGCAACTCAGAAGCCCATGCCGTACGGATCGTTGCCGGCCAGTTCCGGGTTGTCGGAACCGCCTTCGGCGAGGCGGATCTTCAGCGCCAGGCCGTCGCGCGAATCGGACTTGTTGAGCGCCTCTTCCAGTTCCACGCGGCCTTCCTTGTACAGCTTGTACAGCGACTGGTCGAAGGTCTGCATGCCTTCCTGCAGGCTGCGGTCCATCGCCTCCTTGATCTCGTGGATCTGGCCGCGGCGGATCATGTCGCGGATCAGCGGGGTGTTCAGCAGCACTTCGGCGGCCGGGATGCGGCGGCCGTCCTTGCCAAGCACCAGGCGCTGGCTGATCACCGCGCGCAGGTTCAGCGCCAGGTTCATCAGCACGTTCTTGTGCGCCGATTCGGGGAAGAAGTTGAGGATGCGCTCCAGCGTCTGGTCGGCGTTGTTGGAGTGCAGCGTGGCCAGGCACAGGTGGCCGGTCTCGGAGAAGGCAATGGCCGCCTCCATCGTGTCGGTGTCGCGGATCTCGCCGATCATGATCACGTCCGGCGCTTCGCGCATCGCGTTCTTCAGTGCCTCGTGGTAGCTGTGCGTGTCCAGCCCCACCTCGCGCTGGTTGACGATCGACTTCTTGTGCCGGTGCAGGTATTCGATCGGATCCTCGATGGTGAGGATGTGGCCGGCCGAGTTGGTGTTGCGCTGGTCGAGCATCGCCGCCAGCGTGGTCGACTTGCCCGAGCCGGTGGCGCCGACCACCAGGATCAGCCCGCGCGGCTCCATGATCAGGTCGCGGAAGATGCCGGGCAGCTGCAGCTGGTCGATGCTGGGGATCTCGCTCTTGATCGCGCGGATCACCATGCCCACTTCGCCGCGCTGCTTGAACACGTTGATGCGGAAACGGCCGGCTTCCTTCACCGCCAGCGCCATGTTCAGCTCCAGGTCGCGCTCGAACTGCGGCACCTGGCCCTCGTCCATCAGCGAATAGGCGATCTTCTTGACCATGCCGCCGGGCAGGCCGGTGTTGCCAAGCGGATACAGCTTGCCCTCGACCTTGATATTCACCGGGGCGCCGGTGGACAGGAACATGTCCGACGCGCCCTTGTCTACCATGAGCTTGAGGAAATAACCGATATCCACGAAAGTCCCCTGTTTGCGAAATGCGCGTTGCAATGATGGATTATGCCTGCCCACAATACGCTGCGACACACCATGAGGATTGTGATGTACATCTTTTCCCCGCCGGCCGGATCCCCGCGCCGTATCCGCACGGCCCTGGCCTTCCTGGTACTGGCCCTGGCGCTGACCGGCTGCGCCTCGGTGCCGCCGCCGAATGACTCGATGAACATGGCGCAGACCCAGCTGCAGATGGCCCGCGATGCGGGGGCGGCGGATTATGCGCCGGTCGACCTGGGCTTCGCGCAGGACAAGTTCCAGCTGGCGCAGGCGGCCATGGCCGAGCGCAAGTACGCCGACGCGGCGAGCCTGGCCGAGGAGTCGCGGGCCGACGCCGAGCTGGCCCAGGCCAAGGCCCGGCTGGGTGCGGCGCGGGCGCAGATCCAGAGCAAGGTGCAGGAAAACACCCGCCTGCGGCAACAGGGCGAACAGGCCGCGGCCGCCGCCCAGGCGGCGCCGTCACCACCGCCACCGTCCAGCGTCGCGCCGCCCGCGGACATGCCGGCGCCGTCGTCGTCGGTCCTGTCCGCGCCGCCGGCTGACGGTTTCCAGACCGTACCCGACACCGTCCAGCAACCCGCCGCGAACTCCCATGGAGGCCAGCCATGAAGCGCTCCACTGCCATCCTTGCCGCGGTCGCTCTGGTGCTGGCCACCCTGGGGTCGGCGCACGCCCGGCAGGACGACATCGACATCAGCCGGTTGACCGGCAGCCTCGACCAGCTTGCCAACGATCCCGGCATGGGCAGCTACGCGCAGGCCGAACAGGCGCGCGCCCGCGACGCGATCAACCGGCTGGCCCAGGCCAGCTCGCGCGAGCGGCCGCACGCGTTGTACCTGGCCGAGCGCCGGGTCGATCTGGCCAAAACTGCCGCGCAACTGCAGGACGCCCAGCTCAAGCTGACCCAGCTCGACCGCGAGCACGACCAGATCCTGCTCGACAACAGCCGGCGCGATGCTGAACTGGCGCGGCGCGAACTGGAGCGCCAGCGCCTGCAGTACCAGCTGGCGCAGGAAGAGGCCGCCCGGTTGCAGGCACAGGGACAGGAATACTCGCAGGCGGCCGACCAGGCGCGTGCCGAAGCCGAGCGGGCGAAAAAGCTGGCGGCGGCGCAGAGCAAGGTGGCCAGGGCCGCCAAGCGCCAGGCCGAGCTGGCGGCCCAGGCGGCCAAGGCGATGCGTTCGCAGATGGAAGCCGACAAGGCCGCCGAGGCGGGCCCGGACACGTCGAAACAGCATCCCTGAGACGCTCCCGGCAGGACGCAACTGCGCCCTGCCGCGGCCTCGGGCGGGATTGCCGGGGACTTCGGTCAGTCAATTGTAAAATACTGTTCTGACAGCTTTTTCACGTGAATTTCCGGGTTTCGTGAAGAGTCTTCCGAAAGGCTTGCGGCCCCTCTGGCGGCGGAGTAGGGTCGAAGTCCCACGAGGCATCCAGGCCTTGTGGGTCACTGACTCGAACCATGCGCTTATCCCACGTTTTCATGCTTCCCCTGCGTCCCGGTCATCCGGCGTGGGTGGCGGGGTGCGCGCATGCGTTCATCGTCTGCGGATGCTCCTGTCGCATCCGCACGTCAACTCGCGAGGAGGTCGGATCATGTTTGAAAACCAGCAGCGTGATGATGTCGAGGCATTGATGAAGGCCGACGCCGAATTCCGGCGGCTCTACCAGCATCATCGGGAACTCGACAGCAAGGTGCACGACGCCGATATCGGCGTGCTGCCCATCGACGATGTCACCCTCGCCAGCATGAAGAAGGAGAAACTGCTGGCCAAGGCGCGACTCGAGCGCATGTGGGTGGATCGGGCGCACCTCATCCACTGACCCTGCTGCTTCACGCGAACGCGGCCCCGGGCTCTTCCCTGCCTATCGGGAAGGGTGCCGGGGCCGCCGCGTTTGCGGCGTGCGGCCGGGTCGAGCGGTTATCATGGCGATCCTGCAGCGGCGGTATCGCCCGCGGCTGCGCCCAGCGACGGAGCCCCCATGACGGTCCACCAGAGTGTCCTCGAACTGATCGGACGTACCCCGATGGTGCGCGCGCAGCGCCTGGACACCGGGCCGTGCTCGCTGTTCCTCAAGCTGGAGAGCACCAACCCCGGCGGCTCGATCAAGGACCGCATCGGCCTGTCGATGATCGAGGGCGCCGAGAAGGACGGCCGCATCCGCCCGGGCGACATCCTGGTCGAGGGCACTGCCGGCAACACCGGCCTGGGCCTGGCGCTGGTCGCGCAGCAGAAAGGTTACCGGCTGATCCTGGTGGTGCCGGACAAGATGAGCCGCGAGAAGATCTTCAACCTGAAGGCGATGGGCGCCGAGGTGGTGCTGACCCGCTCCGACGTGGCCAAGGGCCACCCGGAGTACTACCAGGACATGGCCGAGCGGATCGCCCGCGAAACACCCGGCGCCTACTTCATCAACCAGTTCGGCAACCCCGACAACCCGGCAGCGCACATCGCCACCACCGGGCCGGAGATCCTCGAGCAGATGGACGGCCAGGTCGACGCGGTGGTGGTCGGCTGCGGCTCGTCCGGCACGCTGAGCGGGCTGTCGAAGTTCTTCGCCGCGCACTCGCCGCAGACGGAATTCGTGCTGGCCGATCCGGTCGGCTCGATCCTGGCGCAGTACATCAACGAGGGCACGCTCTCGACCAAGTCCGCCAGCTGGATGGTGGAAGGCATCGGCGAGGACTTCCTGCCCTCGATCAGCGACTTCACCCGGGTCAAGAAGGCCTACGCGATTCCCGACAAGGAAAGCTTCCTCACCGCGCGCGAATTGCTGGCGAAGGAGGGCATCCTGGGCGGCTCGTCCACCGGCACGCTGGTGGCCGCGGCGCTGCGCTACTGCCACGAGCAGGCCGCGCCGAAGCGGGTGGTGACCCTGGTCTGCGACACCGGCAACAAGTACCTGTCCAAGCTGTACAACGACTACTGGATGCTCGACAACGGTTTCATCGAACGCGAGCAGCACGGCGACCTGCGCGACCTGCTGCTGCGCCCGTTCGCCCAGCGTGACACGGTGGTGGTCGGCCCGAACGAGCTGCTGATCACCGCGTACAACCGCATGAAGCTGTACGACGTGTCGCAGCTGCCGGTGATGGACGGGCGCAAGCTGGTCGGCATCGTCGACGAGTCCGACGTGCTGATCCACGTGCATGCCGACGGCGCGCGCTTCCGCGATCCGGTGTCGACCGCGATGATGACCAACCTGCAGATGCTCGACGTGCGTTCGCCGGTCGAATCGCTGCTGCCGGTATTCGAGCGCGGCCACGTGGCCATCGTGGTCGACGGCGACGACTTCCTCGGCCTGATCACCCGCATCGACCTGCTGAACTGGCTGCGCCGCAAGGTGGATTGAACGCCCCGCTGCCATGCGTGCTGAGGTGACAGCCGTCACGCGAAAGGTTGCGTTAATGAAGTCCTGCCAGAATCACCCGCCCATGGCAGAGCCCGGAGGCTCCGCCACCCATCAAAGGAAGCTGCCCCGATGTGCGGAATCGTTGCTGCCGTTGCCCAGCGTGATGTCGCGCCGCTGCTGATTGCGGGCCTGAAGGCGCTCGAATATCGGGGTTATGACTCCTCCGGCGTAGCCATCCTCGACCACGGCGTGATCCAGCGCGTGCGTGCCAAGGGCAAGGTGCGCGAGATGGAGGCGCTGTACCTGGCCGACCCGCTGCCCGGTGGCACCGGCATCGCGCATACCCGCTGGGCCACCCACGGCGTGCCGAGCGAGGCGAACGCGCATCCGCACATCGCCGGCCGGGTGGCGATCGTGCACAACGGCATCATCGAGAACCATGCCAGCCTGCGCGCCGAACTGCAGGCGAGCGGCCACGTGTTCACCTCGGAAACCGATACCGAAGTGATGGCCGTGCTGATCGACCGGCATATCAGCCAGGGCATGCGGCTGCGCGAGGCGGTGCTGACCACCGTGCGCGAACTGGAAGGCGCTTACGCGATCGCCGTGGTCAGCCGCGACGAACCCGACCGCGTGGTCGGTGCCCGTCGTGGCGCGCCGTTGCTGGTCGGCCTCGGCATCGGCGAAAACTTCCTCGGCTCCGACGCGCAGGCGCTGATCCAGGTGACCAACCGGATGCTGCATCTGGACGAGGACGACGTGGTCGAGATCACCCGCGACAGCGTGCAGGTGTTCAGCCTCGATGGCGCACCGGTCGAGCGCACCGTGTACGAGAGCGAGCTGTCCACCGACGCGGTCGAGCGTGGCGAGTACCGCCACTACATGCAGAAGGAGATCTTCGAGCAACCGCGCGCGGTTGCCGACACGCTGGAAGCGCGCATCGGCCCGCATGGCGTGCTGCCGAACATCTTCGGCATCGACAGCGGGGCGTTGTTGCAGGCCACCCGCGGGCTGCACATCGTCGCCTGCGGCACCAGCTATCACGCCGGCCTGGTCGCCAAATACTGGATCGAGGAATTCGCGCGGTTGCCGGTCAGCGTGGAAGTGGCCAGCGAATACCGCTACCGCGAGACGGTGGTGCCGGCCGACACATTGTTCGTGGCCATCTCGCAGTCCGGCGAAACCGCCGACACGCTGGCCGCGATGCGCGAATCGCGCCGCCGCGGCTACCTCGGCACGCTGGTCATCTGCAATTCGCCGGAATCGTCGCTGGTGCGCGAAGCCGACCTGAAGCTGATGACCCGCGCCGGCCCCGAGATCGGCGTGGCCTCGACCAAGGCCTTCACCACCCAGCTCGCCGGGCTCGCCCTGCTGACGCTGGAACTGGCCCGCCGCCACGGCCTCGACGACGATCGTTACGCGGCGCTGTGCGCCGAGCTGCAGCACCTGCCGCGCGCGATCGAGGAGGCGCTGCAGATGGAGCCGGCGATCATCGAGCTGGCCGGCGACTTCATCCATCGCCAGCACGCGTTGTTCCTCGGCCGCGGCGTGCAGTATCCGGTGGCGCTGGAAGGCGCACTGAAGCTCAAGGAAATCTCCTACATCCACGCCGAGGCCTATCCGGCCGGCGAACTCAAGCACGGCCCGCTGGCACTGGTCGACGAGAACATGCCGGTGATTGCAGTGGCGCCGAACGGCCCACTGCTGGACAAGCTGAAGTCCAACCTGCAGGAAGTGCGCGCCCGTGGCGGCCGGCTGATCGTGTTCGCCGATGGCGGCGCCGGCATGGACGACATGGCCAGCCACGGCAGGATGCTGCGCATGGCCTCCGGCGGCAGCTTCATCGCCCCGGCCGTGTTCACCGTGCCGTTGCAACTGCTCGCCTACCACGTCGCCGTGCTGCGTGGCACCGATGTCGACCAGCCGCGCAACCTGGCCAAGTCGGTCACCGTGGAATGACGTGCGGGAGCACCCGCTGTGCGCGATGCTCTTCGTCCCGTGACGAGAAGCCGCACACAGGGGGGGCTCCTGCGATTTCAGGCGCAGCGGGTCAGGCGCGGCCGTAGACGTCGTCGTAGCGCACGATGTCGTCTTCGCCGAGGTAGCTGCCGGATTGCACTTCGATCAGTTCCAGCGCGACCTTGCCGGGGTTGCGCAGGCGGTGCTTGCTGCCCAGCGGGATGTAGGTGCTCTGGTTCTCGCCGAGCAGGAACACCTTGTCGTCGCAGGTGACCTCGGCGGTGCCGGAGACCACGATCCAGTGCTCGGCGCGGTGGTGGTGTTTCTGCAGGCTCAGGCTGGCGCCAGGTTTGACCACGATGCGCTTGACCTGGAACCGCTGGCCTTCCTCCAGCGAGTCATAGCTGCCCCACGGCCGGTACACCACGCGGTGCAGCGAGTGCTCGCTGCGGCCAGCGGCCTTCAGTTGCTCGACGATCTTTTTCACGTCCTGCGCAGCGTCGCGGTGCACCACCAGGGTGGCGTCCGGCGTGGTCACCACGATCAGGTCGTCGACGCCGACGGTGGCGAGCAGGTGGCGATCGTGCGAGCGCAGCAGCGAGTTGCGCGTGTCCACCGCCATGGTGTCGCCTTCGCGCAGGTTGCCGTCGGCGTCCTTGTCACCGGTCAGCCACAGCGCCGACCACGAGCCGATGTCGCTCCACGCGCAGCTGACCGGGATCACCGCGGCACGCCGGGTCTTCTCCATCACCGCGTAGTCGATCGACTTGTCCGGCACCAGCGCGAACGCGTCGCGGTCGATGCGCACGAAGTCGAGGTCGGCGGTGGCTTTCGCGTGCGCCTCGCGCACCGCAGCCAGCATCGCCGGTGCGTGTGCGGCCAGTTCTTCCAGGTAGCGCGAAGCCTTGAACAGGAACATGCCGGAGTTCCAGTCGTAGCCGCCATCGGTGAGGTACGACTCGGCGGTGGTCAGGTCGGGCTTCTCGACGAACTGCTCCACGCGAAAACCGTGACCGTCGATCGCTTCGGCACGGCGGATGTAGCCGAAGCCGGTTTCCGGGCGATCCGGACGGATGCCGAAGGTCACCAGCCAACCCTGCGCGGCCAGCGGCATGGCCTGCCTTACGCCCTCGACGAAGGCGGCGGTGTCACCGATCAGGTGGTCGGCCGGCAGCACCAGCAGCGTGGCGTCGGCGTCGCGCTGCAACGCCTGCAGCGCGCCCAGCGCGATCGCCGGCGCGGTATTGCGCGCCAGCGGTTCCAGCACGATGGTGGCGTCTTCGATGCCCGCTTCCAGCAACTGGTCGGCGGCAAGGAAACGATGATCTTCACTCGCGACCACGATCGGCGCGGCGACCTGCGGCAGTTGCCGGGTGCGCGCGATGGTCTGCTGGAACAGCGTGCCCTTGCCGGCCAGTGCCAGGAATTGCTTGGGCAGGTTCTTGCGCGAGACCGGCCACAGCCGGGTACCGCTGCCGCCACTGAGGATGAGGGGGATCAACATGACTGGTCCTTTTCAGTAATTGCTTGTGACCAGCCTGCGCATGACATCATGCAGGCCGTGTTGCCAGTCGGCCGGGGCGAAGCCGAAGCGCTGCCGGAAGCCGGCATTGTCCAGCAACGACCAGGCCGGGCGCACGGCCGGCGTGGGAAACTCCGCGCTGGTGATCGCGACCACGCGGGGCGAGCGTGCCAGCAGGTCCAGTGCCACGGCTTCGTCGAAGATCGCACTGGCGAAGCCGTGCCAGCTCGTCGCACCGCTGGCGACCAGGTGGTGGGTTCCGACCAGTGCGCGACGCTGCCCGCCATCCGACTGCACCCAGCGGTCGAGCGCGGCGAGCGTGCCGCGCACGATCAGCATCGTGTCGGTGGGTGCGCCGTGCTGGTCGGCCACCACGCGAAGCTCGTCGCGTTCCACGCCCAGACGCAGCATGGTGCGCAGGAAGTTGTTGCCGTGCGCGGCGTAGACCCACGCCGTGCGGAAGGTGAGGTGATCGGCGCCGCTGCCGCGCAGCGCCTGCTCGCCGACGAGCTTGCTGCGGCCGTAGGCGCCGAGTGGGCCGGTGGGCGCGTCGACGACATACGGCTGCGCCTGCCTGCCGTCGAACACGTAGTCGGTCGAGTAGTGGATCACCAGCGCGCCCTGCGCCGCGGCCCATTGGCCCAGCACGCCGACCGCCTCGCCGTTGACACGGGTGGCCAGCGCCTCTTCCTGCTCGGCACGATCGACCGCGGTGTATGCGGCGGCATTGATGATTACGTGCGGCCGCAGGCGGTCGAGCAGGGCGGGCAGCGATTCGGGGACGGACAGGTCGGCGATCTCGCCGCGGCCACCGGCAGCCAGCACGCCGTCACGGCTGGCGACCACCAGTTCGCCGCGGGCGGCCAGGCCGCCATCCTCGATGAAGCTGCGGCCGAGCTGGCCGTTGGCGCCGAGCAGCAGGATCCTCACGGCCGGTAGACCGGCAGCCGCTCGGGCGGCACGTCCGCGAGCAGCGGCGTCTTGCCGTCCTTGTCCGACAGCAACGGTGCGCTGATCGGCCAGTCGATGCCGAGCGCGGCATCGTTCCAGCGGATGCCGGCATCGGCCTTGGCGTCGTACAGCGCGGTGCACTGATAGGTGAAGGTGGCAAACTCGGACACCACGCAGAAGCCGTGCGCGAAGCCTTCCGGGATCCAGAAGTGGCGATGATTGTCGGCGGTCAGCATCACGCCGGCCGACTGCCCGAAGGTGGGCGAGCCGCGGCGGATGTCCACCGCCACGTCGTACACCTCGCCCTCCAGCACGCTGACCAGCTTGCCCTGCGGGTTCGGCCACTGGTAATGAAGGCCGCGCAGCACGCCGCGAGCCGAGCGCGAGACGTTGGACTGCACGAAGCGATGGTCGACGCCGGCCTCGCGGTACTTCGCCTCGTTGTAGCTTTCATAAAAGAAGCCGCGGGCATCGCCGAACACCTGGGGTTCGAGAATCAAGGCACCGGGCAACGTCGTTTCGATGATCTTCATCGCGCCAGGCCTTGTTGAGTCAGTTGTTGCAGGTACTGCCCATAACCGGTCTTGGCCAGCGGTGCGGCCAGTGCCAGCAACTGCTCGGCGTTTATCCAACCATTGAGATAAGCAATCTCTTCCGGGCAGCACACCTTCAGGCCCTGCCGGTTCTCGATCGTCTGGATGTAGTTGCCCGCTTCCATCAACGACTCGTGCGTGCCGGTGTCGAGCCAGGCGAAGCCGCGGCCTAGCTGCTCCAGGTGCAGCGAGCCGCCGTCGAGGTAGCAACGGTTGAGGTCGGTGATTTCCAGTTCGCCGCGCGGCGAGGGCTTCAGCGATGCGGCGTAGTCGCACACGCGGCTGTCGTAGAAGTAGAGACCCGTGACCGCGTAGTGCGATTTCGGTTGCGCGGGCTTTTCCTCCAGCCCGATGACCTTGCCGGCGGTATCGAACTCTGCCACGCCGTAGCGCTCCGGATCCTTCACCCAGTAACCGAATACGGTGGCGCCATGTTCGCGCGCGGCGGCGCGCTTGAGCCGCTCGGTAAAGCCGTGGCCGTAGAAGATGTTGTCGCCCAGTACCAGGCAACTCGGCTTGCCGTCGACGAAGTCGCGGCCGATAGTGAATGCCTGCGCCAGGCCGTCGGGCGACGGCTGTACCGCATACCGGATGTCGATGCCCCACTGCGAGCCATCGCCGAGCAGGCGCTGGAACATGTCCTGCTCGTGCGGTGTATTGATGATCAGCACTTCGCGGATACCCGCCAGCATCAGCGTGGCCAGCGGGTAGTAGATCATCGGCTTGTCGTACACCGGTAGCAGCTGCTTGCTGATCGCTCGGGTGATCGGGTGCAGCCGGGTGCCGGAACCGCCGGCGAGGATGATGCCCTTCGTACTCATGCGCCCAGCCTCTCCATGCGGTAGCTGCCGTCCAGCACACGCTGCACCCACGGCTGGTGGTCGAGGTACCAGTCCACCGTGGCGGCGATGCCGCTTTCGAAGGTCTGCGAGGGTTTCCAGCCCAGCTCGCGCTGCAGTTTGCTGGAGTCGATTGCATAGCGGCGGTCGTGGCCGGGGCGATCCTTGACGTAGGTGATCAACGATTCGCGCGCGTGGCCGTCGGCCAGCGGCCTGCGCTCATCGAGCAGGGCGCAGATGGTCTTCACGACCCTGATGTTCTCGCGCTCGGCGTTGCCGCCCACGTTGTAGGTTTCGCCCACCCGGCCGGAATCCAGCACGCGACGGATCGCGCTGCAGTGGTCGCCCACGAACAGCCAGTCGCGGATGTTTCTGCCGTCGCCATAAACGGGCAGCGACTCGCCGGCCAGCGCCTTGGCGATCACCAGCGGGATCAACTTTTCCGGAAACTGGTACGGCCCGTAGTTGTTCGAGCAGTTGGTGGTCAGCACCGGCAGGCCGTAGGTGTGGTGGAACGCGCGCACCAGGTGGTCGGAGGCGGCTTTCGACGCGGAGTACGGTGAGTTTGGCGCGTACGGCGTGGTCTCGGTGAACTTGCCCTCGGCGCCGAGCGAGCCGTATACCTCGTCGGTTGATACGTGCAGGAAGCGGAAGCCCTCACGGGTGGCGCCATCGAGGCTGCGCCAGTAGTCGCGGGAGCATTCCAGCAAGCCCAGCGTGCCGACCACGTTCGTCTGCACGAACTCGGCCGGGCCGTCGATCGAGCGGTCCACGTGTGACTCGGCGGCGAAGTTCACGATGGCGTCGGGCTGGTGTTCGGCCAGCAGTTTTGCCACCAGGGCGCGGTCGCCGATGTCGCCGTGCACGAAAACGTGACGCGCATCACCTTGCAGCGAGGCCAGCGTGTCGAGGTTGCCGGCGTAGGTGAGCTTGTCCAGATTGATCACCCGCAAGCCGTCGGCCACTGCCTGCAGCACGAAATTGGCGCCGATGAAGCCGGCGCCGCCGGTGACCAGCACCGTTTTGCTCCTTGTAGATGATTCGTTCATCAATTATGTCCTGGGTTCAACTGAGTGGGGCTGCACGGCGGTTCGAACGCACAGCAGGCAGCAAATGATGCCGGTTCCGGGCGCGATGACCAAGCACTGGTCATATCCGCGGGGGCTCTGGTGCAGGGAAGGTGCTGAAAAGCCGACAGTTTGCTCACTTTGAGATGAACGTCATCTTCATCCGCCTGTCCGACAGTTACCCCTTAGCGGCTAGAATCATCGGCTTGATCATCATCCAGGCGATCCGTCCGGCGGGTCGGGAGAAACAGAGCGATGAAAAGCGGCAAGCAACGCAGTGAACAGGGAATGGGCACCCGCGCGATCCACGCCGGCCAGCATCCCGACCCCAGCACCGGCGCCATCATGACGCCGATCTACGCCACCTCGACCTACGTGCAGGAGAGCCCGGGCAAGCACAAGGGCTACGAGTACTCGCGCACGCAGAATCCTACGAGGATGGCTTACGAACGCTGCGTGGCGGACCTGGAAGGCGGCGTGGCCGGCTTCGCGTTCGCCTCCGGCCTGGCCGCGGCGGCGACCGTGCTGGACCTGCTTGACTCGGGCAGCCACGTGATCGCGATGGACGACCTTTACGGAGGCACCTACCGCCTGTTTGAGCGGGTGCGTCGGCGCTCGGCCGGGCTGGACTTCAGTTTCATCGACCTGAACGACATGGCGGCGCTGAGAGCGGCATTGAAACCGAATACGCGGATGATCTGGGCCGAAACCCCGACCAATCCAATGCTCAAGCTGGTCGACCTGGCCAAGGTCGCCGCGTTCGCGAAGAAGCACGGCCTGATCCTGGTGGTGGACAACACCTTCTGCTCGCCGATGGTGCAGCGGCCGCTGGAATACGGCGCCGACCTGGTGCTGCATTCGGCCACCAAGTACATCAACGGCCACTCCGACATGGTTGGCGGCATTGTCGTGGCCGGCAGCAAGGAACTGGCCACCCAGATGGCCTTCCTGCAGAACTCGGTCGGCGCAGTGGCCGGCCCGTTCGATGCCTTCCTCGCCATGCGCGGCCTGAAGACGCTGCACCTGCGCATGCGCCAGCACTGCGCCAGCGCACTGGAACTGGCCATCTGGCTGCAGAAGCACCCGGCGATCGAGCGGGTGATCTACCCCGGCCTGAAAAGCCATCCGCAGCACGCGCTGGCCAAGCGCCAGATGCATGGCTTTGGCGGGATCGTCACGATCGAGGTAAAGGGCGGCCTGAAGAAGGCACGGCGCATGCTGGAGCGCTGCGAGCTGTTCGCGCTGGCCGAGTCGCTCGGTGGCGTCGAGAGCCTGATCGAGCACCCCGCGATCATGACCCATGCCTCGGTGCCCGCGGCGAACCGCAAGCGGCTTGGTATCAGTGATGGGCTGATCCGGTTGTCTGTGGGCGTGGAGAATATTGAGGATCTGCGCGCGGAGTTGGCATCGGCGCTGGCGTGATAGGGACTGAGTATGAGCTTGGAAAATACGATTAACGCAGTAGGCAGCGTGGCCTTTCTGCGCGGCCTGCTTGCACCGTATAGGGCGCTGACTTCGCGGTGGACGCTGACATTCGAGTTGACCAAGCGCGACATTCTGGGGCGCTATCGTGGTGCAAGCTTCGGCTTGTTCTGGTCGCTGCTAAGCCCATTTCTGACGCTGCTTATCTATACTTTTGCATTTGGTTTCGTGTTCAAGTCCAAATGGCCGCATGAAGTGGGGGGCGACCACCCCTATGCGATCATTTTATATATGGGTTTGATTGTGCATGGTTTTTTTTCGGAGTGCCTAACGCGCTCTCCAACGCTTATCACCAACAACAGCAACCTGGTCAAGCGTGTGGTTTTTCCACTAGAAATTTTGCCGTGGTCCATCATGCTGTCGGCGCTTTTCCATGTGGGCGTGAACTTGATGGTATTTACAGTGTTGCTCCTGGCTTTGGAGCATGGTTTGTATCTGAGCATGCTGTGGCTGCCGATAGTTTTCCTGCCGCTGCTGCCCTTAACCTTAGGCGTATGTTGGTTCTTTGCTTCGTTCGGCGTTTACCTGCGCGATATAAATCAGATCACGGGTGTGCTCTCCACCGCTATGCTGTTTGTATCGTCAGTGATGATTCCGGTCAATTCGTTACCGCCCGGCTATAGGGTTTTCTTTGAAATCAATCCGCTTACTTTCATCATCGACCAAGCACGCGAAGTCGCATTGGCAGGACATGCACCGAACTTCGTGGGTTTGGCGCTATATGCATTGGGGGCCTTTGTCTTCATGTACTTCGGGTATGCTTGGTTCATGTTAACTCGTCGAGGGTTCGCCGATGTCCTCTGAAGTCTCGATACGGGTCGATGCGCTCGGAAAGTCGTTTCCGATTTACGACAAACCACATCATCGTCTGATGCAAATGATTGCGCCGGGCCCAAAAGACCGTTGGTATCGCACGTTCCCCGCTCTGAGTGACGTAAGCTTCGAAATATGGCGTGGGGAAACCGTGGGCATCGTCGGCCGCAACGGTTCTGGAAAATCCACCTTGCTCCAATTAATCTGCGGTACCTTGACGCCGTCGGCGGGTAATGTGCAGGCGCATGGGCGCATCGCTGCGCTTCTTGAGCTAGGCGCTGGATTTAACCCAGATTTCACCGGACGCGAAAACGTTTATCTCAACGGGTCGCTGCTTGGTCTGACGCGCCAAGAACTGGATGAGCGCTTTGACGATATTGCGACCTTTGCCGACATCGGCGAGTTTATCGAACAGCCTGTCAAGAGCTATTCCAGCGGTATGTATATTCGTCTTGCATTTTCCGTGGCCATTAATGCGACGCCTGATATCCTCGTAATTGATGAGGCACTGTCGGTCGGCGACGAGGCGTTCCAGCGCAAATGCTTCGCACGGATAGATGCGATTCGTAGTGCTGGGGCAACCGTGCTTTTCGTATCGCACTCTGCGGGTGCAGTGATCGAATTGTGCGATCGCGCCCTGCTACTTGATCGCGGTGAACTGATCGCGAAGGGTACGCCAAAACATGTGATATCCCATTATCACAAGCTCATCTACGCTCCCGCCGATAAGCGAGAAGCGGTACGTGAGTCGATACGGAGCGGTGCGGCTGTCGCACACGGTGTCGTGTCTACCGAATGCGTTATCGGATCCGCGGAGGCCGTAGAGCCCGAGGATGGAGCATGTTTCGAGGAAGGCCTGCTGCCGCAAAGCACCGTGCGCTATGTCTCCCGCGGTGCAGCGATCGAGGATCCGCACATCGAGACGCCACAAGGGCGCCGGGTTAATGTCCTACGTCGTGGACAGGAGTATATCTACACCTACCGGGTGACCATGCAATGCGTAGCTGCCGCCGTGCGTTTCGGGATGATGATCAAGACGCTCACTGGGTTCGAATTAGGTGGGGCGGCTTCAGCGCCACAAGGCAAGAGTGAACTGATTGTGTCACCTGGACAGTCATTTGTTGTTCGCTTTCGCTTCCAGGCCCAACTTGCTCCGGGTACTTATTTCATGAACGCCGGTGTCACTGCGCTTGAGGAAGACGGTGAAACCTTCATCGACCGCATTGTGGACGCTGCGATGTTCAAAGTCATGCCCGATCCCTATCGATTAAGTACAGGTGCCGCCGATTTTCTTGTGGATGTCGATGTCAGCGAACTCGCTAGAGAGGCAGCATGACTGAATCCGAGCCCCAGTCGCGCGCGATCCTGGTTCTCGGCATGCATCGCAGCGGGACCTCTGCTGTTACTCGTGTGCTGAATCTGCTGGGCGTTGAATTAGGTAGTAATTTACTGCCCGCAGCTGCCAATAACAACGAGACTGGATTCTGGGAGCACGCGGGTGTAGTGGAAGTGCATGATGCCCTGTTACGCGAGCTTGATCGCAGCTGGCACGACTTGCGTCCGTTGCCCGATGGCTGGTTGTGCAGTGATGCGGCTCAGATGGCTAAGGCCAGATTGGCGGCATTGATCGAAGCCGATTTGGCCGGAGCGTCGCTCTGGGCAGTGAAGGATCCGCGTTTGTGCCGATTGTTGCCACTGTGGCGCGAGCTATTGGCAGAACTGGAGATCGAACCTTGCGTCGTGAGGGTTTTGCGCCATCCCGATGAAGTTGCTCGCTCTTTGCGTGATCGGGACGGATTTCCGCTGGAGCTGGGGCGCCTTCTTTGGCTGGAACATATTACAGATGTCGAGCGCGATTCCCGCGGGTGGCGCCGCTGCATCATTTCCTACGACGACCTGCTGTCAGACTGGCAACTCGCTGTGGAACGTGCCGGAGTTGAGTTGGCCATTCACTGGCCAGTGGAACCTGCGCACGCGGTAGCAGAGGTCGAGACCTTCCTCAATCGTGGTCAACGGCATCATGCGATTGATGCGTCGCAGGGAAATGAGCTGCCTGCGCTGATCCAGGAGGTGTATGACTCCATGCGCGCCATCGCGCAAGGGACCGGTTCGTGGGATGGTTTGGCGTCTGTGATGGATCGCTACCATCCGATCGCCGAGGTCTTTGCCCGAGGATACGACGCGGACATCCAGCGCAGCCGTGCCGAGGTCATAGAGCGTGTCGCTGCGCTGAAAAGCGATGCGAATCAACGGAGCGATGCCATGCTTGCAACGCTGCGCGAGATGGGCATTTGGGTCGATATGCCGATCGATGCGGCAGAAACGCGATCACGCGATGATTGCGCCTCGCTTTACTGGTGCGGGGAGGCTCCAGACGCATTCGATGAGTCGCGCAAAGTTACCTTGACCAGCGGCGGGTCTCCCGGCGACGCACGGTTGGTCTTCCATCTGCCGGGATTGCCACGTGTGTCCAAGCTGAGGATTGACCCATCGGTGCATCCTGGCCGGTTTGATCTCCTCGGGTTACGCATTGATCGGTCGCCCGTCGAGGATTTCGCTGGGCGCGTGGAATGCGTGAGCCAACTGCGTTTGGCAGGCCAAGGAGCGGGACACGTAGCCTTCCTCGCAATGGATGATGATCCCCATGCCGATATGAATGTCGCCGATCTGGCTGTCGATTGGAGATGCGGAGTGACGGTGGAAGTTCACGTCCTGCGGCATGAATTGCCAAAAGTCAGCTTCGACGAAATTTGGCAGCGGGTTCAGGGAGGGGCCATGGCCGCCTGCGCATCAGCTCTCGTGGAACACGGGGGGAATCAGCTGCAGTCCATCGAGAACCTGGAGATGCGCTTACAGCAGTTCTGCAGGCAATTGAGCGTGGATATGGAACGACATTTGGACGCATCCGTTGCGGGTGAACTGAACACGCTGCATGCTGAAATGCGTGCAATCGAATCGCGTTTGACAGAGCAGGTAGAGGAGTTGCTGCAACGCTCTAACGATGGTCACACTGCACATCTGGAGCAGTTTGCTCAACGGTCCGATGTCCTTGAGCAATATGTGTCCGACCTTTCTGCTTCGCTGAGGCAACAGATGGAAAGGCTCGACAGTCGCCTGGATGCGGACATGCTGGGGCTTGAGCAGCAAGCTAACGCATATACTATGACCATAGTCGAGCAGCTACGCGTGGAGGAGCGAGCATCAAAGTTGCAGCTGTTGAATCGGCTGGAAGAGCTTTTGCATGGCTCAGATGCCTTGCATTCGGAGCGGCTCGACGCATTAAGTCAGGGGGTGGGGCGTCTATATGACCGCGATGATGGTCATTCCGCCGAGTTGGCCGAATTGCGCCGGATACTCGAGGCAATGGACAAAGAGCGCCGCAGGACGTTGTTGCAACGCCTGCGTGGGGTGTTGCAGCGGCATTGATAGTGGGCATCCGTTTTCGACCCACCGAAAAGTAGCTGGCCATGCACCCATAACCGCGTAGTTACATGAACGCCATCAAATGTCTTATTATTCTGAAATTCTGCCGTCGGTCGGGACCCGACCGGCGTCGTGCGACCTGCGACATCCGCCGACGCATTTTCTCATTAACATCTTGGAGATCGAATCATGAAGTTTAAGGATACCCTTTCACGACGCGCCTTTCTGCCTGCGTTGCTCATCATCGCACCGATCGTTCTGTCTGGCTGCTCGCAAGGATCCGAGTCCTCGGGTTCACAGCCTGCAAGTGCATCCACTGCGGTGTCGACAACTTCAGAGGCTCCAGCAGCTCCAGCAGCTCCAGCAGCTCCAGCTGGGGGCGCGCGAAGCGACACCGCCACGGCTCCGTCGGTCGTGGCCTTCGCTCCGGTAGTGGAAGCAGCTCCATCGCAAGCGCCCAATACTCAATGCGCGATTGACCGCATTAATGATCAGCCTGCGGCAAGCATAAATATCGTTAAATCGGGTGCGCATGCTTATTTTGGCGGTTGGGCTGGAAATGGAAAGCTCAACGCCCTGGGCAATGGCTTGTTCATCCTGAAGGGTGCCGATATGTCTTATTCAGTCCCATTCTCGACGGGTGACAGTCGCCCTGATCTGGTGAAGGCCTTTGGTGCCGAAGGCATGGCGAATGCCGGTTTTCATATGGAGGCTTCACTTGATAACGTGAAGGCGGGAACCTATTCCCTCTTGGTAGGGGTGTCGTCGGACGCGTCAACCGTGTGCAATCTCCAGCGTACCTTGGAAGTCCAGTAGTCAAGGTATGGGTATGTAGGTAATGATGGCGGCCGAATCTCGATAACATTTGCCGCCCCTGACATGTAGTACTGGTGATTGGCTCGGCTTCGATTCCCGTGGCACGAATAGGCTGGTTAACGACGCTATACCCAGCCGTGTAAAAACGAGTCGGGTATTAACGACAGCCAATCATCGGTGCTACTGCAGTCGGTTCGTGGATTCTCTGAATTTGAGGTGGGTATGAGAAGGATTTCGGCAAGGCGCTCAAGAATTATTGGGCTCCTCAAGGCTATTTATCGACCAATGATGGTATCCAATAGCCAGGCGGCATTGGCTCAAGGTGACGGGAATGTCTCCAGTGTGCTCGGGGAATCTGGGGATTATTCGTTTGACGGTGATTTTTACCTTCGAGCCAACCCGGACGTTGCCGCATCCGGTATAGATCCTTTTCAACATTATATTGATCATGGTCGTCGGGAAGGGCGGTTGGGGGCTCCGCAGAAGATCGAATACATCGGAAATATCGCCAAACTCGACCGGAGTCGGGAGACTGTGCTGGTGGTGACGCACGAGGCAACTCTTTCCGGAGTGCCCGTTCTCAGCCTGAATATCATCAAGGAGCTGAAGAAACGCTACAACGTTGTGGCGATGCTGCTTGATAGCGGAACGTTCGTTGATAACGGCTTATTGACCGATGCATTTAAAAAATATGCCGATTTACTGGTTAAGCCGGCAAAAAATGGTCGTAATTTTGTAGTCGTCGGGTCCATCATCGACCAGCTTGCAAGGGACTTCGCGATCAGTTTCGCGGTCGTCAACAGCATCGAATCGCGTTGGGCGCTGCGGGGTCTCGTACGGAATTTTATTCCATCCATCAGCCTGGTCCATGAGTTCACTGCTTACACCCGTCCACGAGGGGCGTTCTGGGAGATGGCATTCTGGTCCTCGGACGCTGTTTTCTCGGCCCCCGTAGTATTGAAAGATGCTGTTGAAGAATATCCGAGCATCGCAGCATCAACATTCCATGTCATTCCACAGGGGCGATGCGAGCTGCCGAGTCCCAAAGTCGAAGGTTCCGACACCTCGAAGGAGGCGGCTGCCATCGTCAAGGCCATGCGCCCGAATGATGGCGACGATGCGATCGTCGTTCTTGGTGTGGGTAACGTACATTTCAGAAAGGGTGTGGACCTGTTCCTGGATTGCGCAGCTCGTATTCTCCGGATGTCTCCCGAACAAAACTTCCGTTTTGTCTGGATCGGCCGTGGATATGAACCCGAACAGGATTCGTATTCGCTGTTTCTGTCCGACCAGGTTCGTCGGGCGGGGCTGGAGGACTGCGTTGTTTTCTTGAAGGAGACATCGAGCTTGGAGTCTGCTTATCGCGCGGCAGACATCATGATGATCAGCTCGCGGCTTGATCCGCTGCCGAATGTCGCCACGGACGCGATGGCGCACGGTAAACCTGTTGTCTGCTTTGCCGAGACAACGGGCGTCGCGGACCTTTTGGCGAGACACGGCCTAAGTGAGGAGTGTGTTGCGCCTTACCTCGACACGGCAGATATGGCTACCAAAACCCTTGCGCTGATGCGCTCGTCGCCGCTGAGGGCGTCTGTGGGAGCGAAGTCGTTGGCCATCGTGCATGACGAACTCGACATGGGGCGCTATGTCGACAAGCTCGTGAAGCTGGCTGAGTCGGCGAGAAAACGTATTGAACAAGAGCGCGAAGATGTCCAAACCATTATGGACTCGAAGCTAGCTGATCCGGAGTTCCTGCTCGATTTCCATCAACGCGGCATGCTGTTTGAAGACGCCGTTAGAGGCTATGCGCGAGCCTGGGCAAGTCACATTTCACAAAGGAAGCCGTTTGCGGGATTCCATCCGGGCATCTATCGGGAACTGAACAAGTGCGAGCCGGAATTCGGTGACCCACTTGCGCACTATCTGCGGCGCGGACAGCCGCAGGGCCCGTGGCGCAATGAAGTGATAACGAATGCTACAAAGGCTCGTTCCCTGCCCAAGAGCGCGCGAGTGGCCCTGCATGTGCACGTCTATTATCCAGAATTGCTCAAGGACATCCTGGAAAAACTTGGGCCCAATGAAGTGCGCCCCGATCTGTTCATCAGTATCCCGAATGCAAACGTAAAGCAGGAAGCTGAAGCGCTGCTTCGCGGCTATTCGGGGCGGCTGGTAGAGATTGTGGAGGTTCCCAATCGCGGGCGCGACATTGGTCCTTTCTTGACGGCGTTCGGTGCGAAGATCGCCCGCGACTACGATTTCGTTGGGCACATGCATACCAAGAAATCACTCCACTGTCCGGATCCGGTCTACATCGAAAGGTGGCGCCACTTCCTGATGGAGAACCTGCTCGGCGGGACGATCAGGATGGCCGACATCATTCTTGGCCGTCTTGCGGAAGAGCCGTCCATTGGCATGGTTGTCCCGGACGACCCAGGTGCGGGTGGTTGGGATCAGAACAAGAGTTATGCGAAACCGTTGGCGGAACGCATGGGTATCGGAGCGCTTCCGGATCATTTCCTGTTTCCAATGGGATCGATGTTCTGGGCGAGGGTGGATGCTCTGCGTCCCCTGTTCGATTTGAGGCTCGGCTGGGAGGACTATCCCAAGGAGCCTATTCACCATGACGGAACCACGCTGCATGCCATCGAGCGTCTGTTCGGAATTGTTGCTGCGCACGGAGCTTTCAGGGTGGCCACGTCCAGTATTCCTGGCGTCACGAGGTAAAGGCGATGAAGGTAGTGGTCTTCGGTGGTGGGGGTTTCATCGGTTCTGCCATCGTTGACAGGCTGCTCAAGGACGGCCACTCGATCCGCGTCTTTGAGCGGCCGAGGGTGGCGCCTTATCGTGCCTTCTCGGCAATGGAGCATGTCGAGTGGTTGACCGGGGATTTGCTTAGCACGCATGATGTCAGTGAAGCGATTGACGGGGTCGACGTCGTCGTCCATCTGGTCTCGACGACGCTCCCCAAGAGCTCGAATGACGACCCCATCTATGACGTGCAGAGCAACCTGGTTGCCACGTTGCAGATGCTCAACCTCATGGTGCAGAAGAAGATACCGAAGATTGTCTTCATATCTTCGGGCGGTACTGTTTATGGCAGTCCCGAATACCTGCCCATCGACGAAAAGCATTCCACAAACCCGCATGTTTCCTATGGCATCACCAAGTTGGCCATAGAGAAATACCTGCTGATGTATCAGCGCATGCATGGGCTGAAGGCCGTCATTCTTCGCGTGGCGAATCCTTTTGGAGAGCGGCAGCGCGTGGAAACGGCGCAGGGTGCGGTTGGGGTTTTCTTGCACAAAGCACTACGCAACGAGGTCATCGACATCTGGGGAGACGGCACCGTAACGCGGGACTACATCTACATAGGCGACGTGGCCGAAGCATTCGCCCGGGCGGTTGGCTATGACGGCACACACAGCGTCTTCAACGTAAGTTCCGGCCAGGGGACGAGCTTGAACGAGTTGCTGGGCGTGCTTGAACGCACGCTTGGCCATCCTGTTGAACGCCGCTATCTGCCGGGTCGTTCCTTCGATGTCCCTGCCAGCATTCTTACCAGTGATCTCGCCAGGCGCGAACTAGGATGGTCGCCTGCCGTCAACCTCGAAGAGGGGGTTGGCGTAACGGTCGAGTGGTTGAGACAGCAAGCAGCAAATTCACCGCGCTAATTGGCAGGGAAGATTTATGGTTCTGAAAGATTTCGAGAGGGCGCCCGTTTCGCAAAAATAGACGCTCAAAAATTTACCGGAATCCGGGGAGAAGCAATGAATGATCTGAACGTACAGGGTCGAGATGCGTTTCGATACAGCGGCACGCATCTGCTGAATTCGGGCGAAGCAAATCTCGCGAACTACAACAAATGGATCAGCCAGCAGTTTGTCGCGGTTTTCCAACGTCACAGGTACAGGTCTGTCCTTGACTTCGGCGCAGGTATTGGCTCGATAGCCAGCTTGTTCAGACAGTATGCGGGCCTTCCGCCCAGCACACTGGAAATTGATCCGGTCCAGGCAGATGTTTTGCGGACACGTGGCTTTTCGCCGATTCAATCTCTCGACGAGTTGTCTGGGGATGTGGACTTTATCTATACATCGAACGTCCTCGAGCACATAGAGGACGACCTCGGAGTGCTAAAGCAATTGCATGCGAAGCTCTCCAGCGGTGGAAGAATCGCCGTCTTCGTCCCTGCTTTCGAGTCCATCTGGACCACCCTGGACGATAAGGTCGGACATCATCGCCGGTATACGAAGCTCACTCTTTCAGAGCAATTGAAGAAGGCAGGCTTCGAGATAGAGAGTATCGGATATCGGGACTCTATCGGCTTTATGCTCGCCCTGGTCTTCAAGATTGTCGGAAGTAAATCGGGCGAGCCAAGCGATCTTTCGCTCTGGATCTTTGATAGATTGTTGTGGCCGGTGAGCCAGGCTCTCGATCTGATTGCCTCGCCCTTCTTCGGCAAGAATGTCTTGGCGATCGCTCGAAAGTGATCGACTTCGTACGACGTTCCTGATCTATTCGGCCAGGAACGTCGCTTGGGCAGCCGGGCTGCCATTGGGTTGTGCGTCTGTTGGCCAGTGGTCGCCTGGCCAAGGCCCAGTTAAACGTGGGCGACCTCCGGTCGCGGTACTATCGAGGATGACTGCGACCTGGAGGCGAATACGAGCTCGTAAAGTGCGACGAATGAAAGAATTGGCACGATGCAGGCGAGTACGTAAGCTGTCGACAGGTAGTCCGGTCGAATCCCGGGGAATGCTGAAATATCAACCAGCGTCAACAGCACAAGTCGCGATGCCAAGAGGCTCCACAGTGCAGTTGCAAGGGCTACTGTGGGTGTCAGTGAGCGCCTTATGAGGCTGATCGCGAGAGTGAGAAGCATGGCGAGGAGGGAGAGTGGCAGAAGCCAGGGCAGGACGTGACCATAGGCCCACTCCGTCATGCCTTGCCATCCGATCCTGAAGCGATATCGCCGATCGTCATTGACCGAAGGCATCGAACTCTTGCCGATTTGATCAATGTGGAGCGTTGCCCCGTTGAGGGGATGACTCGACGGGTGCACGGCTTCCTCCGCCAGAGGGATGTCGACAAAACTTCCCTCTTCGTCAGCAAAGCGATAGATGCATGGCTCCTGGCAATTGACGGCAATGTTGAATCGCTGATGCAGTGCCGCCGGATCCCCAAGCCCGGTGACGAGATCAGGGCTGTCGTCGCGAGCAGGAAGCGAGATGTTGACCTGGCCACCCGAGGAGATCTTGCCCGAGATCCAACCCTTCTTGTCTCGTCCGTAATACCAGCCTGAAATGCTGTAGGTGCTGGTGTCGCTTGATCCAGCCGTGCGTAGCGGGGATCCAAGAAACCTCACGTCTGCCATGAGGTTGGCGGCTGGCCCCGAGGACGGAGGGTTGACGACAGGAAGCGGGATGTCAAACGTAACCATGCGAAGTCCAAGCAGGAGGGTCGCAGGGAATTTTTCCCACTGTGAAGCGGCGATCCGTGGAAGCATGCTCACCGGCAATGGCTTGCACCGCAGTTTGCCCGCCTTGCACGCGTCTTCCACTTCATTCGTCAATTGTCGATAGAAATTCGCGGCGCGTTTGGGTGACCCATAGTAGCCATTTATGGCAACGGCACCGCGAAGGGCCCACATGAACCAGCCGCCAGCGATGTCACCGCAGGTCTTGGGATAGATCTGGCAGCCGAACTGCCACGATGACCCGGTGGGTGGATCGAGATAACCCTTCAGTTTGAGGAACGAGGGGCTTACTTGATAGATAGCCTCTCGTGCCTGCTTCGATACCGGCACATAGGGGATCTGTTCACCCGCCTGCACGGATTGCAGTGCCGACATGGCTTCCTTGAAGGGCGACGAACTGACCTCGACGCCAACAAAGGATCCGTAGGCGATCCTGTTGATACAGGAAAAGACGACCTGCGTTACACCGTAGCCGGCGATAATCACAGCGACAGGGGCCAATACCAAGGTTTTGATGCGTTGCTTGTCGTGGCGATACAGGATCGAAGCCAGCACAATGACGGCAAGCCCGGGACCAATCCAGATGCCTTCTTCTCTGGTCAGAGAGAACCAACCAAGAGCAAGGCCTGTCAGCAGCGCCCACGTATATTGGCGCTTTCGTGATATATCGAGATAAAGCGTCGCCATCATCCCTGCAAGTACAAGCAACATCTGCCCAGGATAGATGCTGTCTCGAACTATGCGTTCGAGATACGGGGAGGCGGGCATCCAAAGCGTGGCGATGTAACCAAACATCGCCACATTCGGCATGCGTGTGAGACGCGCAAACACCCAGAAGAACAGGCCAACGGTGAAGCCATGAAACAGGACTTCTGATAGGGAGATCGGGATGCCGAGCCAAGCATTGATGGCTAAGAAGAGGGGGTAACCTGGTCCTTTGATCAAGGTAAGTTGGTCATAAGAGCCCAGCCAGTGTCCATCGGCGATACGTTCGCCCATCGATATGAAAAGCTGGTCGTCGTGGACCGCCTCGGCGTGCACAGCGATAGGGGTATGCATGCGGACAGAAACGTAGAGAAGGCTTGCCACAATACTCAAGAACAGCTTTATGACCCGTGCGCGACTCTGGCGATTGTCCTGCGTCATGCCCGGATCCGGTGATTTGTTGAGATTCATGTTGGCTAGTTCTTCTTTCAGCAGGCCATTGCCTGGAGCGAGCACGATGGCTCCCGGTAAGTCGGCACTATTCGTGTGACGTCATCCGTAATGACCGGGCAAGCGCCACTAGGCTCATCTTTGCGGCACGGCGAACACCCACAGAGACGACAATACGAAACTCAAGCCGGAAGCCAGTACGGTGCTGACTCCGGCCAGGATCCAGTTTGGTGATTGCGGATAGATATGCGAGATGGCCTGGGTGATGCCTGCGGTAAGAAGGGCGCACGTCACCTGTGCCAGGGTGTAGCGTGGCAGCGTCACCTTGTGGGTTGCCTCAGAGCGAAAGGTCCATCTGTGCTGCAGCACATAAGCAACACAGAAGGACACGCCATAGGCGCATATCGTAGCCACGAAGGGGGCAAATCCCAGATTGGCCCGGCAGAACCACATCAGCACGAAGTAGAGCAGGGCGCAGCCGCCACCCACGATAAGGAAGCGGACGAACTTGCCGCTCATTGCCGGGTGCTGTCGTCGATCTGTGCCGGTTCGCTCGGTGGCCGTACTTCGATATCCAGCATGGCGGAGAGGAAGCTGGTGAAGGCGATCTGCATGGCCAAGGCAATGCCGGTGCCGGAAACGACGAGCAGGCGAATCAATTCACCATAGCGCAGTGGCCCGAAGCCGGTATCGCCCCACACCACGAGGCATCGGATAATACCCGCCAGGCCCGCGACGAGAAGTACGCCAGCCACGATCAGCGAGCGTTCGAGAGTCAGTGGCGACACGTAGCGCTTCAGCGCATAGTTGGTAGGCAGCAACCCGCGCGCCGCAGCATAGCGCCTGGCGACGAGGGCGAACGAAATGCACTGCGTACCTATCAGCATGGTGATGCAGCCCGCCACGATGCTGTGCACGTCGAGCGTGATGCCGCGGGCGATCGTGATCGGGCCTGGCATGAGCGCGAAAGTGAGTACCGCGCCGATGGCGAAGGTGATCAGGCCCGGGTAGAGGAACAGCCAGCGCGGGCTGTACAGCAGCAGGAAGCGCAGGTGACGCCAGCCGTCGTGCCAGGTCCGCAGATGGGGCGGGCGCGACCGGCCATCCTTCGACAGCGTGGTCGGTACTTCGACGATGGCGTACTTGGCCAGCGCCGAGCGCACCACCATTTCGCTGGCGAACTCCATACCAGTAGTGTTGAGGTGCAGGGCCAGGATGCGATCGCGGTTGAAACCACGCAGGCCGCAGTGGAAATCCCGGACCGGGATCGAAAAGAACAACCGGCCGATGAAGCTGAGCACCGGATTGCCGAGGTACCTGTGCAGGAAAGGCATGGCGCCCGAGGCAATGCCACCACGGAACCGGTTACCCATGACCAGGTCGTTGCCTTCGCGCAGCCTGGCCACGAACGAATCCAGCTTGCTGAAGTCGTAACTATCGTCCGAGTCGCCCATGATGACGTACGTCCCTCGCGCATTGGCGATGCCGTGCGACAAAGCAGCACCGTATCCGCGGATAGGAACATGCACGACACGCGCGCCGTGCTTCTGTGCAATTTCGATCGAGCCGTCGGTGCTGCCATTGTCCGCGATCAGCACTTCACCACGAACCCCGCTCTGCTGCAGATAGGCCTGTGCCTTGTCGATACAGATGGCCAGGGTCTCGGCCTCGTTGAGGCACGGCATCAGGATGGTCAGTTCTAGCGGTGAACGCTCATTCATGGAAATCAATTTCCTCAGATCGCCGGGCTACTTCGCGCCTCCCGAACCCGGGATGCTCTGATTCTGCTCGTCGTTCCCGCGAAGGGGGTATCCATTGTCCCTCCTTTCAAGGGTCTGGACACGGAATCCCGCTCTCGCGCGGATGACGGCAGTTGTTCAGGCCTTCCCTGAGGCCCAAGACGAACGTTAAAGCGTGGCATGTTGCTGTAAACTCGCATGCAAGTCAATGTTGACTGCTATTGCCGTCTCGGCGTGTTGAGGATCAGTGCATGTTTGCTCGACAAATCCGCATGCATGTGGGTCACGCAAAATAAGCTTGATGACTCACGGCCGGCATCGGAATTATCTTGTACCTGAATTTACTGTGCCAATAAAAATATTGTCCAAGCATCAAGGTGCTGCCTTTGAACTCCCACCCGCGCCGCCTCTGTATATTTTCGTTCCATGACGATCGGGGCGTCGTCGACGACTATGTAACGTTCCTTCTGCGTGAACTGCGGCAGTTTGTAGAAAAAATCGTCGCGTGTGTTCACGGTGATCTAGCTGCGGGGTCCGAAAAGAAATTGTTGGCCTTGGTCGATGAGGTCGTCATGGTGCCTGAAGCGGCCGATCGTCTCGCAGTGTTCGGTCAAGGTCTTGAATTAATTGGGTTCGACCAGGAAAGGCGGTATGACGAGGTTCTTCTCGTCGACGATACTTGTTTTGGCCCGCTTTTTCCTCTGGACGAGTTGTTTGTATCCATGGACGGCCGAGCCTGTGATTTCTGGGGAATTACTGCGCGCCCCGAGAGAACGCGGGATCCATTTTCAGGCGTGTCGGGACAGCCCTTTTCCCTGGATATGAATTTTCTGGCCATTCGGCGCGCGCTGATGGAGTCAGAGATATTCAGGAAATACTGGACGCATCGCGAGCTGGTAGGGAAGGGGGGGCTTAGTGATGGTGCCTTATTTGCTTCTTATTTTATACAGCGGGGATTCACGTGTGAAACATACTTGAATCCAGATGAGTATGGTACGGCACACCCCGCCATATTCGACGTCGATGAAACGATCCGAGATCGTAATCCATTCATTAGTCGACGTGTCTTTGCTGCGGAACCGTTGCTCATGGAGCGCCATGCGGCCGACCTGCCCAGGGCACTGCGTATTCTCGGTCAGGCTTCTGCATACGATCAGTCTTTGATCTGGCGCAGCGTGATTCGTCATGCGCAATTGCGCACGATCAACACCAATGCTGCACTGACCAGCGTCCTGCCCGACGTGCGGCTTAAGCCGGATGGTGGCACGGAAGCCTACGGTCGCATTGCGGTGTGTGTGCACATGTATTACACGGACATGTTGGACGAAATTCTTGCGCTCGCGGACACGATTCCTGGTGCATACGATTTCATAGCGACAACCGATGATGACGGAAAGAAAACCGTTATCGAACGAGCGGTCGCGGGACGTCGAAACATCGCCAATGTCATTGTCCGTGTCGTCGCGCAAAATCGCGGGCGGGACATGTCGGCCTTGTTCATTACCTGCCGCGACTTATTTCTGGATGATCGCTACGACCTTGTCTGCAGGTTGCACACCAAGAAGTCTCCGCAGGTGTGGGCAGGGAGGGCGAACATGTTCAAGCGGCATATGTTCGAGAATCTCTTGAACAGCCCGGGGTTTACCACCAACGTAATGGACATGTTCAGGGACAAGCCAACCATCGGGGTTGCCGTGCCGCCACTTGTCCACATCGCTTATCCAACCATGGGGCACGTCTGGTTTGTAAATCGGGAGCGTGTGCAGACCCTGGCACGAGATCTCCATATCCACGTTCCTTTTGATCCGGATACACCCGTCGGCGCATTCGGTGGCATGTTCTGGTTTCGGCCAAAGTCGTTGCGCAAACTGTTCTTGCATCCCTGGAAATGGGCGGATTTCGATGGCGAGCCCTATCCCCACGATGGCAGCCTGGGCCACGCGCTAGAGCGAATCATTTGTTATACCGCGCAGGACGCTGGTTACACGACGCAACAGATCATCAGTTCGCATCAGGCCGCGTGGACTTATGCGATGCTCGAATACAAGCTCCAGAAGCTCGCCAGCCTGTTGCCTTTCGCTGATTTCCCTGCCCAAGTGGCGTTCTTGAGCGAATGGAAAAAAGCGGGTTATCGCCCATCGCGAATGGCGGTCAACATGCGTTTGGCCGTTCAGCCTCCGACCATTAGAGATGCATTGATTGAACTGGTGCTAGCACTAAGACGCTCGTTCGTTCGTCGTTTTCCACGTGTCGCCAACATCCTTCGCCCGCTTTACCGTCGCTGGAAAAATGTACTGCCGAGTACGCGTGACAGTGATGAAACGTAGGTGGGTTGTCTGCGAGGAACAAGTTCCTGCTATTGCAGGCATGGGTTCAGCCAATGGCTTGCTCAAGCTCCGGAACGAGCTTGAACAAATCGCCCACTAGCCCGAAATCCGCCACCTCGAAGATCGGCGCCTCGCCATCCTTGTTGATCGCCACGATGGTGCCGGCGTCCTTGATGCCGGTGAGGTGCTGGATGGCGCCGGAAATGCCGATGGCCATGTACAGCTCGGGCGCGATGATCTTGCCGGTCTGGCCGACCTGCAGGTCGCTGGGTACGTAGCCGGCGTCCACCGCGGCGCGCGAGGCGCCGACGGCGGCGCCAATTTTGTCGGCGAACTTGAAGATGATGTCGAAGTTTTCCTTCGAGCCGACGCCACGGCCGCCGGAGACGACCTTGCTGGCGCTCTGCAGGTCGGGGCGGTCACTGGCGCCCTGCTTCAGTTCGACGAAGCGGGTATGCGCGGGCAGGGGCGCGTCGACGGCCAGCGCCTCGACCGGTGCGCTGTGGGCGCCGCTGGCGGCGGCCGGCCAGGAGGCCGAGCGGATCGTGGCGACCACGGTGTGGGCGGCATCGGCCTCGACCGTGATGATCGCGTTGCCGGCGTAGATCGGGCGCTTGAAGGTGTGGGCGCCTTCCACGCTCATCACGTCGCTGACCTGCGCCACGCCGAGCAGGGCGGCGACGCGCGGGGCGACGTCCTTGCCGAAGGTGGTGGAGGGCACGAACACGTGGCTGTAGCCTGCGGCGGTCTTGGCGATCTGCGGCGCCAGCACGGCGGCCAGCGCATGCGCGTTCTCGCTGCGGGCCACGGTGAGCACGCGGCTCACGCCTTCGATCTTCGCCGCCTCGGCAGCGATGGCGTCGGCGCTGTCGGCCAGCACCAGCACGTCGATCGCCTCGCCCTTCACCGCGATGGCGGCGCTCACCGCTCGCGCGGTGGAGGAGTTGAGTTTGCCGCCGAGGTGTTCGGCGATGACCAGGATCTTGCTCATGTGTGTCTCCGCAGCTTTTGTTGTTGGAGCCCGCTTGCGGGCGATGCTTCGGTTCTGGGCCTTGAAGGAAGAGCATCGCCCGCGAGCGGGCTCCTACATCCGGAATTGGGGTTTACAGCAGGCCTTTCTGCTTCAGCGCGGCCACCAGTTCGGCCGCGTCCTTCACCATCACGCCCTTGCTGCGCTTGGCTGGTGCCGCGTAGTGCGTGGTCTTCAGGTGGTCGTGCGCCTCGACGCCGAGCGAACCGAACTCGATCGTGTCGATCGGCTTGGACTTCGCCTTCATGATGTCGGGCAGCTTGATGAAGCGCGGCTCGTTGAGGCGCAGGTCGGTGGTGATCACGGCTGGCAGTTCCGCCTCGATCACTTCCAGGCCGGCGTCGACCTCGCGGGTCACCGTGGCCTTGCCGTCAGCGATCGCCACCTTGCTGGCGAAGGTGGCCTGCGGACGGTCCCACAGCGCAGCGAGCATCTGGCCGGTCTGGTTGGCGTCGTCGTCGATCGCCTGCTTGCCCAGGATCACCAGCCCCGGCTGCTCCTTCTCGATCAGCCTGAGGAACACGCGGGCAGCGGTCAGCGGCTGCACGGCATCGCCGGTGACCACATGGATGGCACGGTTCGCACCCATCGCCAGGCCGTTGCGCAGGTGGGCGGTGAGGTCGGCCGGGCCGATGCCGACCACGATCACTTCCTCGGCTATCCCCTTCTCGCGCAGGCGCAAAGCCTCTTCCAGCGCGATGTCGTCGAACGGATTGGCGGACAGCTTCACCCCGTCGGTGACCACGCCGGTGCCGTCGGGCTTGACCTGGATGCGCACGTTGTAGTCCACGACGCGCTTGTAACCAACCAGAATTTTCATCAGCTGTTCCTTTTGAATTGCAGGGCGCCGGGGTGGCGGGGCGCGGTGGTTCAGCGCGGTATTCTAACTCGTTCGAACCTTCCATGCGGCTAGGTATGGAGGTATCCGGAAATGGCTTCAGATATCCCGATTCGTGAGCAATCGCGGCCGAGAGGCTGGGTCTTAAGCGCTGTCAGGAAAGCATCGAATGATTCCTTGGAGCCGCGTCCGCCGCTGTTGACAGGCAGTGGGATGGGGCCGGGAGTCAACCGCGGAAGTGCAGAAGGGCGGATATGATCCGCGGCAGGTATCGAGGAGCAATGCATGAAAGTGTTGGTTTGTGGCGGCGCGGGTTACATCGGTTCGCACATGGTGCGTCATCTGCTTGCGCAGAAGCACGAGGTCGTGGTGTTCGACAACCTGTCGACAGGGCATCGGGAGTCGATAGGCGAAGCCGCTCTCATCGAGGGCGACCTGTCGGATGCAAAGGCACTGCAAGCCCTGTTCGCTGTCCACCGGGTTGATGCGGTAATGCACTTCTGCGCCCTGTCGCTGGTGGGCGTTTCGGTGAAGGAGCCATATCTCTACTACCAGAACAATGTCGCAGGTACCTTGAACCTGTTGCAGGCCATGCGAAGGGCAAACGTCGACAAGCTGGTGTTTTCCTCGACGGCAGCCGTGTTTGGCAATCCGGAGTATGAGCTGATCGACGAGGATCATCCCACTCGGCCGATCAATCCGTATGGTGCCAGCAAGCTGATGGTCGAACGGATTCTTGCTGATGCGGCGCTCGCCTATGGTTTGCGTTCCGTAGCACTGCGCTATTTCAATGCCGCTGGTGCCGATACGTTTGGTGATATCGGCGAATCGCACGAGCCGGAAACGCACCTGATTCCGAATGTCTTGCGGGCGGCGCTTGGCAAGGGTGGTCAACTAAGGGTTTTTGGTGATGACTACCCGACTCGTGACGGTACCTGCGTGCGTGACTATGTTCACGTCAACGATCTGGCAACGGCACATCTGAGAGCGGTGGAGTTCATGTCGACACATGATGGAGCACACGTGTTCAACCTTGGAAATGGACAAGGTTTTACCGTGCTTGAGGTCATTGCCGCAGCGCAGAGGACTGTGGGCACGCAAATTGCGTTTGAGCGTGCTCCACGGCGCCCGGGTGACCCACCTGTGCTGGTAGCTTCCAGCAAGCGTGCACGAGAACAGCTGGGATGGTCTCCCGCCTTTACTGATATCGAGCGGATTATCGAGACCGCATACCGTTGGCATTGTCTGCCGCGCTACTGATGCAATCGGTAGTTTGGCACCCCCTCCGTACCAACGAGTGATCATGACGCGTCCGCACCTGTCCATCGTGCTCTGTACCTATAACGGCGCTGCCTACCTGCAGCCGCAGCTGGACAGCCTGCTGGCGCAGACGCGCCTGCCGGACGAGATCGTGATCGCTGATGACGGCTCGACCGACGCCAGCATGGATATGCTGCAGGCGTTCGCGCAACGGGCGCGTGAGACCGGTATCGCGGTGCAGTTGCAGCGCAACCCGGAAAACCTCGGTTACGTAGGCAATTTTTCCGCAGGCTTGCGTAGGGCGGAGGGTGGGCTGCTGTTCCTGTGCGACCAGGACGACGTATGGCGCGCCGACAAGCTGGCGCGGATGGTCGAACGCCTCGAGCGCGATCCGTCGCTGCTTTTGCTGCACAGCGATGCGCGGCTGGTGGATGCGCAGGGCCGTTCGCTGCAATGTTCGCTGTTCGACGCGCTGCAGATGACGCCGCAGGAGAAGCAGGCGATCCATGCCGGCAATGCGTTCGATGTGGTACTGCGGCGCAGCTTCGTGACCGGCGCCACTGCGGCATTGCGACGCAGCCTGGTGGAGCTGGCGCTGCCGGTGGAAACGGGCTGGGTTCACGACGAATGGCTGACTGCGGTGGCGGCGGCGGTTGGCAAGATCGACTTTGTCGACGAACCGCTGATCGATTACCGCCAGCATGGCGCCAACCAGATCGGCATGCGCAGGCGCACGCTGGCGATGAAGTGGCAGGACCTGCTGCTGCCGCGCGGCCGCCTGTTGTCCGATGAGGCGCTGCGCTTGAAGCAACTGGAAGCATTCCTGACCCGGAGCGGATTCCCCGGCAGCGCCGAACGCGCCGCCCAGGTGTGTCACAAGTTCGATCATTTCGATCGGCGCGTGGCGATCGGCCGTCTACCACGGCTACGGCGCCTGCCGGCGATCATCCGGGAGGCGCGCAGCGGCTGCTATCGCCGCTACGGCACCGGCGGTCGCTCGATGTTGCGGGATTTGCTGCGACATGACTGAGGCTCCTGTCAGCGACGTCTGCGCGGTGATCGTGAGCTACCAGCCCGACCCGGCCGCTATTGCCGATCTGCTGGAGACGGTAATGCCGCAGGTCGGCGCCGTGGCGCTGGTCGACAACGCCAGCGCCGGAGGCTGGCAGATGGCGGTCGGTGAACTGTTGGCCGCTCACGGCGGGGCGTTGCTGGATCAGCCACGCAATATCGGGCTGGCTGCCGCGCAGAACGTCGGCATCGACTGGGCCCGTGCGCGTGGTTTTTGCCATGTGCTGCTGCTGGACCAGGACAGCCAACCGGACGCCGGCATGGTGGCTGCCCTGTGGCGGGCACTGCAGGTGCTGTCCGCAACCAGCAGGGTGGCTGCGGTGGGGCCGCGTTTCCATGACCTGCGCGAGCACCGCGATGCGCCCTTCGTGCGCATCGGTTTCCCGCTGAACCGCAAACAGTGGTGTGCTGCCGATACGCCATCCATCGCCTGCGATTTCCTGATCAGCTCGGGTATGCTGATTCCGTTGGCCGTGTTGGATCGGGTGGGCCCGATGGACGCAGGCTTGTTCATCGACAACGTGGATCTGGAATGGGGTTTTCGCGCGCGGGCGCAGGGTTATGCGCTACATGGCGTATGTGCGGCGACCATGTATCACCGTCTCGGCGACGGCCGCCGCGCGCTGCCGTTCGGCCGCAGGCAGATCGTGGTGCATGGTTCGCTGCGGTTGTACTACATGATGCGCAATCGCCTGCTGCTGTACCGGCTGCCGCACACGCCGCGGACATGGGTTGCGCAGGATCTGCCAAGGGTGTTGGCCAAGTTGTTCCTTTTCGGCGTGCTGGTCGGCCCGCGCTGGCGCAACCTGCGTTGCATGCTGCGCGGCCTGCACGACGGCCTGCGGGGCCGGCGTGGGGCGTGCCCGGACGAGCTTTCCGGATACGGCTGAGCGCGACTGCGACTGCTTACAGGTTCTGGTAATTCGGCCCCGAACCGCCCTCCGGCGTGACCCAGGTGATGATCTCGTACGGGTCCTTGATGTCGCAGGTCTTGCAGTGCACGCAGTTGGCGGAGTTGATCTGCAGGCGCTTGCCGTGCGGCTGGGTTTCGTCGGCCACCATCTCGTAGACGTTGGCGGGACAGAAGCGCGTGCAGGGGTTGTCGTACTCCTCGACGCACTTGGTGGCGCAGATGTCGGTGTCGGCCACCTTGAGGTGCACCGGCTGGTCCTCGTCGTGCTCGGTGGCGGCGAAGTAGACGCTGGCCAGGCGGTCGCGCGGCGGCAGCGTGCGCTGCACGTAGTCGCGCTTCGGTTCTTCGTACTCGCCCAGCTTGTGCAGGCTGGACCAGTCGGGCTTGTTCTTCAGCGTCCACGGCGACAGCCCGCCGGTGGCGGTTTCCCAGGCGGCGTTGAGCATGCCGAACCACAGGCCCTTCTTGAATGCGGGCTTGATGTTGCGCACCTTCCTCAGCTCGGCCATCGCCTCGGAGCCGCGCAGCTTCGCGTCGAAGCCTTCGGCCCTGAGGCCGTTCGCGGCCAGGTGCTCGGCGGCGAGCATGCCGCTGCGGATCGCCTGGTGGGTGCCTTTCACCTTCGGCACGTTGAGCAGGCCGGCGGTGTCGCCGATCAAGAGCGCGCCGGGCATCTCGCATTTGGGCAGCGACTGCCAGCCGCCGGTGACGATCGCGCGCGCGCCGGCGGAGAGGATGCTGCCGCCTTCCAGCAGCGGCAGGTTCATCGGGTGGTTCTTCCACTGCTGGAACGCTTCCCACGGCTGGTACTTGGGGTCGCTGTAGTCGAGCCCGCTGACGTAGCCCAGCGCAATGCGGTCCTGGTCCAGGTGGTACACGAAGCTGCCGCCATAGGTATGCGTGTCGGCGGGCCAGCCGAAGCTGTGCACGATCTTGCCCGGGGTGACGCGGCCCGGCGGCAGTTGCCACAGCTCCTTGATGCCGATCGAGTAACCCTGCGGGTCGCTGTCCTTGTCCAGCGCGTAGCGCTTGATCAGCTGCTTGGTGAGGCTGCCGCGCGCGCCTTCGGCCAGCACGGTGACCTTGGCCTTGATGTCGATGCCCTGGGTGTAGCCGGCCTTGTGCGAACCGTCCTTCGCCACGCCCATGTCGCCGATGCGCACGCCGGCAACCGCGCCATGCTCGTCATAGATGTTGTCGGCGGCGGCGAAGCCGGGGAATACGTCCACGCCCAGTGCCTCGGCCTGCGGCGCCAGCCACGCGCACATCGCGCCCAGCGAGACGATGAAGTTGCCGTGGTTCTTCATGCCCGGCGGCACCATCATCTTGTGCCCGCCGGTTTTCGACAGCAGCCAGAACTCGTCCTCGCCGGCCGGCACGCAGATCGGCGGCGGGTTGCTGCGCCAGCCGGGCAGCAGCGCGTCCAGCGGCTGCGGCTCGATCACCGCGCCGGAGAGGATCTGCGCGCCGATGGTCGATGACTTCTCGATCACGCACACGCTCGTGTCCGGCTTCAGCTGCTTCAGGCGAATCGCGAACGACAGGCCGGCCGGACCGGCACCGACCACGACGACGTCGTATTCCATGGTTTCGCGTTCGCTCATGGCGGACTCCCTGAGGCTGGGTGGTGGCGCCGGCGGTTGCCGTGCGCGCGGGTATGGGGCAGGCCGCCATTGTCCGTTTTCGCGCGCCGTGCGGCAACGCGTGCTGCGCCACCGCTTGCAATAGCTTCACCGGACGCGGCGATAATCGGGCCAAACCAAGGGAGCGTTCATGAATTCGATGCCGCCGATCGCCGATCTCGACCTGCGCCGCGCCTCGCTGTGCCAGTTGCTGCATTGGCTGGCGGTGGGCCGCGTGCAGCCGCAGGCGCTGGCCGACGTCTACCAGCAGGCGATCGAGCGGATCGATCCGCAACTCCATGCTTATGTCGACCAGCGTTCGGGCCTGGTGCAGGACCAGTCGCAGCTGGCCGACCGCCGCCGCCGCGAGGGCGTGATCGGGCGGCTGGACGGTATTCCGCTGGCCCTGAAGGACAACTTCGACATCGCCGGCTGGCCCACGCGGGTCGGCCTGCCCGGTCGCGACAAGCCGGTGCAGGAGGATGCGCACGTGGTGGCGCGGCTGCGTGCGTCCGGCGCGGTGCTGCTGGGCAAGACCAACATGGACGAGGGCGCGCTGGGTGCGGTCACCGACAACCCGCACTTCGGTGCCACCCACAACCCGCACCGGCACGGCTATACAGCCGGTGGTTCCTCCGGCGGTGCGGCGGCGGCCGTGGCGGCAGGCCTGGCGGTGGCCGCGGTGGGTTCGGACAGCCTGGGTTCGATCCGCATCCCGGCCAGCTATTGCGGCGTGTATGCGCTGAAGCCGACGCACGGCGAGATCTCCGCGCGCGGCCTGGTGCCGGCGGCGCGCCGGCTCGACGCGGTCGGCCTGCTGGCGCGCAGCGCGGATGACCTCACCGTCTTGCTGCAGGTGCTGGCCGGCTACGACGCCGACGATGCCCGTTCGCGCCGCCGGCGCGTCGCGTTCGCGCTGCCGGACTGGGAACCGGGCAACCTGCGCGCGGGCCTGCTGCCGGACCTGGCTGCGGTTGGCGTGCAGCCGGAAGTCGTCGAGGTGTTCGAGGCAGCCATGGCGAAATTGCCGCATGCGCTGGGCGATCGCCGCACGGTCGACTTCGCCGACTGGGATTTCGCGCGCACCCGCCGCGCCGGCCTGCTGTTGATGGAGGCAGAGATGCTTGGCACCTTCGCCGCGGACCTGGCCAACACCGAACACCCGGTATCGGAACATTTCCGCCGCCTGCTCGGCTACGCCGCCGGCAAGAGCGCGGCCGACTACGCGATGGCCGACCGCGTGCTCGACGCGGCCACGCTGAAGATGCGCCGGCTGTTCGCCCAGGTCGACGTGCTGGTGCTGCCGACCACGCCGCAGGGCGCGTTCCCGCTGGACGGTCCGGTGCCCGATTCGCAGGGTGACCTCACCAGTTTCGCCAGCCTGGCCGGTTGCCCCGCGGTGAGCCTGCCGATGGGCACGCTGCCGAATGGCATGCCGGTGGGCCTGCAGCTGGTCGGCGCGCGCGGCTCGGACCTGCGCCTGCTGGAGCTGGCCTCGGTGTGTGCGGCCACGCTGGATGTCGAGCCGACGTATCCGGTGATCGCCTGACGTGCATCGCGCACCCTCCCCTGCGCGCAGGGGAGGGTTGGGGTGGGGTGCTTTTTGCTCGTGCGCTCATCCCGAGAAGCCCCCCTCCCGGCCTCCCCCTGCATGCAGGGGGAGGGGAAATCCGCTGCGCATATGCCCCGCGTGGCTGCGCGCGCCGGGCAAGGTTATTTCGGAACCCCGCCGGCGATCGCGTAACATGCCCGGATGACCGGCGCGCGATGGCGCGCCGCGCAAGACTGGCCTGGGTTCCACGCATGAGCAAAGACAACGCGTCGACGCGCTCGCACCTCGACGACCTCGAGGCGGAAAGCATCCACATCTTCCGCGAGGTGGCGGCCAGCTTCCGCCACCCGGTGATGCTGTATTCGATCGGCAAGGATTCCTCGGTGCTGCTGCACCTGCTGCGCAAGGCGTTCCATCCGGCGAAGCCGCCGCTGCCGCTGCTGCATGTCGACACCACCTGGAAGTTCCGCGAGATGATCGCGTTCCGCGATCAGGTGGCCGCAGCCGGCGACGTGCAGGTGCTGGTGCACATCAACCAGGACGGCGTGCGCCAGGGTATCTCGCCGCTGACCCACGGCGCCACCGTGCACACCGACGTGATGAAGACCCAGGCGCTGAAGCAGGCGCTGGACCAGTACGGTTTCGACGCGGCGATCGGCGGCGCCCGCCGCGACGAGGAGAAGTCGCGCGCGAAGGAGCGCGTGTTCTCGTTCCGCAACGCGCAGCATCGCTGGGACCCGAAGCGCCAGCGCCCGGAGTTCTGGCATACCTACAACACGCAGATCCGCAAGGGCGAGAGCGTGCGGGTGTTCCCGCTGTCCAACTGGACCGAGATGGATGTGTGGCTGTACATCCGCCGCGAGAACATCCCGGTGGTGCCGCTGTACTTCGCCAAACCGCGCCCGGTGGTGGCGCGCGACGGCGCGCTGATCATGGTCGACGATGAGCGCTTCACTTTGCGTGAGGGCGAGGCGGTGGAAATGCGCGAAGTGCGCTTCCGCACGCTGGGCTGCTATCCGCTCACCGGCGCGGTGGAGTCATCCGCCGACACGCTGGACAAGATCATCCAGGAGATGGCCGACTCGCGCAGCTCCGAGCGGCAGGGCCGGGTGATCGACCACGACCCGGACGCCTCGATGGAACGCAAGAAGCAGGAGGGTTACTTCTGATGGCCGCCTCGACTGCTTCCGCCATCACGGCTGCCGACGCCGACAAGAGTCTGCTGCGCTTCATCACCTGCGGCAGCGTGGACGACGGCAAGAGCACCCTGCTCGGCCGCCTGCTGTACGACGCCGGCACGGTGCCGGACGACCAGCTCGCCGTGCTGGCGCGCGACAGCCGCCGGCTGCATGCCGATGCGGGTGACACGCTGGATTTCGCCCTGCTCACCGACGGCTTGGACGCGGAGCGCGAGCAGGGCATCACCATCGACGTCGCCTACCGCTACTTCCACACCGCGCGGCGCAGCTTCATCGTGGCCGACTGCCCCGGACACGAACAGTACACGCGCAACATGGCCACCGGCGCCTCCAACGCCGAGCTGGCGGTGGTGCTGGTGGACGCGCGCAAGGGCCTGCTGCCGCAGACCCGCCGGCACACTTATATATGCAGCCTGCTCGGCATCCGCCAGGTGCTGCTGGCGGTGAACAAGATGGATCTGGTCGGTTGCGATGAGGCCGTCTATCGCGAGATCAGCGAGGCTTACCAGGCGCTGGCGCAAACGCTGGGCATCGCCAGCGTGGCATGCCTGCCGGTGATCGCGCCGGGCGGCGACAACGTGGGCACGCGTTCCGCGCGCATGCCCTGGTACCAGGGACCCAGCCTGCTGGAACTGCTGGAGTCGGCCGACGTGATGCCTGCGCGTGGGGCGGATTTCCGCATGCCGGTGCAGTGGGTGAACCGGCCCGACCAGTCGTTCCGCGGCTACGCCGGCACGATCTGCGGCGGCCGCGTGGCGAAGGGCGACGAGGTGATCGTGCAGCCCGGCGTGCAGCACGCGCGCATCGAACGCATCGTCACCGCCGACGGCGAGCTGGCCAGCGCCGGCGACGGCCAGGCGGTGACGCTGTGCCTGGACCGCGAGATCGACGCGAGCCGCGGTGACGTGATCGCTGACGCGCAGCGTCCGGCGCTGGTGGCCGACCAGTTCGCCTGCCACCTGCTGTGGCTGGGTGACAATGCGCTGCTGCCGAACCGCGCCTACTGGCTGAAGCTCGGCACGCGTACCGTCAACGCGCGGGTGATGTCGATCAAGCACAAGGTGGACGTCAACAGCCAGGCCAAGCTCGCCGCGCGGCAGCTGGCGCTCAACGAGGTGGGCTACTGCACGCTGGGCCTGGACGACGAGGTCGCGTTCGAGGCGTACGCGGACAACCGCACGCTGGGCGGCTTCATCCTGATCGACCGCCAGAGCAACGCCACGGTGGCCTGCGGCATGCTGGACTTCGCGCTCGGCCGCTCGGCCAACGTGCACTGGCAGCATGTCGACATCGACAAGGGCGTGCGCGCCTCCAGCAAGGGCCAGCAGCCGCTGTGCCTGTGGTTCACCGGCCTGTCCGGCGCCGGCAAGTCCACCGTTGCGAATCTGGTCGAGCGCCGCCTGCATGCGCTGGGTTGCCATACCTACCTGCTCGACGGCGACAACGTGCGCCACGGCATCAACCGGGATCTGGGCTTCACCCCGCAGGATCGCGTGGAGAACATCCGCCGCATCGCCGAGGTGGCGCACCTGATGGTGGACGCCGGGTTGATCGTGCTGGTCAGCGCGATCTCGCCGTACCGCAGCGAGCGGCGCTCCGCGCGCGAACTGTTCGCCGCGTCGGAATTCATGGAAGTGTTCGTGGACGCGCCGCTGGCGGAGTGCGAGCGGCGCGATCCGAAGGGCCTGTACCGCAAGGCGCGCGCCGGCACGATCCGCAACTTTACCGGCATCGACGCGCCGTACGAGCGGCCCGAGGCGCCGGACATCCATCTGCTGAGCGACGGGCAGCGCGCCGAGCAGCTGGCCGAACAGGTCGTGGCGCGGGTGCTGGCCACGCTGGATGGCGGCGCGGACGACTGACGCACCGCGGCCAACGGCCGCGCACCGCTTGGATTGCCCGTTGCCGGCGGCGATAATGTGGGACTTTCCCCGCAAGGCGCCGCCGCGATGACCGAGAAGACCATACTCAACGCCACCCACCGTGCGCTCGGCGCGCGCATGGTCGACTTCGGCGGCTGGGACATGCCGATCAACTACGGCTCGCAGATCGAGGAGCACCACGCGGTGCGTCGTGACGCCGGCATGTTCGACGTCTCGCACATGACCGTGGTCGACCTGCACGGCGCGCGCACCCGGGAATTCCTGCGCCACCTGCTGGCCAACAACATCGACAAGCTGAAGGTGCACGGCAAGGCGCTGTACTCCTGCATGCTGGACGAGCGCGGCGGGGTGATCGATGACCTGATCGTGTACTACCTCGGCGAGGAGTTCTTCCGGCTGGT